>NZ_JAIWPS010000003.1:0-301891 GCF_021191595.1 Alterluteimonas muca
ACTACATCGAGATGTTCTACAACCCGGTTCGTCGGCATGGTTCCGCTGGCGATGTCTCACCGGTAGAGTTCGAAAGGCGCTACGCGCAAAGCGGCCGATGAGTGTCTATGAAAATCTGGGCGGTCCACAATGCCGTAAGGAGCTTCCGGTCAACTCCGAGTGCATGAGCGCCGCGCCTGAGCGTTGAGGCATTTGCTGTTTTCCTGTTGTCGGTATTGCAGGAACACTCGCCAGAGTGATGGGTGATCGAAGCGTTGCCAGACTGCATTTCCGTAATCGGTCTTGCTGGATCGGTGTTGCTGATCCGGACCAGGGTAAAAACCGCACCCGAAGGCCTCTCTCATTCATCGGATTCGCCCATGCACGGGGATCAGCCGTGCCATGCGGGACGGCATTCGCCCGCTGCAAGCTGCTTCTCGCCCTGGATCAGCAACGTGCGCAGGTAGCTGTCGCCGCGGCGGCTGATCTCGCCCAGCCGTTGTTTGCCGCCGCTGGAGTGTTGCGTGGGGGTCAGGCCCCGATGCCGCCGGCATGCCCGCTTTCCCAAGCCCTCGGGCTTGCGCGAGGTGATGCCCGGAGGCTGGTGGTGCCCGGCATGCAATGCGAGGATTGCTCGGGATGGCCTGCTGCTCCCGGACTGACGCGTGTTCGACGGCCCGGGTGCCGGGCCAACTGACCGCCTCCGCAATCCAGCCTCGCGCATGAACCAGACACTCGTTCTCATCTTCTTTTTCGCGACCGCGCCGGTCGCGCTGATGCCCAGCGTGATCGCACTTGCAACCCGTCACCGCTCCCGCTTCCTGATTGCCGCCGCGAACGTGGCCCTGTGGGCCTGCATTTTCTTCCTGGCGCGGAGTTTTTCGCTCGACACATCGAGTGTGTTCCGTCTGCCGACCTATCTCGCGCTTCTGTCGTGGCTGGTGCTGTTGGGCTGGTCTGTCCGCCAGCGCCCGGCTGCGCCGCGGGGCGGGAAAACGTAACGCTGGGCCCGGGTTCGCCATGCAGCAGGCACTTGCCCACGTCTCGCTCCTGGTCCGTGATTACGACGAGGCCTTGGCGTTCTACGTCGGCACGCTCGGGTTCCGTCTGGTCGAGGACTCGCCACGCCCCGACGAAGGCAAGCGCTGGGTGGTGGTGGGACTGTGGCCGTATTCCGGGATCTGTATGGCAATCTCCGGGATCTGTTGCAGTACAACGGGTCGGCTGCGTCGAGCGTATCGACGGGGTGACCTCCCATCAGACCGGTGCCATGCATGGCGCCGCGGATCAGAGACCAGACCCGGGAGCCTCCATGTCATCGCCAGAGAAGCGTCGACTGACCCGGTCCCGGGACAAGTGGTTGTTCGGCGTCTGCGGTGGAATCGCCAGCCACTTCGGCTGGCGGCCCGGAAGCGTCCGGATCGCATGGTGTTTCGGCACACTGCTTACGGCCGGCGCCGGCGGAATCGTCGTCTATCTGTTGTTGGCGGCTGTCATGCCACCGCCGCCGCGGGGATTCGATATCAATGACTTCCGGGTGCAGTAGGCCGCCGCGATGAACCTGGCCAGACCACGTCGCTTTCCCGGACTCGCAGCACTCGTCCTGGCCGCGGGTATCGCTCTCACCGGCGGCATTGCCTCGGCTGCCGGCTACCAGCATCTCGAGATCCCGGGGTCGGATGGACAGCCGCCTGTCGAAGCCATCGTGTGGAGCCCCTGCGCGGCCGCTGCGGAAACGCAGCAGCTTGGGCCCTACGTGGTTCGAGGCATCCGGGATTGCGCGGTGTCGGGCGAGTCGCTGCCCTTGATCGTCGTGTCGCATGGACAGGGGGGCACGTCCCTCGGGCACCACGATACGGCGGAGGCGTTGGCCGATGCCGGTTTCGTGGTCGTGACCCTCAACCATCCCGGAGATACCTTCGGTGACGACTCCGGGGCGCAGCGACTGGACATCTTCGAGTCGCGGCCACGCGATGTGAGTCGTCGCCTATCTGGCGCCATGTCCACCTGCCTTCGAACACTCGGCGCGACGCATCTGCGAGGATCCGGACGGCTTCGACCGGCATGCGTGGCACCAGGCGATGAATGCCGCGGTGACGGCGTTCTCAGGCATCATCTGCAGGCCGAAGCCAGTCCATAAGCCTGCGCGTGGCATGCCCGTCTGACGGCACGGGCTGATTTTCCCGGGGAGGTGCGATGGACACGTTCTGGTTCGACGGCAATTCGCTCGCTGCACTCGCGATCGCTGGTGGTTTCATTTTCGCCGGCGCTCGGTTCCTCACTGCGAGGCATGCGTCGCGATCGACGCGCGTCGTGCTCGGATTGGCGCTCCTGGGCATCGGCCTGGGTTGCTGTTATCACCTGATCCATGTGATTGGCGATCCGACCGGCCGCCCGGTGTACCTGGGACTGGTTGCCGGCCTGGTGGGGCTCGGCATCAACCAGGCAATGGCGCCGCTGCGGGCAGCCGCCGGCCATGCCGACTGACCGTCCCGCCTCTGCGCACCACGACCCCGCCACACCTCCAATCCAAAGGTTCGACGATGGGAATTCTTGATGGGCTGCTCGGCAATGCGTCGAAGATCGACCCTGCGCGGATCCAGCAGGAGTTCGGCCGGGTGCTGGCGCCGGGGGAAACGGTGGAGCACGCGTACAAGCTCATCCGCGACTACTTCGTGTTCACCGACAAGCGCCTGGTGCTGGTCGACAAGCAGGGCCTGACCGGAAGCAAGGTGTCCTACCACTCGATCCCCTACCGCAGCGTGGTCCATTTCAGCGTGGAAACCGCTGGCTCGTTCGACCTCGATGCGGAGCTGAAGATCTGGCTGTCGGGCAATCCGGTGCCGATCCAGAGGCAGTTCAACAAGCAGCTCGACATCCACGAAGTGCAGAGCGTGCTCGCTTCGTATGTGCTGCGCTGACGCCTGCTGCGGGGCCGCCCGGCACCGCCGACTTTGTCAGCGCGTGCCGGCGCCGGCATCATGCACGGGCTGCCCCGATCCGGAACCCCGATGCGCCGCCTGCTGCTGTTGCCGCTGCTGATCCTCCTGTCCGCCTGTGCCGGCCTGCCGAAGCCGGGGTCGGACACCGTGTTCATCGTGGTGCGCCACGCGGAAAAGGCCGAGGCCCCGGCCGAGGATCCACCGTTGACCGCGGCCGGGCGCGCACGCGCGCAGGCGCTGGCGACACTGCTGGCCGATGTTCCGCTGTCGGCGATCTATTCCACGGCCACCCGCCGCACCCGCGAGACGGCACGCCCGCTGGCGGATGCCAAGGGGCTCGAGGTCCGCGAATACGACGGCAGCGCACCGCCCACGGAGACGGTGACGGTGATGCACCTGCGCCACGTCGGCCAGCAGGTGCTGGTGGTCGGCCACAGCAATACGGTGCCGATGCTGGTGTCCACCCTGTGCGCGTGCCCGGTGCGGCCGATCGACGAGAGCGTGTACGGCGAGGTCTACGAGGTCCGCATCCGCGCCGATGGCGATGCCCGGCTGTCGAAGCGCGAATTCTGAGTTGAGGGCGGCCGCGCGGCGCGATCCCGCTTCCGCGCCATGACGATGCTTGAAGGCCTGCCTGCGGTCGCCGCCGCGGATGCGCGCGTGCTGGTGCTGGGCAGCATGCCGGGCGCCGCCTCGCTCACGGCGCAGCAGTACTACGCGCATCCGCGCAACGCGTTCTGGCCGATCATGGGTGCGATCGCCGGCGCTGGCCCGCAACTGCCGTACCTGCAGCGCCTGCCGCGGCTGACCGATGCCGGTATCGCGCTGTGGGACGTGCTGGCCCACTGCGTGCGCGACGGCAGCCTGGATGCGCGGATCGACCCCGGCAGCATCGTGGTCAATGACTTCGACGCCTTCCTCGCCGCGCATCCACGGATCACGCTGGTGGCACTCAACGGCGGGACGGCGGCTCGCATGTTCGCCCGGCATGTGGCGCCGTCGCTGCGGCGGTACGTCACCACCACCACCCTGCCCTCCACCAGCCCGGCCCATGCCGCGATGCGCCTCGAGGAGAAGCTGGCCGCATGGCGGTCGGCGATCATGCCGCATCTGCAACCACGCTAGCGGCGGTGTCCTGCGCTCACGTGTGACCGATCTGGCCGAAAGTGCGACGCAGTTCGCAATTTGTAATGGCGCCCGCACAGGTCTAAGGTCGTGAGCGGGAAGGTCCGATGCGCGATGGGGATCGCGCGGTGACCAACAAGGGGGAATGTCGAATGACCAGAACCACACGCCGGCTGCCGCGCGCCGCTGCCGCCATCCTGCTGTCCACGCTGTTCGCGCCGCTGGCATACGCCCAGCAGGCCGACGAATGCCCTCGCCTGCCCGGCGATGCGGCGCTCACCTGGACGCAGCGCAGCAGCGATTCATTCCTGATCTGCCGGGCCACCGATGCCGACGGCCGCGAGGCATTCGGCCTGTACCTGGCCGGCAGTTCGCCGTTCGAGCCGGCACGCAGCAACCGCGAGGAGCGCGGCGTGGTGGCCGGGCAGGAGATCCGCTGGTATCGCGGCGAGGTGGCGGCGGACCCGTCGACCCTGGTGCGCGAGACGCTGGTGGAACTCGACAACGGCCAGGTCATGCACGTGTGGCTGCATGCGCGCACCAGCGAGCAGCTGCAGGAGAACCAGCGGCTGGTGGAATCGCTGCGCTTCGACGAGGCGCGGTTCTCGGCGAACTGAGGGCTGCGGCGACCGCGATACGGTCGCCTTGCAGCCCGCTAGAAGCGGCCTTCCTGGAAGTCGACGAAGGCCTGCATCAGTTCCTCGCGGGTGTTCATGACGAAGGGGCCGTGGCGGGCGACCGGCTCGCGCAGCGGCCGACCGGCGACGATGATCGCGCGCGTCGCGACGTCCGCCCGTAGGCGCAGCACATCACCACCGCCCAGCACCGCGAGTTCCTGCGCCGGCAGCGGCCGCGCGTCATCGCCCTCGCCCACGGTCAGCGCGCCTTCGTAGACATAGACGAAGGCGTTGTGGCCTTCCGGCAGCAGGTGCGTCCAGTCACGGCCTGCGTCCAGGGCGAGGTCGAGATACAGCGGGTCGGTGGCCGGCTGGGCGATCGGGCCCGCGACACCGTCGACCTCGCCGGCGATCACCCTGACCTCGACGCCTTCGGCCGGGCGCACCAGCGGGATGCGCTCGGGGCCGAACTCCTGGTAGCGCGGAGCGGTCATCTTGTCCCTCGCCGGCAGGTTCACCCACAACTGGAAGCCGCGCATGCGGCCGGCTTCCTGCTCGGGCATTTCCGAATGCACCAGGCCGCTGCCGGCGGTCATCCACTGCACGCCGCCGGGTACCAGCAGCCCCTCATGGCCCTTGTTGTCGCGATGGCGCATGCGGCCGTCGAGCATGTAGGTCACGGTCTCGAAGCCGCGGTGCGGATGTTCCGGGAAGCCGGCGATGTAGTCCTCGGCGCGATCGGTACCGAATTCGTCGAGCAGCAGGAACGGATCGAGGTCGGGAAGCTGGGGGCTGCCGATCACGCGGGTCAGGCGTACGCCGGCGCCGTCCGAGGCGGGCATGCCGCGCAGCCGGCCGGCAACACGGGCGTAGCGGATCGGGTCGATGGCGCTCATGTGCGGATCCGGTGGATGGACATGCCGCAAGGATGGGGTCGCCCCGGGTCTTGGGCAGGGGCAGGCATGGAACGCAGGGTTGCAGAACGCGGGCCGACGCAGCGTGACCCGTGCCGTCAGTGCCCACCGGCGCTGGCGAAGCGCTCCATGGCCTCGCGCAACAGCGCGCGCGCCTGCGCTGCGTCGCCCCAGCCGCCCAGCTCGATACGGCGACTGTCCTCGCGCGAGGGCAGATCCTTGTAGACGCGGAAGAAGCCCTCGATCCGCTGCAACTCGGCAGACGGCAGGTCGCCGAGGTCGCGGATGCCGGAATACGTGGGATCCACCGCGTCGACCGGAACGCCGATGAGCTTCTCGTCGTCCTCGCCACCGTCGCGCATGCGCAGCACGCCGACCGGACGCATCCGCACCAGCACGCCGGGCTGCAGCGGAACGCGGGTGAGGACGAGCGCGTCGAGCGGGTCGCCATCGCCGCCCAGCGTCGACGGCAGCGATCCGTAGTTGGCCGGATATGCAACCGCCATCGACATGAAGCGGTCGGCGTACAGGAGGCCATCCCCGCCCAGCTCGTACTTGACCTGGCCACCGGTGGGGATCTCCACCGCCAACAGCGCTTCGGCCGGAGCCGCTTCCGGCTGCGCCACGTGCAGCGGGTGCGCAGCCTGCGCGGATGCCAGCGGTGCGGCCAGCGTGACGAGCAACGCCAGCACGACACCGGCTGGCGTCACTCCCAGCATCGGTCCGCCCGGCCCTTGGGCGTTGCGTCGCGCGGGCAGTCGCGCTGCGGAATGCGCGCGTCCGGATGCTCGACCAGGCGCGTGTGGTCGCCCTCGCGGTGCAGTTCGAACGCGTCGTAGAGGCGGCCGGTGGCCGTGCGTGCCTCGTACGCCAACCGGGCACCATCCATACGCAGCACCTGGAACAGCTGGGTATCCTCCGCCACCGGATCCATGTCGCGACGCGCCTGCGGCGAGACCCGGTACTGCTTGGCGCCGGCCACGCTCACCACGTACTGCGGCGTCGCCTGGTCAGTCAGCCCGCCGCGGCGCCCGTAGACATGGTCGTGGCCCTGCAGCACCAGATCGACGCGATGCGCTTCCAGCACCGGCAGGATGTGCTCGCGCAGCAGCGCGTTGTCGCGGTCCTGCCGCGGCGAGAACATCGGCTGGTGGATCGTCACGATCGTCCACGTGCGGGTGTTGGCGCGCAGCACGCCGTCGAGCCAGGCCGCCTGCGCCTGCGCGGTCCCGAGGTCGAGCGCCGAGGTGCCGTCGAGCACCACCACGCGTGCATCGTGGGCATCGAACCAGTAGGTCGTCGCCTCCGTCCCCGGGGCGCCATTGTCCGGCAGAACAAAGGTGCGCGGCCAGTGCGCGCCAAGCACGCGCCGCTCCTGCGGGGTGTCCTCGAACTCCTTGAAGTACTCGTGGTTGCCCGCCGTCGGTGCGATGGCCGTGGTTGAGGCCACCGGCCCCACGGCATCGAACCACTCTCCCCATTCGTTGTCGTCCTCGCCGCCGCCGCCGCTGACCAGGTCGCCTGCATACAGCGCGAGCCGCGCGTCCGGTGCGTGCCGCAGCGCTTCGAGCATTACGCGCGAGACCAGGCTGGCGTTCTGGTTCTGGGTGTCGCCGAAGTAGAGGAGCGTGAGTGGCGCGCCGGGGTCGGCCGCGGTGCGCATCTGTCGCCACGGGCTCCACGTGCCCTGCCCCTGCACGCGCCACGCATAGAGCGTGTCGGGTTCGAGGCCGTCGATGTGAACTTGGTGATGGTGCGCGGGGCCGTTCTCGGTCGCCAATGCCTGCGTCGCGGCGCGCACCCGGCGCACCGCGCCCGGGTCGGGCGAGTCGGTCGCGACCGCAAGCTCCACCCACGGCGATTCCACCCCGGCGCCGGTCCGCCATGCGATGCCGAGCCCGCGCGCGGCATCCTGCGAGGGCGCGGCGATGATCCGGTCGGGAAAGGCACCTGGGGCATAGCGCATCACGCCCTTTGGCACCAGCGTGTTCGGTTCCGACCGCGGTGCAGCGTCCTGTGTCGCCGCCTGCAGCGGCAACACCGCCAGCAGCGCCACCGCGAGCGCATGGCGAATGCCTCGGGCGCGGATCATGGCGCCACCTCGCAGGCCGGCAGGTCGAGCGCCGAGGCGACGTCACGCCAGTCGAACGCGACCAGGCCCTGGTCGTCGTGCACCGCGTACAGCGCGCCCTGCGGGAAGCGCTGCGTCGCGCGCTGCTCGAGCCAGATGCCGTCGGTGTTGGCCACCGTGCCGCCGACGAAGCCGCCGGTGTAGTCCAGCGTGCGGCGGTCGAACAGGTGGAACACGGTCGCGTCCCTGGCCTGCTCGGTGGTGATCCACCAGCCTTCTCCATCCGCACATCGCGCCAGCGCGATGCCCTCGGCCTGCGCGGAGAAACGTTCGCCGCCCAGCCGCTGCCCGCTGTAGTGGCCGTCGAGCGAATAGACCTTGAACTCGTTGGCGTAGCGCTCGTCCTCCTCGGCGATCAGCAGTCGGTCGTTCTCCGCGTCACCCCAGATCGACTCGACCACCCGCAACGCACCTTCCGGCGATGTGTCGCCGAACGTGCCAGCCAGGCGCGCATGGTAGCCCTCGCCCTCGCGGCGCAGTTCGTAGCGCTTCACCCGGCGATCGAGCTCTTCCAGCGGCGGCAGGATGTCCTCGCCGTCGGCGTCCTCGCCGGCCATGTAGGCGTCGGTGACGTAGAGCACGTAGCCGCCATCGCCGGGCACCACCAGCTACCGCTTCGACAGCGGATGGGCCGTGTTCGGCGAAGTCAACAACATCACCGACACGCGCCAGGTCCGCTTCCAGGGCCAGCGCAACCGCGTGCTGGAGATGGAAGGGTTCGGCCGGTCCTGGCTGGCGGGCGTGCGTTACCAGTTCTGATCCACGTCCGGCGACGCGGAGGGGCCGGGAGACCGGCCCTTCCGCGACGGGGCGGGAGAAAGGCGGCATGCGGGGATGCAATCGGCCGGAGTCCTGCGCCACACTGGCGGCCGCACTCTCGTCGGGCCGTCCATGAAGATCGTCGAAATCCGCCATCCCCTCGTCCAGCACAAGATCGGCCTGCTGCGCGATGCCGACCTGCCCACCAAAGGTTTCCGCGAGCTGGTCACCGAACTGGGCATGCTGCTGGCCTACGAGGCCACCGCCGACCTCGAGACCGAGCCTGCGGTACAGCGCGGATGGGCGGGTGAGGTGGAGGTGCGGCGCATCGCCGGTGCCAAGATCACCCTGGTGCCGATCCTGCGTGCCGGCCTGGGCATGTTGAACGGCGTGCTGTCGCTGATTCCGGCGGCCAAGGTGAGCGTGGTCGGCCTGCAGCGCGACGAGGAAACGCTGCAGCCGGTGCCCTATTTCGAGCGTCTTACCGGGCGGCTGGACGAGCGCGATGCGCTGATCCTCGACCCGATGCTGGCAACGGGCGGCACCCTGATCGCCACCGTCGACATGCTCAAGCGCGCCGGCGCGCGACGCATCCGCGCGATCTTCCTGGTGGCGGCGCCTGAAGGTCTGCGCGCCCTCGAGGCGGCGCACCCGGATGTGGAGGTCTACACGGCAGCGATCGATGAGCGCCTCAACGAGAAGGGCTACATTCTTCCGGGCCTCGGCGACGCGGGGGACCGCATCTTCGGGACGCGGGTGGGGTGAGCGGACGGCGTCCAACGCAGGCCCGCGCGCACTCTTGCGGCGGCCCGGCATAACGCATGCGCTGAACGCGAGGGTATTCACGCGCAGACGCGGTCAGGGATTCCGGTGTGGGCTGCCGTCCGTACGACCGGGACCGCAGCCCGTGCTCGTGGGCCTGGTCCCTTTGCTGCGATTTCACCGTCGCCGCTGCTGCCGCCAGGCCAGGGCGGCGAGGATTACGAGCAGCAAGGCCGCGGCCAGCCAATAGCGGCGCGGTCCCGGATCGTTGAGGGGCGCGGGCGTCGCTGGCGCCACGGAAGGGACCGTCACCTGCTCGCTATCGGCCGCAACAGGAATCCAGCCGCCGTCTCTTTCGATGAAGCCCACGCCGTCGGGCAGCACCAGCTCCGACCAGCGCAGTCGCAGGTCGCCCGGTTGCGGCGCCATCGGATCGGCCGCGGTGGTGAGCACTTCGCCGGCGGACTGGAAGGTCGCCGCCAGGTTCGGTGGCAGACGCGCCGTATCCGGATGCAGCAGCCGCCACTCGCCCAGCTCTGCGACCAGCGCATGCGGCAGCTCGCCGCCATCGGGCATTCGCGCATCCGCATGCCATTCCACCGCGACGAACGGCAGCGCGGCGGGATTGCGGTGCCCGGCCGCGAGCCCGGTGGACGGCACCACGGCGTCGCGCCAGTCGAGCCGGTCGCCCTGTGTGCCCGGCACCCACTGCAGCATCTGGACTTCGCGGCGCAACGCGTAGGCGTCGCTGGTGATGCCGAATTCGGGATCGACCAGCCGCTCCGACGACCGCGGCCGGACCGGCGTATCCGGCGCCTGCGCCTGCGCGGTGCCAAGCGCCACCAGCAGGAGCAGGCAGGCGATACGCATGCTCAGCCGCCGAGCGGCCGCGCCTGCAGCGAGGCGACCTCGTTGCTGGTCGCGTAGCGGCCACGTTCGTCGCGCACCACGCGCGCAAGCGCGATATCCGGATCGTGGGTAAAGAACAGATGCACGTTGCGCGCCAGCGCGTCGGCCAGCAGCGCATCCTTTTCGTCGATCAGGAGCTCGGGATTGCGGTCGTATCCCATGGTGATCGGTACATGCACCCACGGGCGACCGGGCACCAGATCGGCGCAGAACACCACGCCACCGTGCGGCTGGCCGTCGACGCGCTCGGGACCGACGATCTCGGCCAGCATCATCCCCGGCGTGTGGCCATCGCTGTAGCGGAAGCGCACCGCATCGCCCAGCAGCGGCGAACGATCGCCTTCGACGAACTGCAGGCGGCCGCTGGCTTTCAGCAGGCCCGGCAGCTCGGGAATGAAGCTTGCGCGGTCGCGCGCGTGCGGCTTCGTGGCGCGCGCCCAGTGCGGGCGGCTGGTCAGGAAGGTGGCGTTCGGAAACAGCAGCTCCGGCGCCCGGCCTTCGCTCCACGCCGACAGCAGGCCGCCGGCGTGGTCGAAGTGCAGGTGCGACAGCACCACCACGTCGATGTCCTCGTGCGAGAAGCCGGCATCGGCCAGCGAATCGAGCAGCACGTGGTGCTCCTCGACCACGCCGTAGCGGTCGCGCAGTGCGGGGTCGAAGAACGCACCGATGCCGGTCTCGAACAGCACGGTCTTTCCGTTGAGCGGCGTTGCCAGCAGCGCGCGCGTGGCCAGCGGGATACGGTTGCGCTCGTCGGGCTGCGACCAGCGCGTCCACAGCGCGCGCGGCGCGTTGCCGAACATCGCGCCGCCATCGAGCTGCTGGGAATTGCCCTGCAGGGACCAGAGCTTCATGGCGCAGGCGTGGTCGCGCGCAGCTCCACCCTCGCCTCGCCGACTTCGTTGCGTGGGTCGGTGCCGCCTTCCAGGGTGTTGTCGACGCGGTTCCACAGCACCGTCTGCAGGTTGCCCCACACATGGCTGGAGCCGCGACCGCCTTCGGCCTCGTCGGGCGGCAGGTTGAGCTCGTGGCCCATCGCGCGCAGCGCAGTCGCGGTCGGGGCATCGAACATGCCGCGTTCGGCCGAGACCACGTCGGGCATCCACTGGTGGTGGAAGCGCGGCAGGGCGGCCACCTCCTGCGCACCGAGGCCGGCGTCGTAGCCGAGCATGCCCAGCAGCACCATGGTGATGATGCGCGAGCCGCCCGGCGTGCCGAGCACGGCGATGCGGTCCGGAAGCACCATGAAGCTGGGCGTCATCGAACTCAGCATGCGCTTGCCCGGTGCCGGCGCATTGGCCTCGAAACCCATTACCCCGAACGCGTTCGGCGTGCCGGGCTTGAGCGCGAAGTCGTCCATCTCGTTGTTGAGCAGCACGCCCGTGCCCGGCGGGATCAGCCCGGAGCCGTACAGCAGGTTGACGGTCTGCGTGCCGGCCACGCGGTTGCCGTCGGCATCGATGATCGAGAAATGGGTGGTTTCCTCGTCCTCGAGCGGGGTGGGCTCACCGGAAAGCAGGTCGCTGGGCGTGGCCTTCGACGGATGGATGGTGGCGCGCAGGCCGGCGGCGTAGTCGCGACTGGTCAGCACGCCCTGCGGGATGTCGACGAAGTCCGGATCGCCCAGGTAGAAGGTGCGGTCGCGGAACGCGCGACGCATCGACTCGATGGTGAGGTGGGCACGGGTGGCCGGCTCGAGCGCGGTGAGATCGTAGGGTTCGAGGATCTGCAGCATCTGCGCCAGCGCGATGCCACCCGATGACGGCGGCGGCGCGGTCACGATCTCCCAGCCGCGATAGCCGAAGCGGATCGGCTCACGCTCGACCACGTGGTAGGCGGCAAGCTCGTCGGCGGTCCACTCGCCGCCTTCGGCACGCACGCCGTCGATCAGCAGCTTCGCGGTTTCCCCGCGGTAGAAACCGTCGAAGCCTTCGACGGCCAGCCGCTCCAGGGTGCGGGCGAGATCGGGCTGGCGGAAGATGTCGCCGTCACGCAGCGGCCGGCCGTTGGCGAGGAACACCTCGCGGGTACCGGGGTAGCGCTCCATGACCGCCCGGCGGCGCTCGTAGCCGCGGGTCATGCGCCCGTAGGCGGGGAAACCCTCGCGCGCGGCGTGGATGGCCGGCGCCAGCGACCGCGCCAGCGGCAGCTTCCCGTAGCGCTCGGCGAGGTGGACGAAGGCGGCGGGAAGCCCCGGGATGCCGGCAGCCCACGGGCCGTTCTCGGCGCGGTCGCGGTCGAATTCGCCATCGGCGGTGAGGTAGCGGTCCGGGGTGGCCGCGGCCGGCGCGGTCTCGCGCGCGTCGATGAAGATGTCGCGGCCGCTGGCGGCGTCGTGCAGCAGGAAGAACCCGCCGCCGCCGATGCCGGAGCTGATCGGCTCGACCACCGACAGCGTGGCCGACACCGCGATCGCGGCGTCGAACGCATTGCCGCCCTCGCGCAGGATGCGCAGGCCGGCGTCGGTGGCCAGCGAATGCGCCGATGCCACGGCGGCGCCGGGCGGGCGCTCCGCGAGCGGCGTACGGCTGCCGTCAGCGGCGGCCAGCGGGGCGACGAACAGGCACAGCGTCAGCAGCAGCCACCAGGCTGCCGGGCGCCGGATGGCGTGGGTCATTCGGAATCCTCCAGCCGTCGCAGCTTGGCCAGCAGCTGCTCCGGGGTCTCGGGAAATGCGGGGTCCGGGTCGATGCATTCGACCGGGCATACCATCACGCACTGCGGCTCATCGTGATGGCCCACGCACTCGGTGCACAGGGCGGGGTCGATCACGTAGATCGCCGCACCCATGGTGATCGCCTTGTTGGGGCAGACCGGCTCGCAGACGTCGCAGTTGACGCAGAGCTCGTTGATCTTCAGCGCCATGGCGGCGCCTCCGTGCTCACCCGCCGCGGGCGGGCGGTGCCGACCTCCCCGGCGCGGGCCGGGGAGGCGACAGCGGATGTGGGACGGTGGCCTGCGGTCACTTCGCCTCGACGAAGCGGTACTCGACGCCGGCCGGCGCCACCGCTGCCTCGACGCGCGGGTTCTCTTCCGCGGAACCGAGATACACCACGCGCACGCCCTGCATCGTGTTCTCCGGAACGCCCTCGAACGCGGCGACCACGAGATCCGCGACGCGGTTCGGGTTCGGACCGGCATAGGCCAGCAGGTTGCCGCGGATGATGCCGCGCTGCAGGTCGAGGCGGGCCTTGTCGAGCAGGCGCTCGTAGTTGCCCTCGAAGTCCTCGGTGGTCTCGCCGGGGACCAGGTAGATGTAGGGCTGGTTGGTGATGCCTTCCATGTGGCGCGGCACCTGGTCCTGCAGGTAGGTGCGCCAGGACGCGCTGTCCTCGGTGGTCGGCACCGGCACCGCGGCGCGCTCGACCTGCTGCGGCGCCTCTTCCTTCTGGCACGCGGCCAGCGGCAGGGCCAGGCAGGCGGCCAGCAGCATGTTGTTGATGGTCTTCATGGTGGAGTTCCCCGTGGATGGATGGTTCGGCATGTGGGTGGTGATCACTTCTCGTTGCGCCGCCATTCGGCCTGCAGCGCGTCGGCCACCGCCGCCGGCACGAACCCCGAGACGTCGCCGCCGAGGCGGGAGATCTCGCGTACCAGCGACGAGGAAATGAAGCCGTACTGCTCGGCCGGAGCCAGGAACAGCGTCTCGACCTCGGGAATGAGATGCCGGTTCATGCTGGCGAGCTGGAATTCGTACTCGAAGTCGGACACCGCGCGCAGGCCCCGCAGCAGCACCCCGCCCTCCACCTCGCGCACGAAATGCGCCAGCAGCGAGGCGAAGCCGCGCACTTCGATGTTGGGAAACTGCGCCAGCGCCTCGCGGGCAAGGTCGACGCGCAGCGCCAACGGCAGTGTCGGGCCCTTGGCCGGGCTTTCCGCCACGCCGACGATCACCTTCTCGAACAGCAACGACGCCCGGCCGACCAGGTCGACATGGCCGTTGGTGATCGGGTCGAAGGTGCCCGGATAGACCGCGGTGCGGCTGCGGGGCGCGCTCATGACAGGCGGGGCTCGGCGTGCGGCGACAGGGCCGTCAGTGTATCAGTGTCGCTGCGACCGCCGCCGCTCAGCCGGCGCCGCGCCGGTACAGCGCGTGGCGTGCGTCGCGGGTGCCACCCTCGCGATGCAGGTGCCAGTCGCCGACGGGCTCCACCGGCGCCACAGCCGCTGATTCCACATACAGCCAGGCATCGTCGGCAAGCCACGGCCCCAGCCGCTCCAATGCGGTGGCCCACAACCCGGCGTCGAACGGCGGATCGCAGAACACCCCGTCGAAACGGCCGAAGATCGGCGCGCGCAGCAGCTCCAGCGCGTCGGCACGCACCACCTGCACGCTGTCGGCTGCATCGAGCCTGCGCACGCTCGCCTCGAGCGCCCCGGCCAGCGCGGGGTCGCGTTCCACCAGCATCGCGTGCGCGGCGCCACGCGACACCGCTTCGAAGCCCAGCGCGCCGCTGCCCGCGAACAGGTCCAGCACGCGCGCGCCGGGCAGCCACGGCTGCAGCCAGTTGAACAGTGTTTCTCGGGCGCGGTCGGACGTGGGACGCAGGCCGGGCGCATCGGGCACCGGAAGCCGGGTGCCCCGCCAGCGCCCGCCAACGATGCGCACCGAGCCCATTCCCGGCCCTCGCGCTAAGCGCGACGCACCGGAACCGGGACTGTTTCGATGGGCCATAAAAGGTCCTGCTGACGCGACGGAGCAGGATCATAGACCAGCCATCACGTGCGCCCGCCCTTGATTGCGGCGGCAGCGGCCCTCATCTGCCCGCTGTCGCCGTGCCCTGCGCGGCCCGCACACCAACCCTTCTGTCGACGGAACCACGATGACCACGGACACCCACAAGGAAACCCTGGGCTTCCAGACCGAGGTGAAGCAGCTGCTGCACCTCATGATCCACTCGCTGTACTCCAACAAGGAGATCTTCCTCCGGGAGCTGGTGTCGAACGCGGCCGACGCCGCCGACAAGCTGCGCTTCGAGGCGATCGGCCAGCCGGCGCTGCTCGAGGAAGACCCCACGCTGCGCATCCGCATCGACTTCGATGCAGACGCACGCACGGTCACCATCGATGACAACGGCATCGGCATGAGCCGCGACGAGGCGATTGCGCATCTCGGCACGATCGCGAAATCCGGCACCGGCGACTTCCTCAAGGCGCTGTCGGGCGACCAGAAGAAGGACGCCAACCTGATCGGCCAGTTCGGCGTCGGCTTCTACAGCGCCTTCATCGTTGCCGACCGGGTTGACGTGTACAGCCGCCGCGCCGGCCTGCCCGCGTCCGAAGGCGTGCACTGGTCGTCGGCCGGCGAAGGCGAATTCGAAGTCGCCACCATCGACAAGCCGGAACGCGGCACCCGCATCGTGCTGCAGCTCAAGGACGGCGAGGACAGCTTCGCCAATGGGTGGACGTTGCGCAACATCGTCAAGAAATACTCCGACCACATCGGCCTGCCGATCGAGATGCGCGCCGAGCGCCACGGCGAGGACGACAAGGATGCGGCAGCGCCGGAATGGGAGGCCGTCAACGAGGCCAGTGCGCTGTGGACGCGACCCAAGACCGAGCTCGAGGACGAGGACTACCAGGCCTTCTACAAGCACATCGCCCACGACTTCAGCGACCCGCTCGCCTGGAGCCACAACCGGGTCGAGGGCAAGCTGGAATACACCTCGCTGCTGTACCTGCCCGGCCGCGCACCCTTCGACCTCTACCACCGCGACGGTGCCAAGGGCCTGAAGCTCTACGTGCAGCGCGTTTTCATCATGGACCAGGCCGAGCAGTTCCTGCCGATGTACCTGCGTTTCGTGCGCGGCGTGGTCGATTCGGCCGACCTTTCGCTCAACGTCTCGCGCGAGATCCTGCAGGCCGGCCCGGTGATCGACTCGATGAAGGCCGCGCTGACGAAGCGCAGCCTCGACATGCTGGAGAAGCTGGCGAAGGACAAGCCGGATGCCTACCGCACGTTCTGGCGCGAGTTCGGCCAGGTGCTCAAGGAAGGCCCGGCCGAGGACTTCTCCAACCGCGAGAAGATCGCCGGCCTGCTGCGCTTCGCGTCCACGCATGACATTACCGGCGAGCAGTCGGTGGCGCTTGCCGACTACGTGGCGCGGATGAAGGAGGGCCAGGACCGCATCTACTACCTCACCGGCGAAACCCATGCGCAGGTCAAGGACAGCCCGCACCTGGAGGTGTTCCGCAAGAAGGGCATCGAGGTGCTGCTGCTGACCGACCGCATCGACGAGTGGCTGATGGGCTACCTCACCGAGTTCGACGGCCGGCAGTTCGCCGACATCGCGCGCGGCGACCTCGACCTCGGCAAGCTCGCCACCGACGAGGAGAAGCAGGCGCAGGAAGCCTCGTCGAAGGCGAAGGAAGCACTGGCCGGCCGGCTCAAGGCGATCCTGGGCGAAGACGTGCAGGAAGTGCGCGTCTCGCACCGGCTGACCGATTCCCCCGCGATCCTCGCGCTCACCGACGGTGCCGTGAGCCCGCAGCTGCGGCAGCTGCTCGAAGCCAGCGGACAGCAGGTGCCGGAGTCGAAGCCGGTATTCGAGTTCAACCCGGAGCATCCGCTGATCGCCAAGCTCGATGCCGAGCAGGATCCGCAGCGCTTCAGCGACCTGTCGCGGGTGCTGTTCGACCAGGCCGCGCTCGCTGCCGGCGACGGCATCAAGGACCCGGCCGCCTACGTGAAGCGGCTCAACAAGCTGCTGCTGGAACTGGCCGGCTGACGCTGCCGGGGCGCCGGCTGCAGACGCCGGCGCCCTCTTCCCGCCCTCCCGTCGCCGGGTCGTCGCGGACCCCGGTGATAGCATGTCGCCCCCACGTCGAGCCCCCACGCATGGCCAGTTTCTTCCGTCGCAAACCCGAGGAAAGTCCGAAGCCGCGCCGCGGCTTCAGCGCCGAGGAGCTTGCGGCCGCGTTCCCCACGACGGCGCCGGCGGACAGCACCAGCAACCGTGTCGACGAGGTGGCGTCGCAGTCGCCCGCGCCGACGCCGGCGGTCGATCCTGCCGTGCAGGCCGCTGCCACCAGCGACACGGCAGCAGTGCCATCGTCCGCCACGGAAGCACCGGGCAGCGGCGCTCCGACGTCCACGGCAACCGCGACGCCGGCTCCGGGCGCCGCGCCCGCCACCGCCGCCGCCGCCGCCGCTCAAACGACGGCAACACACGCGCCGGCCAGGGCCACCGCTCAGGCGACCGCCGCAACGCCAGCCGCAGGTGCGGCGCCCGCGTCGCCGATCCCGCATGCATCGGCGTTGCCGACGGCTGCCGCCCCTTCGCCTTCCCCGGCGGCTGCGGCCAGCGCCCCGATGTCGCCCGACGCGATCATAGCCGCGATGTCGGCACCGCGCCCGAAGCCGGAACCGGCCCCCGCGGCAGCCAGCTGGCGTGAGCGCCTGCGTGGTACCGGCTTCGCACGCAGCCTGGGCGGCGTGTTCTCGCGCAACCCACGGCTGGACGACGACCTTCTCGACGAGATCGAGACCGCACTGCTGACTGCCGACGTCGGCGTGACCGCCAGCACCGCGCTGGTGGAAGGCATGCGCAAGCGCATGAAGGCCCGTGAATTCGCCGACGCCAACGCACTGCTCGCGGCCCTGCGCACCGAACTGGTGGAGATGCTCAAGCCGGTGGCACGTCCGCTGGAGATCGACCCTGCCGCCAGGCCGTTCGTGATCCTCACCGTCGGCGTCAACGGCGTCGGCAAGACCACCACCATCGGCAAGCTGGCCCACCGCTACAAGGACGAGGGCCACAGCCTGATGCTGGCCGCGGGCGATACCTTCCGCGCCGCCGCGGTGGCGCAGCTGCAGGCCTGGGGTGATCGCAACGATGTCCAGGTGATCGCCCAGGGCCAGGAGGCCGACCCCGCCGCGGTGGCGTTCGACGCGCTGCAGGCCGCGAAGGCACGCGGCACCACCGTGCTGATCGCCGACACTGCCGGCCGCCTGCACACGCAGCAGGGGCTGATGGCCGAACTCGGCAAGATCCGCCGCGTGCTGGCCAAGGTCGACCCCGCCGCGCCGCACGAGGTGCTGATGGTGGTCGACGGCACCACCGGCCAGAACGCGATCTCGCAGCTGCGCCAGTTCAATGCCGCGGTGAACGTCACCGGCCTGGTGGTGACCAAGCTCGACGGCACCGCCAAGGGCGGCGTGGTGTTCGCACTCGCGCGCGAGTTCGGCATCCCGATCCGTTATGCCGGCATCGGCGAGCGCCCGGAGGACCTGCGCGTATTCGATGCCCAGGCCTTTGTCGACGCGTTGCTGCCGGCATCGCTGGGCAGCGAAGGCACGGCCACGCAGTGAGCCGCCGGCGCGCGGTCGCGCTGGTCGTGATCGTGGCGCTGCTGCTGGTGGCGCTGATGGCGTTGCGCTGGGCCACGCGGGCCGAGACCGTCGGTCGCTTCCTGCTGGAAATGGCAGGCACCGCCAGCGGTCTCGAAATCGAGGCATCCGGTTTCGAATACCGCCTGCGCGGCACCCCGGAGCTGGTGGCGCGCGACGTGGTGGCGCGCGTACCGGGAAACCCGACGCCGCTGCTGGGCGCCGACCGCGTGCGGCTGTCGGTGCCCTGGTCGACGCTGCGCGCCCGCGGCGCGGTGCTCGACGTGCAGCGGCTGGAACTGGATGCGCCGGTGCTCGACCTTCCCGCCTTTCAGCGCTGGTGGTCGCAGCGCCCGCCCGGAGATGGTGCAGCGCCCGTGTTCGTCGACGGCATCGGCATCACCGGTGGCCGCATCGATGCCGATGGTTGGCGGCTGGACGCGCTGTCTATCGAGCTGCCGGAGTTCGCGATGAACGCCCCGCTGCGTGCGCATGTGCGCGGACGCTATGTGGCGGCTGCGTTGCGTGCGCCGTTCGACCTGCGCGTGGCGATGACACGTGCTTCCGCGCAGGCCGGCATCGGCATTGCCGGCACGGTGGCGCCCACGGCTGCGAACTGGCGGTTGCCGGCGTGGCTGCGCCTGTCCGGCCGCCTCGACACGGTCGGTGGGCGCATCGCGGTGAAACGCACGGCGCTGTCCCTGCGCGGCAATCTGCAACTGGACGATTCCACCCATCCGCTGGTGGTGGGGCTTGCCGGCGAAGTGCTGATCGCCGCGGGCGGGCTGCGCATCGATCCGCTGGCGGTGACCCTGCGCGGCCAGGGGCTGCTGCCGCGGTTGCGCGCCGGTGGCGGACTGGTGCTGCGCGACGGGCTGTCGCTTGCCATGCATGGCAGCCTCGCCGAATGGCCGTCTGCCTGGCCGGTGCTGCCGGCGCCGCTCGACCGCGCGCAGGAGCCGACGCCCTTCGCGATAGGCTATGACGGCGCACCCGACCTCTCCACACCGCTGGCGCTGCGGCTGTCACGCGGCGACGCCCGTTTCGAAGGCCATGTGCACACCGACGCGATCCCCGGCTGGCTCGCGCAGCTCGGTGCCGGTACCCCGCTGCCGCCGGTCTCCGGCACCGTGCACGCACCGGTGCTGGAAATCCCCGGCGCGACGCTGCACGGCGTGGAGATCCGCATCGACGACCAGCCGTCCGACGACGACAGACGGATGCAACCATGAGCGCCGACGCCTTCGCCACGCGTCTGCTGGCCTGGTTCGACCGTAGCGGCCGTCACGACCTGCCCTGGCAGCACCCGCGCACGCCGTACCGCGTGTGGCTGTCGGAAATCATGCTGCAGCAGACCCAGGTCGCCGTGGTGGTGCCCTACTTCGAGCGCTTCGTTGCAGCGTTGCCGGATGTTCGCGCGCTCGCCTCCGCGCCGCAGGACGAGGTGCTCGCACTGTGGTCGGGCCTGGGCTACTACGCACGCGCGCGCAACCTGCACGCGGCCGCGCGCGCCTGCGTCGAACTGCATGGCGGCGACCTGCCGCGCGATTTCGCCGCCCTGCTCGCCCTGCCCGGCATCGGCCGCAGCACCGCCGGGGCGATCCTGTCGCAGGCCTGGGGCGACCGTTTCCCGATCCTTGATGGCAACGTCAAGCGCGTGCTTGCCCGTTGGCACGGCGTGGGCGGCTGGCCGGGGCAGCCCGCGGTCGAACGCGTGCTGTGGGCGCACGCCGCCTCCCACCTGCCGGATGCGCGCATGGCCGACTACACGCAGGCGCAGATGGATCTCGGCGCGACGGTGTGCGTGCGCCACGCCCCGCACTGCCTGCTGTGCCCGGTGGCCGACGGCTGCACCGCGCGCCGCGAGGGCCGCACCGCGGAGCTGCCGACGCCGCGGCCTGGCAAGGCATTGCCGGAGCGCCAGACCCACATGGTGGTGCTGGAAGACGATCAGGGCCGCATCCTGCTGCAGCGACGTCCGCCGATCGGCATCTGGGCAGCGCTGTGGTCCCTGCCCGAAGCCGGCGACGCGCATGCGGCACACGCGCTTGCCGACAGCCATGCACGGCTTGCATGCGGCGAAGCACTTGCGCCGGTGCCGCATGGCTTCAGCCACTACCGGTTGCTGATCCACCCTCACCGCTGGCGCGGCGTCACCCCGCGCACCCGGGTGGGCGACAATGACGATCTGCGCTGGGTGCCGCCCGCGGCGTTCGATGCCATCGGCCTGCCGGCGCCCATCCGCCGCCTGCTCGATGCCGCCGCCCAGCGCCCATCCCCCGCCCCAGGAGCGACCCGATGACCCGACAGGTGTTCTGCCAGTACGAACAGCGCGAGACCGAAGGTCTGGATTTCGTGCCGTGGCCCGGCGAGCTCGGCAAGCGCGTGTACGCCGGTGTCGGCAAGACCGCATGGTCGGCGTGGCTGGCCCACCAGACCATGCTGATCAACGAGAACCGGCTGTCGCCGCTGGATCCCAAGCACCGCGCGTTCCTGGAAACCGAGATGGAGAAATTCCTCTTCGGCGGCGGCGCGGAAAAACCCGGCGGCTACGTGCCGGCGTCCCCCGAGGGCTGATCCGCCACCACCTCGCCCTCGCGCAGCTCGCGCTCGGCCGTGCGCAGCGCGCGGGTGTCCAATGGCCGGATCGCCGCGATATGGCAGGGGATCCGGTGCGGATTGCTGCTGAGCGGGATCACCTTGTCGAAGCGCGCATGCACGCGGTTCTGCGTGCTGGTCAACGAGATCGCCTGCGCGAAATCGAGGTCCGGACAGCGGCCGGTGAGCTCGAGCAGGAACGCCTCGCCCGGTCGCGTCCATACCGCCAGCGCGCTGTCGCCCAGTGGCGTCCAGCCATTGAGGCGGCCGAAGAAGTTGAAGCTGCTGACCGGCTCGCCGGCATGGCTGCGGTGCAGGTCGAGCTTCTGCGCATCGGGAATCGAGCCGGTGGCGCAGCCGGCGAGTACGAGCAGCGCCAGCGCCAGCGCCGGGGCGGGAAACGGTGCGGCCTTGCGGATCGTCATGGCGTGCTCCAGCAACGTGGCAATGCGGTAGCCGCAACATGCCGGTGCGACTGGCGGGCTGCAAGCATCGCCACATGTTGATTCAGCCGCCGGAACGCTTGCCGCGGACGCCTGCGATCCGTATCATGCCGCCCTCGCACACGGCTCGGCCGCGTCGCGTGACCTGGCCGGGTAGCTCAGTTGGTAGAGCAGGGGATTGAAAATCCCCGTGTCGGGGGTTCGATTCCCTCCCCGGCCACCATCGCTTCACGGGCGGTTAGCTCAGCGGTAGAGCATTGCCTTCACACGGCAAGGGTCGCAGGTTCGATCCCTGCACCGCCCACCAGCGTACGAACAGCCACCTCCGGGTGGTTTTTTCGTTTCTGCGGCCGGTAGTTTCCGTGTCCCGCCTTCGGACTTTTCCTACCCGTAGACGCGTCCTGCGCCGACGGCGCCATCGCGCGCCAGCGTCCATGCTGCTTCGACCGCAGCAGCCTGTCCATGCGATGGCAGGCGACGCCACTCTGCAACGGAACGGCCGGGGATCCCGGGCAGATCCCTGGAGCTGGCCGGGGCACTTCAAACGGGGCCTTGATGAAACGCACGTTGATCATGGTGGAACCGGACCAGCCCGGGTGGCTGATCCGCATCGGCGGGATCGCGCTGGAGCGCAATCTCGACAAGATCATCGCCATCGACCGTGCCACGCGCCTGGCACGTTCCCGCCACGACTCGACGGGTCACCCCACCGGCGTGGAAGTGCACATGTTGTGCGGCAAGACCATCGCCATCGGCCTGCATGGCTGAGGCCCCGCAAGGCGGGTTGCCGACCGTTGCTTCCCGCACCGCCAGCAGCACAGCCGCTCGACGCGCACTGCGCTACCGCTGCGGCCCAGATGCTGTGACGCAATACGCTACCGGCACGCACCCACGCGCCGGAACGCCAGGTCCTCGAAGTCGTAGCTGAAATCCGCTTGCGGATCGACCTTTGCCATCGTAATGCCGGCGACGTCGCCATCCATGGTGAACTCCACCCAGGCATCGGTGCCGATGCTGTCGTCGAACCAGTCCACGAACATGCGCCCGTCGAGCCGCATGAGCAGCCCGGTGAGCGTGGGCGACTGGGCCGAAGCAAAGACCACCCCACGGGGATCCGGACAGAGCCGGGCCTCGCCGAACCACGGGTCTCGGTAAAGCCCGGTCGGGACGGTGGGATCATCGGCTGCGACCGTGGTCCGCGCGGAGGTATCAGGGGCACGTCGTGCCGGAGGCGCCCCGTCGCGCTCACGCTGCAGCACCTCCGCATACGCGGCCACCGGCATGGCCCCGCCCGGGCGCACGAGCAGGTCGGAGAGCGCCTGCACCAGCACCGTGCGCGCATCCTCGCCCGAGCCATTGGTCATCATGACGAAGCCGGCGTCGAGTTCCGGAAGCAGCGTCAGTGCGGAATACATGCCCGACAGCGTGCCGGTATGCGAGACCTTCAGGTGGCCATGCGCGTCGTTGAGGCGCCAGCCGTAACCGTACCCGTAGAAGCGGCTGCCATCCCACTCGCGCATGCGGCTGCCCAGCGGCATCGGCATGTGCAGCGTCCACAGTTCGCGGCGGCGCGCGTCCGACAACCACGGGTGCCCGTCGACAAGGCCATGTTGCGCGGGCTGCAGCCACATGCGCGTCCACACCAGCATGTCCTCGAGGCTGCAGCGCACGCCGCCGGCCGCGGCCATCGGCACGGCGTCGACGATGGCCCCGTCCTCGCGATACACCAGGTTGCGCCCGCCCGCGCGCCGGTGCGGCTGGGCGACATCGCCGACCACGTCGCGGTCGAAGCCACCGGCCTCGCAACGCGACATGCCCAGCGGCGCGAACAGCTCGCGCTCCATCAACTCCTCGTAGGACGCACCGCCGACAGCAGCGGCGACTTCCCCGGCAACGATGTAGAGCGTGTTGTCATAGGCGTAGCGCGAACGGAAGCTGTGCAACGGCTTGAGATGCGCGAGGCCGGCGACCACGTCCGCGCGGGTGAAATGGTTGGGTTCCGGCCATAGCATGAGATCGCCCGCGCCGGGCCCGAGGCCGCTGTTGTGGATCAGCAGGTCACGCACCTGGATCTCGCGCGTGACCCACGGGTCGTGCATGCGGAATTCCGGCAGGTGCCTGATCACCGGGTCGTCCCAGGCCAGCAGGCCGCGATCGACCAGCCGCGCCAGCAACGCGGTGGTCATCGCCTTGGTGTTGGAGGCCACCTTGAACAGCGAGCGCGGGGTGATCGCCTCGCCCTCCCCGGCCCGCAACTCGCCGGCGGTGCGCTGGTAGACGACCTTGCCATCGACCACCACGCCCACTGCAAGCCCGGGCAGGTGGTAGCGCGACATGGTGTCGTCGAACAGGGTGTCGACGGCTGCCGCGTCCACGGTGATGGCGGGCCGGTCGCCGGCAGCGCCGGCCGATGGCGCCAGGTATAGCGCCAGCAGGCAGGCGAGCGCCGGGAAGGATCTACGGGTGGTCATGGTCTACGTCGTTTCCGTCTGCGATGCGCGGTTGCCGTGACGCCACGCCCGCAGGCGCATATCGACGTCATGCGGTGCGCATGGACATGCGGCGGGGCCCGCGATGTTCCGCGGACCCCCGCAGTGGAGGCGCAGCACGGCTGCGCCGCGGTTGACCGGTCCGCCGCGGAGGCGGACCGGGTACATCCGGCGGTCAGAAGTTCCAGGTCACGACCAGCTGCGCCGAACGCGGTGCCTGCCAGCCGGTCGCAGTGCCGAAGTACGGACGCACCACGCCCGGGTTGCCCTCGTAGCGACCACGCACGTTGACCTCGCGCTGGTGGTTGAGCAGGTTGAACACCGAGAAGCGCGCGCGCAGGTCGATGCCCTCGACCGGCAGCGTCCAGGTCACGCTGGCGCCGACGTCGAAGATCCACGGCATGCGTCCGAATGCGCCACGCGGCGAGAACTCGTAGACGCGCTGGTCCCAGGCGCCGGCACAGTTCTGCACGCACAGCCAGCCGGTGCCGCCGCCACTGCCTTCGCTGGTGTAGCCGGCGACGGCGAAGTTCTCGTCCGGCCAGGTCACGCCGAACGCGGTGATCGGGCCGCCCGACAGCGCGGTGAAGGTACCGCCCACCGACCACATCTCGTTGAACCTGTAGCTGCCGCGCAGCTTGAGCTGGTGGCGGCGGTCGTTGAAGAGATAGCCGTAACGGTCGTTGTTGGCAGGATGGTCCCAGTGCTGGACCATGCCGGTGTCACCGTAGTTGGTGTCGGAGTTCACCGGGCCCTCGTGGTTGCCCTCCGACTTCGACCACAGGTACGACGCGTTGAAGGCCCACTTGTCGTCCCAGGCGCGATCGATCTGGAACTCGAGCGCCTTGTAGGTGCGCTTCGGATCGGCGTAACCGATGATCCGGTTGCTGCCGACGGTGATATAGCCCTCCTTCGAGGTGTCGATGGTGACCCAGCCATCCTGCGCGCAGCCCATCTCGGTGGTGCCCCACAGGGTGAGCTCGTCGCCGGGGTTGGCGATCGGCCACAACGTGCCGTGGCGCTGCCCGCACAGTGCGTTGATGCGCACGTCGTCCATCGCGTTGGGCATGCGCCGGTAGGTGGCATTGACGCCCCACGACCAGGCCTGGTTGATCATCGACTGGAAGCCGAGGATGGCCTCGTCCTGGTACACCGCGTCGATGTCCTGGTCCACGCTCTGGCGGTAGTCACGCACGCTGATGTTGAACTGGTCATCCACCGGGCCGATCTGCGCGCCCATGATCGGCGCCATGTACGTCGCGCCGGTCACCGGATTGGTCTCCTGGCGCCAGCCCTCCAGCGGATAGAACCGGCGCTCGTCGAGCAAGCCGCCGGCGAAGTTGTAGCTGATGATGCTGGTGACCGGCATGTAGTAGCGGCCGAGGTTGCCGAACAGCTTGGTGGTGCCGTCGCCACGGGTATCCCAGGAGAAGCCGAAGCGCGGCGACACGAGGTTGTCGAGCTCGATGAAGCTGTCGCCTGTAGCGGTCTTGTTGTTGAAGTTGTCAACGCGCACGCCGAGGTTGATCAGCAGGTTCGGCGTGATGTTCCAGATGTCCTCGAGGTAATACGCGGTGGCGGTGATGTCGAACACGCCGCCATCGGCGCGCTCGCGCCCCATCAGGAACGCATTGACGCCCGGCGGCAGCGGCACGCCGTTGTCGAGCACCTGGGTGGCGCTGGTGCGTCCATAGGCGGTGTACTGCACGCCGCTGCCCGGGTATGCGGTGACGCGGTCGGTGGTCATCAGCTCGTGGTCGACGCCGAAACGCAGCAGGTGGTCACCCAGTGCCCACTCGAAATCCAGCCGGCCGACCTCGCGCTCGTCCTCGTGGGAGACCACCGATGCGCCGGGGTGGCAGCCCAGCACCGGCGAGCCCATCGCACGGTAGGCGGCGCCGTACGACGCGGTGTTGTAGGTGACCCAGTCGCAGGGCGTGTCCGCGGGTGAGCGCGAGTAGCTCTGGCTGCGGTTGATGCCGTACATGGCCTTGGCGGTGAAGTTCTCGCCGAAATGGCCGGTGTAGGTGACCGAACCGCTCTTGCCGCCGGTTTCCACCGTGCGCTCGCCGGACAGGGCACCGCGTTCGTTGGTGTCCCAGTTGTAGCCGAAATTGTCGTAGCCGGTTTCGCTCTCGTCCGAGAACGCCAGCAGTTCGAGCGAATGGTCGTCGTTGATGTTCCAGTCCATCTTGGCGCCCCAGAACCCGTCATCCGCGCCGCTGTTGGTCCAGGTGGAACCGGTCGAGTTGGTGTAGCGCGACTCGTTGTCGCGCTGCTCGTACATCGCGAACAGGAACAGGCGGTCGCGGATCAGCGGGCCGGACGCCCACACGTTGGCCTTGGTGAAGCTCTGGCGGTCGCGGCTGCCGCGGGTGTTGATGGTGCCGTCGTCGTAGTAGCGGTCCTGGAAGTCGGCGCGCCATGCGTCGGGCTGGAAGGTCACTTCAACGCCGCCTTCGAGCTCGTTGGTACCGGAGCGTGTGACCGCGTTGATGACACCACCGGTGCTGCGGCCGAACTCCACCGAATAGCCACCGGTCTTGACCTGGAACTCGCGGAAGAATGCGAATGGCGCGGTGGAGAAGCTCTGGCGACGGTAGAAGTCGGTGACGTTGAGGCCGTTGATGAAAACCGAGTTCTCGGCGATCGACGAGCCGCCGAAGGACATGCCGCCCAGGCTGGAGTTGCCGCTGATGACGCCGGGCGCAAGCATCGCCACCGAACTCAGGCTCTGCGCTACCGGAAGCCGCGCGATCTCCTCGCGGTTGACGGTGGTGGCGGTCTCGGTCGAGCGCACGTCCACGCGGTTGACCACGCGTGATCCCACGACCTGCACCGCGGCAAGGTTGGCCACCCCGCCGCCGGAACCCAGGTTCACCGTGGTGGTGCCGCCGAGCGCGACGTTGACGGTGACCGGCTCGCCCACTGGCCGGCCGTCGCGCAGGGTCTGCAACTGGTAATCACCCACCGGAAGCTGGCCGAGACGGTAGCTGCCGTCGGCCGAGACCGTGGCTGTCCGGGTCAGGCCGGTGGCGCGGTGGGTCACGCTGATCTGGTCGCCCGCCGTGGCACGGCCGGCGACCGCACCAGTGACCTGCTGCGCCATCACCGAGGGCGCCATCGCGCCCAGGCAGGCGCCCAGCGCCAGATACAGGGCCGCCTTGCGAATCGTCTTGCTCCCCATGCCACTTTCTCCCCAGCGTGATAGTCGTTGTGTTGAATCCATTCCGGATGTCACTCGACGGCGGGCAGCATCTGCCAGTCGAATGCGTAGTCCCATTGATCGAAGTACAGGTTGCCGCCGCGCCACTCCGCCTCGCCGCGCTGCGAGTCGACGGTCTCGGAACGGAAATGGGTCTTGGCCGGCACGAACGGCCGGCCGAAATCGTCGTTGAACGCGATGCGGTAGGCGTCCAGTCCACCGAGATAGAACCAGCGCAGGTCCTCGTCGTCCGTCGCCAGCAGGCCGGTGGTCACGTCCATCGGCACCCAGCCGTAGGGCGCGAGATACAGCCAGCCCCAGTCGTGCATGGTGTCGTGGCCTTCGTGGTCCTCGGAATACACCCAGCCCGACTGCCAGCGCGCGGGAATGCCGTTCATGCGCAGCAGGGTCATCAGCAGCAGGGTCACCTGGCCGCAGTCGGCGTGACCGGCGTGCAGTGCGTGTTCGCCGAGGTTGCCGATGGTCGAGTACTCGCGCGCAACCCCCCAGGGGATGTCGTCGACCGCCGCGAACAGCTTCTGCGCGATCCGGTAGGGATTGGTCTCGTCGCCGACCACGCGCTCGGAGAACGCGCGCATCTCAGGCGAGAACACGATATGCGGCGCGCGCTCGGCCACGTGCGCCGCAAGTTCGGGGTGGGCGGCGGCGTCGATGCGCTGCACGCGCTCCGGGTCGATGTGGACATGCCGCGCGTGCACGCTGAGGTCGTAGCTCACCGAGAAGCGCGTGGGTTCGCCGGCGACCGCCTCCTGTTCCATGTACACGGTGCGCTGCAGGGTGTCGGGCGGGGCGATGTGGTGCGACGTCGGCACGCTCGCGACCAGCCGCAGGTCGTCCTGCTGTCCGTCGATCTCGCGCGGATACGGGATCCAGGCGCGGATGGTCTCGCCTGCTGGCACCGCGTCCGGCTTCACCGTCAGCGACTGGGTGACGCGCACGCGGCGCGGCGCCACGCTGGTGCTGCCCGACGCGTGCGCGGCCCCGATGACGTCGCGATGGTGTGGATGCGGGCGTGCGTACGGGCCGGAACCGAACGTCCGCGCGGGTGGTGCGCGCCGCGCGGCGATATCCGGGTGCAGCCGGAACATGTTGGAGACCGAACGGTTGAAGTAACGGGTCTCGCCATCGATCCGCATCGATTCGAGTTTGCCGCCGGCGGTCCACTCCGCGAATTCGGCGTCCGCGAGATCGGGCACCTGGCGGCGGATGGATTCGCGCGCGGCCGCGGTGTCGAGGCTGAAATCCAGGCGGATGCGGCGCATGCGTTCGCGCTGGAACTCGAGGCCGCGGCGCTCTTCCGGCAACAACCCGTCCGTCGCCAGCAGTGCGGCGATACGGGCCTCGGCGGCAGCGAAATCACCACGCTCCACCAGTGCATGGACCTCGGGAGCTGCCGGCGGCGGGAGGTCATCCTGCGCATGGCCGGCCAGCGACAACAGGCACAGGATGCCCGTGACCACCACCAGAACCGGAACTCCCAGGCGTACCCTGACCTGCAGCATGCTGCCCCCTTGCCGGACCTATCCCCTGTGAGGCGGTATGTAGCATGGGCGTCACAACCGGTCAATAATTTATTCTGTTGGCCTTGATATCGGGAAGAATCTATTCCATAACTTCCGGACAGGGCGTGCACCGGGCACGCCGGGGAAATGCCCATGAGCCTTCGGCCGACCATTCCGTTGCCGGCGCGCGCGCTGTGTATCGCACTGCTGCTGGTCACCGGCGCGCTGGCGCACGCCCGCGCTCCGTCGCCCCCGACACCTTCCGTGCCGACTCCCGCGCACGGCATCGTCGGCGTGGAGGACCGCCACCTGGACCCGGAATACTGGGTGCAGCAGGCCGGAGCGCATGCCCATCGTGCGTATCTCGACCCCGACGCCATCCAGGCGCAGAACGCCCGCCTGTTGGCCGAGGACGAGAGCGTGCGCGACATGGCCGCGTTCCCCGGCGAACTCGACGGGGCGCAGCTTCGCGCATGGATCGAGGCGCTGTCCGAGCGCCCCACTGCCCAACGCTTCGACGTCCAGGGCGCTCCGGTTGAACCGGCTTTCTTCGACACGCTCGAACGCGAAATGGCGCTCGATGCCATCCCGCCCCGGGTGCAGCCACGCTTCGGACTCGCGGTGGAGCGCGCCGACCTGCGCGCCTTCCCGACCACGCGGCGCATCTTCTCCACTGCCGGCGATATCGACATCGACCGCCTGCAGGAAAGCGGGCTGTTCCCGGGCGATGCGCTGGCGGTGCTGCACACGACCGCGGACGGCAGCTGGTCGTTCGTGGCGAGCGACCGCTACCTCGCGTGGATGGAGACCTCGCGCCTTGCCACCGGCACCCGCGAGCAGATGGCCGCCTACCGCACCCGCACGCCGTCGCTGCTGGTGACCGGCGCCACCGCGCGCACGGTATTCAATCCGGTGCGCCCGGACATCTCCGAGTTGCAGCTCGACATGGGCGTGCGCGTGCCGCTGCTGGAGGACTGGCCGGCACAGGACCAGGTCCATGGCCAGCACCCTGCGTTCGGCCACGTCATCGAACTGCCGGCGCGGCGCGCCAACGGCAGCCTGGAGTTCGTGCCGGCGCTGCTGCCGCGTACGGCAGAGGTCTCGGCCGAGCCGCTGCCGCTGACGCCGGCCAACCTGATCCGCCAGGGCTTCAGGTTCCTGGGCGAGCGTTACGGCTGGGGGCATTCGTTCAACGCCCGCGACTGCAGCGGCTTCGTGTCCGAGATCTATCGCAGCATGGGCGTGCAGCTGCCGCGCAACACCCGCGACCAGGCGGTGAGCCCGGCGCTGGCCAAGACCGTGCTGACCGCTGAATCCACCCGCGACGAGCGGCTGGCGGCGGTGGCCGACATGCAGGTCGGCGACCTGATCTACATCCCTGGCCACGTGATGATGATGATCGGCCGCGACGACGGCATGACCTACGTCATCCACGACACCTCGGGTACCGGCTATCGCGGCGCCGATGGCGGATACGTACGCATGTCGCTGTCGGGCGTGGTGGTGACCGCGCTCGAACCGATGATGTCGGGCCGCGATACCGACACCATCGACCGCATCACCAGCATCGTGCGCATCCGCTGACCTCCGAAGAGACCCAATGAAGATCGAAAGGATCGAGCTCGGCCTGCTGCGCGTGCCGCTGAAAACCCCGTTCAAGACCGCACTGCGCACCATCGACGCGGTCGAGGACGTGGTGGTGCGGCTGCATACCGACACCGGCCATATCGGCCATGGCGAGGCCGCGCCCACCGCGGTCATCACCGGCGAGACACGCGGCTCGATCATCGCCGCGGTCGAGCAGGTGATCGCGCCGCGCATCATCGGCATGGAGGTCGCCGACCTCAACCGCATCCTGCAGCTGATCCACACCAGCGCCGAGCGCAACACCAGCGCCAAGGCGGCGGTGGAAATCGCCGTCTACGACCTGTGGGCGCAGCTCTACGACGCGCCGCTGTACCGCATGCTCGGCGGTGGCGACCCGGTGATCACCACCGACATCACCATCAGCGTCGACTACATCGACAAGATGGTCGCCGACTCGCTGGCGGCGATCGACCGCGGCTTCGAATCGCTCAAGATCAAGGTCGGCAAGGAGATCGGCGTCGACATCGAGCGGGTCAAGGCGATCTACGCCGCGGTCGAAGGCCGCGCCCGCCTGCGCCTGGATGCCAACCAGGGGTGGAGCGCCAAGCAGGCGGTGTGGGCGATCCGCAACCTCGAGGATGCCGGCGTCGAACTCGAACTGGTCGAGCAGCCGGTGCGCGCCCGCGACATCGAGGGCATGCGCTATGTCACCGAACGCGTGCACACGCCGATCATGGCCGACGAGAGCGTATTCGGGCCGGCGGAGGTCATCGACCTGCTGCGCATGCGCGCGGCCGACATCGTCAACATCAAGCTGATGAAGACCGGCGGCATCTCCAATGCGATCCGCGTCGCCGACATCGCCGCCCTGCACGGGGTGGAGTGCATGATCGGCTGCATGATCGAATCCAGCATCAGCGTGGCCGCAGCGGTGCACGTGGCGGTCGCCAAGGCCGACATCATCCGCAAGGTCGACCTCGACGGCCCGTCGCTTGCGCAGTACGACCCGGTCGATGGCGGGGTCACGTTCAACGAATCGGAAATCTCGATCGGCGATGCGCCGGGGCTGGGCATCCGCGAAATCCGCGGCCTGCAACCCCTGGCCGCCTGAGCGCGATGTCGGCGCTGCTGAAGATCCGCTCCGAGCGTGACCAGATGTCCGCGATCGAGCGACGCATCGGCGACTTCGTGCTCGACAACGCCCACCTGCTGCGCGACTACTCCTCGCTGCAGTTGGCCAACGCGCTGGAGATCAGCCAGTCGAGCGTGGTGAAGTTCAGCCAGAAGCTCGGCTACAAGGGCTGGCCGGACCTCAAGTTCGCGGTCGGCGAGGATGTCGCCCGCGGGGATGGCAACGGTTCGTCGGAAGTGCCCTCGGCGGCGCCGCCGGCCGGGCGCCACGCCGCACTGGCCGAGGCGCTGTGGCAGGCGAAGTCGGCGGCGGAGCAGGAAACGCGATCGCTCAATTCGCCGGAAACGCTGGATGCGATCGCCGCCACGCTGCGCACCGCACACACCGTCTACGTGATCGGGCTGGGCGAGGACAGTGTCGGTGCGCGCGCGTTCGCGCTGCGGCTGGTGCAGGCCGGGGTGCTCGCGGTGTACCTGTCGGATCCGGCGCTGATGCCGATCGGGCTGTCGCGGGTGCGTCGCGAGGACGTGCTGGTGGTGCTGTCCGAGCACGGCCGCCGCAGTGCGCTGTGCGAACTCGGGCGCATCTTCCGCGAACGTGCCGGCCGCGTGGTCAGCATCACCCGGCACACCGCCAACCCGCTGCGCACGCTGGCCGACCAGGCGCTGCTGGTATCGGCCCATGACGACCGCGCCCATGTGGAGCCCCTGCTCTACCAGGCGGCCCTGCAGCACCTGCTGGACCTGCTGTTCCTGCTGCTGTGCGCGGACGGGGACGAGCGCATGCCGCTGCTCGACCGCGGCACCGCGCGGATGCGACAGTTGCTCGAATCCTGACCGGTGCCGTCCACATGCCGATGATCCGCCAACAGCTGCTGCTGCCCCTGCTCGCCTTCGGTTGCGCCGTGCTGTCGGCCTGCGGCGGACGGGTGGCCGAGGAAGATCCCGCGCCACTGACCGTCGCCAACCAGCTGGTGCTGGTGGTGACGCCCGACTGGAACGCGACTACGGGCACGCTGCGCAGCTACGAACGGCTGGCCGACGGTGGCTGGCGCGAGGTCGACCGCGCTGCCGACGTCACCGTGGGCCGCAACGGTTCGGCCTGGGGCCGCGGCCTGCATCCGCAGCAGCCCGGCAAGATCAAACAGGAAGGCGATGGCCGCGCACCGGCCGGTGCGTTCGCCATCGGCATCGCGTTCGGCTATCCCGGGCAGCTGCGCACCGCCCTCGACTACCGGCCGATGCAGGCCTCGCACTGGTGTGTCGACGTGCCGGCCTCGCCGCACTACAACCGCATCGTCGATAGCCGCGACGTTGGCGAGGACGCGGTCACCGGCTCCACCGAGCCGATGCGTCGCGACCTGCATGCCAACGGCGACCAGCGCTACAAGCTCGGCTTCGTGATCGAGCACAACGCCGATGCGCAACCCGGCGGTGGCAGCTGCATCTTCGCGCACCTGTGGGATGCCCCCGAGGTGCCCACCGCCGGCTGCACCGCGATGGGCGAAGGGCGCATGCACGAGCTGCTGGACTGGCTGGATCCGCAGCTGCGCCCGGTATTCGTGCTGCTGCCGGCCCACGAACACGCCCGCCTGCGCGAAGCCTGGGACCTGCCGGCGGCCGCACCGTGACGCCTGCGGTCTCCGGCGCGTTGCGCATTCCCCAGCCGCCCCCGCCTCCGGGATTTCCCGACGCATGACCACGCACGACACGCCGCCCCGCCGTCGGTTCCGCCTGTCGGCCCCGGCACGGGTACTGATCGGCCTGCTGGCGGGTGCCGCCGTCGGCCTCGGCCTGGCGGCACGCGATCCGGCAACCGCCGTACAGGTGGCCGATGCGGTGCAGCCGATCGGCCGGCTGTGGCTCAACGCCCTGCAGATGACCGTGGTGCCGCTGGTGGTGGCGCTGGTGGTGGTCGGCATCAACTCCGCAAGCGATGCCGCAGCCTCCGGGCGCACCGCGCGCATGGCGATGATCGTGTTCGCGGTCCTGCTGGTGGCATCCGGCAGCTTCGCGGCGGTCGCCGCGCCCACGCTGCTGTCGCTGATGCCGCGCGCCGACACCATGGCGGAAACCTTCCGCGCCGCGATCGCGGGCCCGGCCACGCTGTCCACGCCGCCGCCGCTGGGCGAGTGGCTGTCGGCGGTGATCCCCAACAATGCGCTGGCAGCCGCTGCGGCAAGCGCGATGCTGCCGCTGGTGGTGTTCGCGATGTTCTTCGGCTTCGCGCTGACCCGGCTCGAGGCCGACCGCCGTGCGCGCATGCTGGAGCTGGTGCGCACCGTGGGCGACGCCATGATCGTCATCGTGCACTGGGTGTTGTGGGCGGCGCCGGTCGGCGTGTTCGCACTCGTGCTTGCGGTGTGCGCACGCGTGGGCCTGAGCGTACTTGGCGCGCTGGGCACCTATATCGCCGTGCAGTGCCTGCTCTACATCAGCGTGACCATCGCGCTGTACGCGGTGGCGGTGCTGGTGGCCGGCGAGAAGCTGCGACGGTTCGCGAGCGCGCTGGTGCCGGTGCAGGCGATCGCCGCCAGCACCCAGTCCTCGTTGGCCTCACTGCCGGTAATGATCGATTCCGCACGCCAGCGCCTGGGCTATCCGCTTGCGGTCACGTCGCTGGTGCTGCCGATGGCGGTATCGCTGTTCCGCATCACCAGCCCGGTGCAGTACATCGGCGTGGCCTGTTTCATCGCCTGGATGTACGGCGTCGACCTCACCGCGACACAACTGGCGACTGCGGTGGGCTTGAGCCTGGTGATCAGCATGGGCGCGGTGGGCCTGCCCGGCCAGGTGAGTTTCATGACCAACAACATGCCGGTCACCCAGGCGATGGGCCTGCCGGTGGAACCGCTGGGCGTGCTGCTGGCGGTCGATACGATCCCGGACGTGTTCTCCACCGTCGGCAACACCACCGCGCAGGTCACCGCCACCGCCATCGTGGCGCGGCGCAGCGGTGCAATGCCCGCCCCAGGCGACGACCCCGCGATCGCCCCTTGAAGATCTCCGCGTGCGCCCGGGTACCTTGGCCCACATCATCCTGGAGGCCGCGATGAGCGAGTATGTGCTCTACCACAACCCGCGCTGTTCGAAATCACGCGCGGCGCTCGATCTGCTGCAGACGCGCGGTATCGCACCGCGCGTGGTGCATTACCTCGACACACCCCCGGACGCCGCCACGCTGCGTGCCGTGGTCACTGCACTGGGAATCCCCGCACGCGCCCTGCTGCGCGCCGGCGAGGAGGAATACGCCGCGCTCGGCCTGGGCGACCCGGCCCTGGATGACGCGCGCGCCGTCGCTGCGATGGTCGCGTACCCGAAGCTGATCGAGCGGCCGATCCTTGTCCACCGCGACCGGGCGGTAATCGGGCGACCGCCGGAACGGGTGCTGGAGCTGGTCCAACCGCAGGGCTGAGTGCCGGCGGCTACGGGTCATGGCTGCCGGGCCGGTGCTTGACTGCATCCCCGCCAGCACCGATACCAGCGTGATGACCAGTTCCCCCGAACGCGCCATGCGCGCGGCGCCCTGTCCATCGCGGAGCCGTCGATGAGCGCCCCGCGGCCCCCGGCGTGGCGGCGCGAGTTCGAGCCCAAGCTGTGGACCGTGCTGCGCGGAGGCTACGGCTGGGGCGACCTGCGTGCCGATGCGGTGGCTGGCCTCACCGTCGCCATCGTCGCGCTGCCACTGGCGATGGCGCTGGCGATCGCCTCGGGCACGACGCCGGACAAGGGCCTGCACACGGCGATCGTTGCCGGCTTCCTGATCTCGGCGCTCGGCGGTTCGCGGGTGCAGATCGGCGGGCCGACCGCGGCGTTCATCCCGGTGGTGTTCGTGGTGATCGAGCGCTTCGGCTATGGCGGGCTGATCCTGTGCACGCTGCTGGCCGGCCTGATGCTGATCGCCGCGGGGCTGCTGCGGCTGGGCGCGCTGATGCGCTACATGCCGCAGCCGGTGATCACCGGCTTCACCGCCGGCATCGCAGTGAGCATCTTCTCAAGCCAGGTCAAGGATGCACTGGGCCTGCGGATGGGCGAAGTGCCGGCCGGCTTCGTCGAACGCTGGACCGCCTACGCGCAGCACCTTGCGACCACGCAGCCGGCGGCAGTGGCGCTGACGGCGATCGGCCTTGCAGTGATCATCGCGCTGCGGCGCTGGCGGCCGCGCTGGCCAGGGTTCCTGTTCGCGCTGCTCACCTGCACGATGGTCGCGCTCGCGTTGGCCCTGCCGGCGGAAACCGTGGGTACGCGCTTCGGTGCCCTGCCCTCGTCGCTGCCGGACTTCGCGATCCCGCATATCCCGCTCGAGCGCACCTTCGAATTGCTGCCGAGCGCGTTCACCATCGCCTTCCTGGCCGGCGTGGAATCGCTGCTGTCGGCCGTGGTCGCCGATGGCATGACCGGCGGCCGCCACCGTTCGAACGGCGAGCTGGTCGCGCAGGGCGTGGCCAATGTCGGCTCGGCGCTGTTCGGCGGGCTGCCGGCGACCGGTGCGCTTGCACGCACGGCCACCAATATCCGCGCCGGCGCACGCTCGCCAGTGTCGGGGATCCTGCATGCAGGGTTCCTGCTGGTGTTCATGCTGGCGCTGTCGCCGCTGATGTCGTACGTGCCGCTGGCGGCGCTCGCCGCCGTGCTCCTGGTGGTGGCCTGGAACATGAGCGAGGTGCAGCAGTTCCCCCACACCCTGTCGGCGCCATGGGGCGATCGCGTGGTCCTGCTGCTCACTTTCGCGGTGACCGTGCTGGTCGACCTCACCTTGGCGATCCAGGCCGGCGTGGTGGCGGCCGCCTTCGTCTTCATGCACCGCATGGCGCAATCGGTGGACGTCGGGCCCGGCGCCCCGGAGGACGAGGACGAGGGACAGCGCACGCTGTTGCCGCCGGGCGTGGAAGCGTTCCGCATCAACGGTCCGCTGTTCTTCGGGGCCAGCAACCGCGTCGACACCCTGCTCGACCGCCTGCCCGACACCCCGCGGGTGTTCATCCTGCGCATGCGGCTGGTGCCGATCATCGATGCCAGTGGCGTGCATGCGCTGGAGAACCTTGCCGCACGCTGCCGTCGGCAGGACATCGCGCTGGTGATTTCCGGCCTGCAGCCCCAGCCGCGACGGATCCTGGCCGACATGGGCTTCGAGCGGAGTGCCGGCGATGTCCGCTTCGCCGACGACTACGCCGAGGCGATCGCGGTTGCACGTGCCCTGCTGGCATCGGCGCGCGCGGCCGGGCCGGTGACGGACGCCGGATCGTAGAATGCGCCCCATGCAGACCCCATCGATCGTTTCCGCACTCACCATCGCCGGTTCCGATTCCGGCGGCGGCGCCGGCATCCAGGCCGACCTCAAGACCTTTGCCGCGCACGGCGTGCATGGCCTGTCGGCGATCGCGGCGCTGACCGCCCAGCACACCCGCGCGGTGACCGCGGTGCACGCGCCGCCACCGGAGTTCCTGCGCGCGCAGATCGATGCCTGCTTCGACGACTTCGACATCGGCGCGGTCAAGCTGGGCATGCTCGCCCACCCGGGCCTCATCCATGCCGTCGCCGATGCGCTGGATGCACATGCACCGGCACACATCGTGCTCGATCCGGTGATGGTGGCGACCTCCGGCGCACGTCTCCTCGAATCCGACGCGCTGGACGCACTGCGCACCCGGCTGATTCCCCTCTCGACCCTGGTCACCCCCAACCTGCCCGAAGCCGAGTTGCTTCTGGGACATGCCATCGCATCGCGCGAGGCCATGCATGCGGCCGCAGCCGAACTGCTGGCGCTCGGCGCGCGCGCGGTGCTGCTCAAGGGTGGCCATATCGAGGACGCCGCGGACGACGTCATCGACCTGTACGCCGATGCCAACGGCGTGCGCGTGCTGCGCCATCCGCGCCTGGCCGAGAGTGCCCACGGCACCGGTTGCACGCTGGCATCGGCGGTCGCCGCGCGGCTGAGCACTGGCATGGCAATGGCCGAATCGGCCGAAGCGGCCACCGACTACGTGCATCGTGCGCTGCGCGGGGGCTACCGGCCCGGCCGTGGCGACGTGCGCGTGCTCGACCATTTCGGCGCCGGCCTGGCATGACCCCAGCGGCGTTCGAGGTGCACGCGCTCGCGGTCCACGCCGAAGATGGCCATCGCAGCGAACTGCTGGCCTGCGTGCCCGATTCGCCGCGCGCGAGCCTGCTGTGGCTGCCGGCGCTCGGGGTGGCGGCGCGCCACTACCTGCCGTTTGCCGAAGCGCTGGCCGCGCGCGGTGTCGCGGTGTTCCTGCACGAATGGCGCGGCCATGGCAGCAGCAGCGTGCGCGCGACCCGCGGCTGCGACTGGAACTACCGCACCCTGCTGTGCACCGACCTGCCGGCCGCCGAAGCCGTGGTCGACGCCGCGCTCCCGGGGCGGCCGCGCATCGTCGGCGGCCACAGTCTGGGCGGGCAGCTGGCGTGCTGCCGTCTGGCGATCGCGCCAATGCCGGCATCCCGCCTGTGGCTGGTGGCCAGCGGCGCACCCTGGTGGCGCGCCTTTCCGGCGCCGCGACGGTACGTGTTGCCGCTGGTCTACCGTTTCCTGCCATGGCTTGCGGCGCGCCGTGGCGCACTGCCGGGTCGCGCCATCGGCTTCGGTGGCAACGAGGCGCGCGGCCTCATCGCCGACTGGGCACGCACCGGGCTGAGCGGACGCTACGCGGCCGCCGGGCTCGAAACCGATCTGGAAGCCCGACTTCGCGACGTGGACGTGGACGCCACCGCGGTGGTGATGGCGCAGGACTGGCTGGGCCCCGAGCCGTCGCTGCGCTTCCTGCTCGACAAGCTCGGCAGCGGCCACCGCGCGCAGGTCACGACCCTCGACGCCGAAATGCTTGGCACCCGTGCGGACCATTTCGCCTGGATGCGCACGCCCGCAGCGGTGGCGGCGGTGCTGGCCGGCCCATTCGGGCATTTCGACGACTGACGCCACGTGTGAGCTGCCGGCCGCGAACGACACGCCCGTACGCGGCGCCGCGCCGGATGCTCGACAGCAAGCACGCGATGGCAAGGCCCGGTGGCCTCGGATCAAGCGGCAGCCGGGGCCGGACGACTCGCGCACGCAAGACGGGTCGTCCCGACCCTGGCGTCCATGACTGCATCGACGCTGCGCACCCGCCCGGTACGCATCGCAGGCACCTGCTGCCGCTGCTATGGCGTGGACGCAACCGTGCGGTGTCCGCGGCCATCGGCCCCCGCCAGCTGCCCGTAGGCCTGGCGCACCATCTCCGGCCCGTACTTGCGCTCCAGGCGGCGCACGCTGAAATGCCCGTGTGCCGCGCGCTGGAAGTGGCGCATGAACAGTGTATTGAGAGTCGCCCCGGTGGCCGCGCCGATCACCGGCACGCTCTGCGCCGCCAGCTTGTGGCTGATCCGGACCGAGAATCCCGACGCCACCGTACTCATCAGCTGCACCAGTGCCGGTGCGCCGCTGCTGACCAGCCCGTGCGCCGCCACGTACTCGGTCGCCGCCACCACCTGCTGCGCGAGCACCGCACGCGCGGCGAAGTAACCCGACTCCGCGCCATCATCGGCGGAACTGCTCCCGCCCATCGTCAGCACTTCATAGCAGGCGAGCATCGTCTCCGGATCGTCGAGCCGTTCGCCCTCGCTGCGTGCGATCTCCGCCACCGAGCGCAGGATCAGCGTGGTGGTGAGCGGCAACTCCGCCACCAGGCCGACCAGCCCGAACGCACCTCCGGCCGCACCGGTGGCAGCCACCGCGGCCGTATGCAGGCGCTCGTGGGTGGGGCGCACCTGTCCACCATTGCCCAGGGTGGCGGTGGCCACGCGCAACGACTGCCGCAACGCAAGGCGCACGGCGGTGTTGATGGCACGGCTGGCACCGCGCGGAAGCCTGTACGCCAGCAGATATTCCACCGGCGCACCCACCAGGTTGGCCAGCTGCGCGGCGATACCGGGGCTTTCGAGCAGTGCGCGTGCCCCGGCCAGGGTGGCGAGGTCCTGTGGCGACATCGCGCCGGATGGTGCGGGTACGAGAGCGTGCATGCGTCGACGATAGCGCGCGCACCCCATGCCTGCGTGAGCGGAGGATGTCCGCCGCAGCCATCGGCCAGCATGCAGGCACAAAAAAAGAAGCCACCCGTGAGGGTGGCTTCTTCGATATGGCGCGCCCGGAAGGATTCGAACCTCCGACCCCCAAGTTCGTAGCCTGGTGCTCTATCCAGCTGAGCTACGGGCGCGTGAGGCGCGGAATTATGACCGCCGTGTCCGATGTCGTCAATGCATTCATCGCATCGATTTCATCGTCATGACGCTCGTTCCACGCTGCGGAAAAACAGCCCGGATGAGCGGTTTTTCCAGCCGACCCGATGCACGGATGCACAGGATCGGGCGGAACACATTTCCCTTGCACGAGTGCTGTGGAAATGGCGGAGAGTGAGGGATTCGAACCCTCGATGGAGCTTTTGACCCCATACTCCCTTAGCAGGGGAGCCCCTTCGGCCTCTCGGGCAACTCTCCGTTCACCGGGCCGGCACGTTGGCCGTGCGACCCGGGCGGTGAAGGATACCGGTTCGGCCCGGACGCGGCAAACTCAATTTTCGTCCGTGTCGCCTTCCATGCCCTCGGCGCCTTCGCCACGGCGGATGCGCTGGTAGATCTCTTCGCGATGCACGGCGACGTCCTTCGGTGCAGTGATGCCGATGCGCACCTGGTTCCCCTTCACACCGAGCACGGTCACGGTGACGGAGTCGCCGATCATCAGGGTTTCGCCGACACGCCGGGTCAGAATCAACATGAGTACTTCTCCATGGACTGGCAGGCTTTCCTGCCAGCGGCGATCCGGGCGATCCAGCCCGACCTCGCACTTGCAATTTGGTTACGACAATCCGACATGATACCGGCCGCTGGCTGAAGGATAAGTAGGTCGGAAGTCACGCCTGCGCTTATTGCAGGCGCGACGACACCCACGCCGCCACGCCCGCGAGCGCCGTTGCAAGACCCGGGCCATCGTCGCCGCCGCCTTGGGCGAGATCCGGACGGCCGCCGCCCTTGCCACCGGCCTGGCTGGCCACGTGCGCGAGCAGTTCGCCCGCCTTGATGCGGCCGGCCGCGGCGCCGCTCACGCCTGCCACCAGCGCGGCCTTGCCGCCACTGGCACCGGCAAGCACCACCACGGCATCGCCGAGCTGCTGCTTGAGGCGGTCCATCGCATCGCGCAGCGCGCGCGCATCGAGGCCTTCGATGCGTGCAGCGAGGACGCTGATGCCGCCCACGTCGACCGCGGCACCGGCAAGGTCGGCGGTCGCGCCGCTGGCGGCTTTCGCCTTCAGCGATTCGAGCTCGCGTTCGAGCTTCTTCTGCCGGTCGAGCACGCTCTTCAGCTTGTCGGCCACCTCGGCGGTGGTGGTGCCGAGCAGGCCTGCCACCTGTTGCAGCTGCCGCTGTTCGGCCGCCACGTGCTCGAGCGCGGCCTGGCCGGTGAGTGCCTCGACGCGACGCACGCCGGCCGACACGCCACCTTCGGACACCAGCTTGAACAGGCCGATCTCGCCGGTGCGCGCCACGTGCGTGCCGCCGCAGAGTTCGACGGATTCGCCCATCGTCACCACCCGCACGCGTTCGCCGTACTTCTCGCCGAACAGCGCGATCGCGCCGGCGTCCAGCGCTTCCTGCATGTCCATCTCGCGGATGGTCACCGCGTGGTCGCCACGCACCTGGGCGTTGACCTCGCGCTCGATCGCGATCAGCTGGTCCGCAGTGAGCGCTTCGAAATGCGAGAAATCGAAGCGCAGGCGATCGGGCGCCACCAGCGAACCCTTCTGCGCGACATGCGTCCCCAGCTGGTCGCGCAGCGCACCATGCAGCAGGTGGGTCGCGCTGTGGTTGAGGATGATCGTGCCGCGACGTGCCGCATCCACCCGACCGCCCAGGCGCTGGCCGCGTTCAAGCGCACCGCTTGCAAGACGGCCGATATGGCCATGGAACTGCCCCGCGAACTTGCGCGTGTCGGTGACCTCGAAGCGCAGCCCGCCCTCGCCTTCCAGCGCCCCGGTATCACCCACCTGGCCGCCGGACTCGGCATAGAACGGCGTGCGGTCGAGGATCACCACCGCGTCCTCGCCTGCTTCGATGCGCTCGACCGGGCGGCCGTCGCGCAGCAGCGCAACGACTTCCAGGCCTTCGGCCTCGAGCTGCTGGTAGCCGAGGAAGGTCGTCGGCAGGATCTGCGCGACGAGGTCGGCGGGCAGCCCTGTCCCGGAACCGAACTTGCCGGCGGCGCGTGCGGTCTCGCGCTGCTTCTCCATCGCCGCGTCGAAGCCTGCGGTGTCGACCTGCAGGCCGCGCTCGCGGGCGATGTCGGCGGTGAGGTCGAGCGGGAAGCCGTAGGTGTCGTACAGGCGGAATGCATCCTCGCCCGGAATGGTGCCGCTGCTGCGCGCGGCGACGTCGTCGAAGATGCGCATGCCGGCATCGAGGGTCTCGGCGAAGCGTTCCTCCTCGGCACGCAGGCTGCGCTCGACCAGGTTGCGCTGCGCGCGCAGCTCCGGATAGGCGTCGCCCATCAGCCCGTCGAGCGTGGCCACCATCGCCGAGAAGAACGGCTGGCGCACGCCGAGCATCCAGCCATGGCGCAACGCGCGGCGGATGATCCGCCGCAGCACGTAGCCACGGCCTTCGTTGGATGGCAGCACGCCGTCGACGATCAGGAAACTGCAGGCGCGGATGTGGTCGGCGATGACGCGCAGCGACTTGTTGGAGAGGTCAGCGGTGCCGGTGAGTTCGGATGCCTTGCGGATCAGCGCATCGAAGACATCGATCTCGTAGTTGCTGTGCACGCCCTGCAGGATCGCCGCCAGGCGTTCCAGGCCCATGCCGGTGTCCACGCACGGCGCCGGCAGCGGCAGCAGGGTGCCGTCGGGCTGACGGTCGAACTGCATGAACACCAGGTTCCAGATCTCGATGAAACGGTCGCCGTCCTCGTCGGGCGAACCCGGCGGCCCACCGGCGATATGCGCGCCGTGGTCGTAGAAGATCTCCGTGCACGGGCCGCAGGGGCCGGTGTCGGCCATCTGCCAGAAGTTGTCGGACGCGAACGGCGCACCCTTGTTGTCGCCGATGCGGATGATGCGGTCCTCGGGCAGGCCGATCACGTCGCGCCAGATGGCGTAGGCCTCGTCGTCGGTGTGGTAGACCGTCGCCAGCAGGCGTTCCGGTGCGAGCTTCCAGACTTCGGTCAGCAGTTCCCACGCCCACGCGATCGCGTCCTTCTTGAAGTAGTCGCCGAACGACCAGTTGCCCAGCATCTCGAAGAAGGTGTGGTGGCGCGCGGTGTAGCCGACCTGGTCGAGGTCGTTGTGCTTGCCGCCGGCGCGCAGGCAGCGCTGCACGTCTGCCGCGCGCACGTAGCTGCGCTTCTCGGCACCCAGGAACACGTCCTTGAACTGGACCATGCCGGAGTTGGTGAACAGCAGGGTCGGGTCGTTGCCCGGCACCAGCGGGGCGGAGGGCACGATGGTGTGGCCCTTGCCCAGGAAGAATTCGAGGAAGTCGGAACGGATATCGGCTGTGGTCTTCATGCGTGCGGGCTGCGGCGTGGACGGGCACCCATCCGGCGCCAGCCACAACGCATGCGGCCACGACGAGGAACAGACAACCCGGGGCCGGGAAGGTTAACAGGGCGACAGGCACCGATGCAGGCGTGCGCATGCCCGCGCCTGCCGGCAGCGGGCCACAGGTCAGTTCCGGTACACGACCTGGCTCCGGTCTGCCCGTGCCTGGGTCAACGCAATCCCTGTCGAACGCCCGGCGCACCCGGATGTGTGGAGCAAGGAAATCGCGCAACGGCAGCCCCGCTGCCATGACCCGTTCGCGCGACACCAGGAGCAGGCCGACGCTCATTAATCCTCGAGCTCGAACGCGCTGGCGCGGCGCACGGTGTCCATGTCGAAACCGCGGCGGACCAGGAAATCGGCCGCCTTGCGACGCCGCTTCCACATGGCCTCGGTGTCCTCGTCGGCGGCGACCGGGAACCGGCGCCGGACCTGGTCGCAGGCCTGTTCCAGCCAGCCGTCATCGCCGGCCTCGGCCAGCGCGCGGAAGGCATCGTCGATCACCTCGGCACCCAGGCCGTGGCTTTCGAGTTCGACGCGGATGCGCAGCGGCCCGTATCCGGAGACCGCCCGCGAACGCGCCAGCAACGCGGCAAAACGTCCGTCGTCCTGCCAGCCCGCCTCGGCCATCCGGTCCACCGCCGCCCTGGCGTCATCGCGCTCGACCCCGCGGGCCGTGAGCTTGCGCTCCAGCTCACGACGCGAGTGCTCGCGACGTACCAGCAATGCCAGTGCACGCTGCGCCGGTGTCTGCTCCCTGCGCGGGCGGGACTTCTTCCGTGCCGATGCATCGTCCGTTGACACTGCATCGGGGCCCTGCGCCGGCAGCACCGGGTCCGCGGACCCGGCGTCTTCAGCAGGCGTCGCCGGCGGGCGGCGTGGCCGCCCCATGGTCAACGCTTCGTCCGCCGGCGCTTCGGCGCGGCGGCATCGGCGTCAGCGACAACCGCGCCCATCGTCGTGCGTGCGGAATCGTCAGCGTCGTCAGTCGTCCTCCGCGGCGTCTTCGGCTTCCTTGCGCGGAATCTCCGCCGGCACGAACTGTGCACGCAGCGCGGTTTCCAGACGCACCGCGACCGTGGGGTTCTCCTTCAGGTACTGGCGCGCGTTCTCCTTGCCCTGGCCAATGCGCTCGCCGTCGTAGCTGTACCAGGCACCGGCCTTGTCGACGATCTTGGCATCCACGCCCATGTCGATCAGCTCGCCCTCGCGGCTGATGCCCTCGCCGTACAGGATCTCGGTGATGACCTGCTTGAAGGGCGGCGCCATCTTGTTCTTGACGACCTTGATCTTGGTCTGGTTGCCGATGATCTCGTCGCCCTTCTTGATCGCGCCGATGCGGCGGATGTCCAGGCGCACGGAGGCGTAGAACTTCAGCGCATTGCCGCCGGTGGTGGTCTCCGGGCTCTGGCCCGGCATCATGATCCCGATCTTGTGTCGCAGCTGGTTGATGAACACCACCAGGGTGTTGGAGCGCTTGATGTTGCCGGTGAGCTTGCGCAGCGCCTGGCTCATCAGGCGCGCCTGCAGGCCGGGGAGCTGGTCGCCCATCTCGCCCTCGATCTCCGCCTTGGGGGTCAGTGCGGCGACCGAGTCGACCACCACGATGTCCACCGCGGCCGAGCGCACCAGCATGTCGGCGATCTCCAGCGCCTGCTCACCGGTGTCGGGCTGGCTGAGCAGCAGGTCGTCGACGTTCACGCCGAGCTTGGCGGCGTAGATCGGGTCGAGCGCATGCTCGGCGTCGATGAAGGCCGCGGTACCGCCGTTCTTCTGGCACTCGGCGATCGCCTGCAGCGTCAGCGTGGTCTTGCCCGAGGATTCCGGGCCGTAGATCTCGACCACGCGGCCCTTGGGCAGGCCGCCGATGCCCAGCGCGATGTCGAGCATCAGCGAACCGGTGCCGATGACCTCCGCGGCCTCGACCACCCGGTCCCCCATACGCATCACCGAGCCCTTGCCGAACTGCTTTTCGATCTGGCCCAGCGCGGCGGCGAGCGCGCGCTTCTTGTTCTCGTCCATCGTGGTCTCCGGAAAGTGGGAAATCTGTTGAAGAGGAACTGTTGAAGAGGATCTGTCGGGACGCAGCCTAGGTGGCGGCGGTCGCACAGGCTGCGACCACGTCCGCCTGCCCTGCATCGTCGGCTGCTGGCCCGGGCACCGCGATCGGCCGGCGGCGACCGCGACTGTCAGGAAACGCCCCGTGAATCGAGCGGAAAAGGTGCAACTCGCTTCGCATCAGCGGTTGGGCCGGACCAGGCCGCAGTACAGGCCCTCGATCGCGAAGTCCTGCCCGGGCTGCACTTCGATCGGCGCGAAATCGGGATTGCGCGGCAGCAGGCGGATGCGGTCCTTGCCGATGCGCAGCAGCTTGACGGTGATCTCGTCATCGATGCGCGCCACCACAATCTCGCCGGAGCGCGCCTGCGGCGTGCGGTGCACGCCAATGAGGTCGCCATCGAAGATGCCCTCGTCGCGCATCGAGTCGCCTTTCACCTTCAACAGGTAGTCGGGCGCCGGCGAGAACAGCACGCGGTCGAGGACCACGTGATCCTCGGCCGCGGCAAGCACGTCGGGTGCACCTGCGCCGATCGGCAGGCCGGCCGCCACCTGCCCGAGCACCGGCAACCGCAGCGCCTGGGATGCGAGGTCACCGGCGAGGTCGAGGCTGTCCTGGCGCGGCGCCGGCGCCTGCACCAGCAGGCGGATCCCACGGGCTCGGCCGCGCACGCGCTCGATCGCGCCGGCGGCTTCCAGTGCTTCGAGGTGGTACTGCGCCGCGCGCACGCTGCTGAAACCCAGCGCGCGGGCGATCTCGGTCTGCGAGGGCGGCATGCCTTCGGCCTCGATGCGCTCGGCGATGAGCGCGAGAACGGCGTGCTGGGTGGCGGTGAGTTTCATGGTTAGTAGTATTACTACTAACCCGGCCACGGTCAACGATGACGACCGCTGCGCCAGATCGACAGCACGATCCAGATGCCGGTGATGGCGGCACCAATGAAGCCGAGCACGCCGATCGCCATCAGCCAGCGGTTGGGCACCCCGCCGACGCTGTTCATGACGATCGACGAGCCGATGATCAGCGCAGCGGTGATCACGCCGATGGTCAGCCGGTTCGCCGCGGCATTGAGCTGGTCGCCGAAGGCCTTGAGCGAGGTGATCTCGATCTGCCCGCGCAGCCGACCGTGCCGCGCGGCCTGCATCACCCGCCGCAGGTCGCGTGGCAGGTCGCCGAGCAGATCCAGCGCGCCGGACACCGTGCGTCGCCCGCGCCGGGCCAGGATCCGCGGCGACCAGCGTTCCAGCATCGCCCGGCGCAGGAACGGCCGCGCCTCGGTGGCCATGTCGAAGTCCGGGTCCAGCTGCCGGCCCAGCCCTTCCAGGGTCAGGAAGGCCTTGATCATCAGCGCGAGGTCGGGCGGCAGGGTCAGTGCGTGCCGGCGCAGCAGGCCGGCGACGTCGGCCAGCATCGAGGCGATCCGCAGTTCCTTCAGCGGCAGGCCGCGGTACTGGTCGATCAGGGTGCCGACCTCGACCTGCAGCCGGCCCTCGTCCACGCCGCTGGTACCTTCGGTCCAGTCCAGCAGGATGTCGGTGACCGCCTCGGTGTCCTGGTCGACCAGACCGTACAGCAGCTGCGCCACCTGCATGCGCCGGCGCTCCGAGACATGACCGACCATGCCGAAATCGATCAGGCCGATGCCGCCGTTCTCGAGATAGAAGATATTGCCGGGGTGCGGATCGGCGTGGAACAGGCCGTCCTCGAGCACCATCTTCAGCACGATCGCCGCGCCGGCACGCGCAAGCGCGTGGCGGTCGAGGCCCAGCGCATCGACGCCGGCGAGATCGCGCCCGGCCACCCCGTCCATGAAGCCCTGCACGTTGAGCCGCTCCGACGTCCAGTGCCAGTACACGATCGGGATCTCGATCCCGTCGTACCCGGCGAAGTTGGCGGCGATGCGCTCGGCGTGGCGGCATTCCGCGGCGAAGTCGAGCTCGCCACGCAGCGAGGTGGCGAACTGCGCGACCACGTCGCCCGGGCGGTAACGGCGCAGGTCGGGCGCCTGGGCCTCGATGATGTCGGCCAGCCTCGCCAGCAGGCGCAGGTCGGCTTCCACCACCTCGCGGATGCCCGGCCGCCGCACCTTGAGCACGACCGGCGTGCCGTCCTCGAGCCAGGCGCGATGGGTCTGCGCCAGCGAGGCGGCGGCCAGCGGGCGCGTGTCGATGCGCGCGAAGATGTCCTCCGGCTCGGCACCGAGGTCGGCGACCAGCTGCGGGCGGATGGTCTCGAACGGCAGCGCCGGCACCGCGTTCTGCAGTTCCGACAGTTCGCGGATCCACTCCGGCGGCAGCAGGTCGACGCGGGTGGCCAGCACCTGGCCGAGCTTGACGAACGTCGGGCCGAGATCCTGGAATGCGTGGCGCAGCCGTTCGGGCGGCGACATCCGTGGCTTCTCGTTGGCGTGTTGCCGGTGCAGCAGGCGCCCGGCGCGTTCGAGTGCGCCAGCCAGGCCGATGCGCTGGACGACATCACCGAACCCGTAGCGCACCAGCACCACGGCGATCTCCTGCAGACGCCCGAGATCGCGCACCGTGCCGAGGGTCTCCCACATCAGCGGCGACCTCCGGCAGCGACGGGCATCACAGCGCTTCCAGCCCGTGCAGTGCGGCGGCCACGGTCTGCCGCCGCACGGCTTCGCGATCGCCATCGAAGTGGAACAATTCCGCGCGCGGGTAGCCGCCACGCCGCTTCCAGGCGATCCATACCGTGCCGACCGGCTTGTCGGCAGTGCTGCCGCCCGGGCCTGCAATGCCGGTCACCGCGACAGCGAGGGTGGCGCCGGAATGCACCAGCCCGCCGGCGACCATTTCCAGCACGGTCTCGCGGCTCACCGCACCGTGGTCTTCCAGCGTCTGAGGGCGCACGCCAAGGAGCGCCTGCTTGGCCTCGTAGCTGTAGACCGCCATCCCGCAGTCGAACCAGGCCGACGAGCCGGCGATATCCGTCACCACCTTGGCGATCCAGCCACCGGTGCAGCTCTCGGCGGTCACCAGGGTGTCGTGCGTGGACGTCAGACGCTCGCCGGTGGCGGCAGCCAGCGCCTGCAGCTCGGCATCGGAGGGAACGGGCATCGCGGATCCGGGTTCGGCGGGGAGGCCTGTTGTAAACCATCCGCCGGGCGAAGTCTTTCCGCGGCCGGTGCGTAGCCGATGCCGGGCCCTGGAAACAGGAAGGCCCGCCATCGGGCGGGCCTTCCACGGCGGTGCGGATGGATCAGTAGCGCATGCGCAGGGTCATGCCGTAGGTGCGCGGCGCGCCCAGGAAGGCGTTCCACGAACCGGCCTGGATCGGCGCATCGATGCCGACCTGCGTATAGGTCTCGTCGGTGAGGTTCTGGCCCCAGAATTCCAGCATCCAGCGCTGGTCCTGGCGACCGAAGCCGACGCGCGCGTTGACCAGCGCATAGCCGTCCTGCAACTTTTGCGGGTCAAGGTCGGAGCCGGTGTTGTATTCCGACATGTACTTGGCACCGACGTTGAAGCGGCCCAGCAGGTTGGAGCCGATGTCCCATTCGTAGGTCACCGAGGCGTTGCCCGACCACTTCGGCGCGAAGCTCATCTGGTTGCCCGGCAGCTCCACCAGTTCCGGATCCGGCAGCAGGTCGTTGCCGTACTTGGTGTCTGCATAGGTCACGCCACCCTGCACCATCAGCCCCTCGATGGTGGGCTGCCACAGCACCTCGGCCTCGATACCGGTCGAGGTCACCTTCGGGATCGAGCGCACCACGAACGCGGTGCCGAGGAAGCTGTTGAGCTGGAAGTCCTCGTACTCCTGGTGGAACAGTGCGGTGTTGAACACCAGGTTGCCGTCGGCCCAGGCGGTCTTCAGGCCCAGCTCGTAGCTGTCGACGAACTCGCCCGGGAACGAGGTGTCGTCGACCGGGGTGATGCCGCCGACACCCGACGACAGCCCGTTGGAGGACTGCACGCGGTCAAGATTGAAACCACCGGACTTGTAGCCGCGTGCGGCGGATACATAGCCCATCACGTCGTCGGAGAAGTCATAGGCGACCTTCACCGTGCCCGACCATTCCTTCTCGGTGCGCTCCTGCCAGGTGCTGCGGCCGTTGTGCTGCACGTTGGCCCAGGGCAGGCACATGAAGCCCGCCACCTGCGGTGCGACCACCGGAACCAGCTGGCCCAGCAGCTGTTGCTGCAACCCCGGCGGCAGGCTGGCGAATCCGTTGATGCGTTGCGCGAGCGCCCCGCCCACGCGAGCGGCCGGATTGGACAGCGCCGCACCGCAGGCCAGGCTGCCGTTGGGGTTGGAGAAGTCGGACTGCAGCGTCTTCTTCTCGCGGGTGTAACGCAGGCCCAGGGTGACGTCGAGCTCGTCGTTGATGTGGATGGTGTTGTTGGTGAACAGCGCCGCGCTCTTCGCGTTCTGTTCGTAGCGGTCGAGCACACCGACACCGGTGTAGTTGGTGCCGAACGGGCGGCCGCTCACCTGCGAGAGGAAGGTCGCGGGGTTGGCGGTGTTCACCGTCAGCCCCAGCGGCGCCAGCTGCTGCGCCAGCCCGCCCAGCACCTGTGTGCCGACGAGGGTCGACAGGTAGGGCTCGTACGCGGCTCCCATGTAGTAGGAATCGTTGCGGGCCAGGTCCTCGTCGGAATAGAACAGGCCTACCATCCAGTCGACGCGGTCGCTGGAGCCGGTCAGCCGCAGTTCCTGGCTGAAATTCTCTAACGCCGCCAGCGAGACATCCTCCTGCGGCGGGCGGTACATGATGTCGGCGCCGCTGTAGTCGAAGTCGATGCTGGTGATCGCATCCCAGTTGCGCAATGCGGTGATCGAGGTCAGCACCGCCTCGTTGGCCCAGGGCGAGGTCCAGTTGACCTCCATCGACACGCCCTTGTCCTTGATGTCCTGCTCGGTGGTGCGGTTGGCGTAGGACAGGCGACGGTCGATGTCCGGCACCGGGATGATCCCCTGCCCGCCCGGCGTCAGCGCATCGATGATCGCCGCGGTCGGGCCGCGGTGGGTGGTGACGGTGACGCAGCAGTTCTCCTCGCGACTGGTGTAGTCGGCGATGAAGTTGATGTTGAGCGCCTCGCTGGGCTCCAGCAGCAGCTGGCCGCGCAGTGAGTGGTAGTTCTGGTCGCCGTCGTCGGTCTCGCGGCGCGGGCCGCCGGCGGTGTTGACGTCGTCCACGCCATCGCGCGCGCGCTTGGTGGCGTAGATGCGGAAGGCGGCATTGTCGTTGAGCGCGTCGTTGTAGGACCCGGACACGCCCACCAGCCCGTAGTTGCCGACGGTGACCTCACCCTCCACGGCCTGGGTGTAGCTCGGGCGGCGGGTGATCACGTTGATCACGCCGGCCGAGGTGTTCTTGCCGAACACCGTGCCCTGCGGGCCCTTCAACACCTCGATGCGCTCCATCTCGCCGAGGTCACCGAAGCCGACGCTGTTGCGTGCGCGGTAGACGCCGTCGATCACCACGCCCACCGACGACTCGAGGCCCGGGTTGTCGCCGACGGTGCCGATGCCGCGGATACGCGCGGTGGTCTGCGCGGCGGACTGCGTGCTGGTCACGGTGAGGCCGGGTACCAGCACCTGCATGTCCTTGATGTCGCGAACACCGGTGTCCTGCAGCAGCTGCTCGGGCAGCACGTTGACCACGATCGGCACGTCCTGCAGCGCTTCCTCGCGCTTCTGCGCGGTCACGGTGATGGTCGAAAGGGTGGTGGGGGTTTCGGCGGGCGGCGCGTCCTGCGCCAGCGCGGTGCCGCTGAACGTGAGCGAGACGAGTACGGCGAACACGGCGGTGCTGAGCGGATGGCGTTGCAGGTCGCAAGAGCGCATCGGGGGTCCCCCTGTAGTGATGGTCGACTGGGCCAAGCGCCACGCGCCGCGGGGCGACGATCGTGGCAAGCCGGGTCGGTGGGGGACGAGCCGGGCTACGCCGGCACTGTACGCGTAACGCAATGCCGACAAAAGGCCGCCGCGGCCGCGGCACTGACGTGGGCAACGGCCAGCGGCGGGGCGGACGACTGCGCCGCGTTGACGCCGGCTGTAGTCGAGTGGGCCCACGCGCCGGCTGTTGTCCTCCGCCCCCTCCACGGATTCCCCATGAGTCGTGTCCATCCTATTCGCGCCTGCTACCTCCCTCCGTCGCAGCTGAGCCCGCTGGCCGGCATGGCCGCGGTCTTCGAGCGATGCGCCGCACTCGGCTTTTCCCACGCCGTGATTCCCTCGCCCTTCGCTGGCGGGGACGATGTCCTCGCCGCGCGGCTTGGCGATCCGTCCCGGCTCGGCGCTGCCTGGAACTGGACCGGGACGGCGCGCGAAGGACTCGCGCGGCTGGCTGCCGATGCCCGCAAGGCGGGGCTCGAACTGGTCATCGACCTGCGGCTCGACGAGGTGGAGGCGACGTCGCCCCTGGTCGCCGCGCATCCGGACTGCTTCCGGCCGCGGCGCAGCAGCGACGGGCCGCCGCCGGACCCACGCCAGGCGCCGACGGCACCAAGCGCTGCGGTCGCCCGCTTCCGCAGCCACCCCGCCGCCCTCACGGACTGGTGGTGCGGCACGCTTGCCGACTGGCGCGATGCGGGCGTCGCCGGGTTCCGCTGCCTGTGGGCGCAGCGCGTCCCGGCACAGGCCTGGCGCGACCTGATCGCCGCGCTCGCCGGCGACCGCGGACCGGAGTTCTGGCTGTGGACCCCGGGCCTGGCCCCGGCCGAGCTCGACGCCCTCGCCGGCTGCGGCTTCACCGCCGGCTTTTCGTCCCTGACGTGGTGGGATTTCCGCTCGACCTGGTATGTGGAGGAGGACGCGCGCCTGGGCCGCCTGCCCACGGTGATCCCGGTCGTCGACGACCCGCTCCAGCTGGCGGCCACCACCCCCGCCACCCGGGCACGCGCACTGGCCTTCGCGGCGCAGAGCGGCGACAGCCTCTTCGCTGTCCTGCCTGACGCCGCCGATATGCAGGCCGACGCGGCCCTGCGCGAGGCGAACGACCTGCTGGCCGATCGCGACGGCGCAGAGGCCGGGCGACGGCGCACCCTGCGGCCGGTGCTGGGCAGCAGCACCTCCGCCGCCGCGGCCTGGCTGGTCGAACCGATGGCCGCCGCGGGACCGGGGCCGGCGCCCGGCACGCGCCTGCTCCTGGTCAACACCGATGCCGAGCACGTGGCGATGGTCGACACGCGCGCGCTGTTGCGCAACACCGCCTGCGGCGGCAGCTTCGAGGCATGCCGCCCGGCGGGCGCACCGCGCATCGAACCGGACTGCGGCCTTGCCCTCGAACCGGCCGAAGTCCGCAGCTACGCGATCACGCCCAACCCGCCGGTGCAGCGCGCCCGCCAGCCCGTGGACAAGGGTGCTGCCGGCCCCCGGGTGGCGGTGGAATCGGTGACGCCGACGCTGGACGGCGGCCGTTTCCCGGTCAAACGCATCGTCGGCGACCAGGTCACGGTCCAGGCCGACATCCTCTGTGACGGGCATGACCGTGTCGCCGCGGCGGTGCTGTGGCGGCTCGCTGGACAGCGACAGTGGCGCCGCGAGCCGATGCGGCACCTGGGCAACGACCGCTGGTGCGGCGGGTTCACCCTCGATCGCATCGGCCGCTACGAGTTCACCGTCGAGGCCTGGCGCGACGAGTTCGCGACCGCTCGGATGGACCTCGAGAAGCGCCTCGCAGCCGGCAACCTCACCGCCGTCGACCTCGACGAGGTCGTCCAGCTGGTGCGTGCCACCGCCGAGGCCGCCGGAGATACCGCGCTGCGCGACATCGCCGCAGCGCTGGAGGCGAGCGGGGATGCCCAGGCGCGCAGCGCGATCCTGCTGGCGCCGGACACCGCGAAGGCGATGGCGCGCTGCGACCGCAAGCCTTTCCTCAATCGCTGCACGACGGCATTCGCTGTCGACTCGGAACGCCTGGGCGCCGGCTTCTCCAGCTGGTACGAGCTGTTCCCGCGCTCGATGGGCGTTGCGGGCGCGGATGGCCTGCAGCCGCACGGCACCTTCGACGACGTGATTGCACGCCTGCCGGCGATCCGCGCGATGGGCTTCGACGTGCTGTACATGCCGCCGATCCATCCGATCGGGCGGCGCAACCGCAAGGGCCGCAACAACTCCGTCACCGCCGAGCCCGGCGAACCCGGCAGCCCCTATGCCATCGGCGCCGACGAGGGTGGCCACGACGCGGTGCATCCGGAGCTTGGCACGCTGGACGACTTCCGCCGGCTGGTGGCCGCAGCGGCCGCGGAAGGCCTCGAAGTCGCGCTCGACTTCGCGATCCAGTGCTCGCCCGACCACCCCTGGCTGCGCGAGCACCCGGACTGGTTCGCCTGGCGCGCCGACGGCAGCATCCGCTATGCGGAGAACCCGCCGAAGAAGTACGAGGACATCGTCAACGTCGACTTCTACGCCAGCGGCTCGATCCCCGGCCTGTGGCAGGCGCTGCGCGACGTGGTGGCGTTCTGGGTGAACGAGGGCGTGCGCCTGTTCCGCGTCGACAACCCGCACACCAAGCCGTTCCCGTTCTGGGAATGGATGATCGGCGACATCCGCGCCACCCACCCGGACGTGGTGTTCCTGTCGGAGGCCTTTACCCGGCCGAAGCTGATGTACCGGCTGGCCAAGGTCGGCTATTCCCAGTCCTACACCTACTTCACCTGGCGCAACACCAAGGCCGAGCTGATCGAATACATGACCGAACTGGCCGACGGCCCGCCGGCGGATTTCTTCCGGCCGCACTTCTTCGTCAACACCCCCGACATCAACCCGGTGTTCCTGCACCACTCCGGCCGCGCCGGGCACCTGATCCGTGCCGCGCTGGCGACCACCCTGTCGGGATTGTGGGGCATGTACAGCGGCTTCGAGCTCTGCGAGGCGACGCCGCTCAAGCCCGGCAAGGAGGAGTACCTGGATTCCGAGAAGTACCAGCTGCGCCAATGGGACTGGGACCGCCCCGGCAACATCGTGGCCGAGATCACCCGGCTCAACCTGCTGCGCCGCCTCAACCCGGCGCTGCAGACGCACCTTGGGATCACGTTCTACAACGCCTTCAACGACAACATCCTCTACTTCGGCAAGCGCCGCAGCGCGCGCGACGACATGGTGCTGGTCGCGATCAACCTCGACCCGTACAACGCCCACGAAGCGGACTTCGAGCTGCCGCTGTGGGAGTGGGGCCTGCCGGACCACGCGTCCGTACACGTCGAAGACCTCTGGCGCGGCACGCGCAGCACCTGGCACGGCAAGCACCAGCACCTGCGCCTCGACCCCGCCGACCTGCCGTTCGCGATCTGGCGAGTAGGCCCCGGCCCCATCAACGACGGCCACGCGCCGGAGGCAGCACCATGAGCGCCACCGAAATCACCACCACGGGGGGCGACGCGATCCCGCGCTCCAGCCATGTCGCCGGCGACCCGCTGTGGTTCAAGGACGCGGTGATCTACCAGCTGCACGTGAAGTCGTTCTTCGATGCCAACGACGACGGCGTGGGCGACTTCGCGGGGCTGATGCAGAAGCTGGACTACATCGCCGGGCTGGGCGTCAACACCCTGTGGCTGCTGCCGTTCTACCCATCACCGCGACGCGATGACGGCTACGACATCGCCGAGTACTGCGGCGTGCACCCGGACTACGGCGACATGGACGACGTGCGCCGCTTCTTCGACGAGGCGCACCGGCGTGGCCTGCGGATCATCACCGAGCTGGTGATCAACCACACCTCCGACCAGCACGAATGGTTCCAGCGCGCGCGCCAGGCGCCGAAAGGCTCGCCGGAACGCGGGTTCTACGTGTGGTCGGACAGCGACCATGCGCTGGCCGGCACCCGCATCATCTTCTGCGACACCGAGAAATCGAACTGGACCTGGGACCCGGTGGCCGGCCAGTACTACTGGCACCGCTTCTATTCGCACCAGCCCGACCTCAACTTCGACAACCCGGAGGTGCTCGAGGCAGTGCTGCGGGTGATGCGCTTCTGGCTCGACCTCGGCGTGGACGGCCTGCGCCTGGACGCGGTGCCGTACCTGATCGAGCGCGAAGGCACCAGCAACGAGAACCTGCCGGAGACCCACGCGATCCTGAAGAAGATCCGCGCCGAGGTCGACGCGCACTACCCCGACCGCCTGCTGCTGGCCGAAGCCAACATGTGGCCGGAGGACACCCAGCAGTACTTCGGCGACGGCGACGAATGCCACATGGCGTTCCACTTCCCGCTGATGCCGCGCATGTACATGGCGATCGCGCGCGAGGACCGCTTTCCGATCAGCGACATCCTGCGCCAGACCCCGGCCATCCCGGACAACTGCCAGTGGGCGATCTTCCTGCGCAACCACGACGAGCTCACGCTGGAGATGGTCACCGACAGCGAGCGCGACTACCTGTGGCAGACCTACGCCGCCGACCAGCGCGCGCGCATCAACCTCGGCATCCGCCGCCGGCTTGCACCGCTGCTCGAGCGCGACCGCCGCCGCATCGAGCTGATGAACTCGCTGCTGCTGACCATGCCCGGGACGCCGGTGTTGTACTACGGCGACGAGATCGGCATGGGCGACAACATCCACCTCGGCGACCGCGACGGCGTGCGCACGCCGATGCAGTGGTCGATCGACCGCAACGGCGGGTTCTCGCGCGCCGATCCCGCGCGGCTGGTGCTGCCGCCGCTGATGGATCCGCTGTACGGCTTCCAGACCATCAACGTCGAGTCCCAGCAGCGCGACCTGCATTCCCTGCTCAACTGGACCCGGCGCATGCTGGAGGTGCGCAACCGCTACCGCGCCTTCGGCCGCGGCACGCTCACCTTCCTCTACCCGGGCAACCGCAAGATCCTGGCCTACCTGCGCGAATTCGAGGACGAGCTGGTGCTGTGCGTGGCCAACCTGTCACGCACGCTGCAGGCGGTGGAACTCGACCTGACGATGTACGACGGCCGCATCCCGGTGGAGATCGTCGGCGGCACCTCGTTCCCGCCGATCGGCCACGAGTTCTCCTACCTCCTCACCCTGCCCGCCTACGGCTTCTATGCCTTCCAGCTGGTCACCGACGGCGCCATGCCGGACTGGCACGTCCCGCCGGTACAGGCGATGCCCGAGTTCGAGACCCTGGTGCTGCGCGGCACGCTGGCCGAGGAAGGGCTGGAACGCCCGCGCGAACTGCTCGAGCGCAAGGTGCTGCCGGTGTACCTGTGCAACCGGCGCTGGTTCGCCGCCAAGGACCAGGGCATCGACGCGGTGCGCATCGCCTACAGCCTGCCGCTGGCGGGTGCCGACGGCGACCTGCTCATGTCGGAGGTGGATGTTGCCCTTGGTCCGGACGGCAGCCGCCACGAGCGCTACCTGCTTCCGCTCGGCATCGCCTGGGAGGCCGAGGACCTGCCCGCGCTGCCGCAGCAGCTCGCGCTGACGCGGGTGCGGCGCGGACGCAACGTCGGCTTCCTCACCGACGCCTTCGCCGCGCCCACGCTGGCCAGCGCGGTGGTGACGGCTATGAAGGCAGGTACCCGCCTGCAGACGCCCGACGGCGAGATCCGCTTCGAGGCCACCGACTGGATGGCCCGCATCGGCATGGACGGCGAGCAGCCGGTGCGCTGGCTGTCGGCCGAGCAGTCCAACAGCTCGCTGGTCATCGGCAACACCGCGGTGCTGAAACTGGTGCGCCGGATCACCCCGGGCATCAACCCCGAGACCGAGATGGGCCGGCACCTCACCACCCTGGGCTACGGCAACATCGCGCCGCTGCTGGGCGAGGTCGTGCGCGTGGACGACCAAGGCGTGCCGTCGACGCTGATGGTGCTGCAGGGCTTCCTGCAGAACCAGGGCGACGCCTGGCGCTGGACGCTCGAATATCTGCACCGCACCTTCGACGAGTTCCGCCTGACCCCGCCCGACGAGGACCGGCACGAGGAACTGCTGTGCGGCTACGACGCCTTCGCCACGGCGGTCGGGCGCCGGCTGGGCGAGCTGCACCAGGCGCTGGCGCTGCCGAGCGATGACCCGGCGTTCGCGCCGGAGGACGCCGGTGACGCGCAGATCACCGACTGGGTCGAGAGTGCTCGCACCCAGCTGGAGCGCGCGTTCAGGGCGCTGGGCGGCGTGGAATCACCCTCGCCGGCCCAGCAGCACCTGATGTCGCTGCGCCCGCGCCTGGAACCGCTGTTGCGACGCCTCGCGAGTGCCGCGCCCTGTGCGCTGCTCACCCGCGTGCATGGCGATTTCCACCTCGGCCAGATCCTCGTCGTGCAGGACGATGCCTACCTGATCGACTTCGAGGGCGAGCCTGCGCGACCACCGGAGGAACGGCGCGCCAGGAGCAGCCCCCTGCGTGACGTGGCCGGCTTCCTGCGCTCGCTCGACTATGCAGCGGCCATGCTGGAGCGCGGCGAGGAGGGTGTCGCGCCCGCGGTCGACGAACGCTCGGCGGAGTTCCTGGCCGCCTTCCGCCAGCGCTCCGGCGGGCACTTCCGTGCCGCCTACCTCAAGGTGCTGCAGGAGACCGCCAGGCCGTGGGCGCAGCCCGACGCGGTGGGCCCGCTGCTGGCGCTGTTCCTGATCGAGAAGGGCGCCTACGAGATCGCCTACGAGGCCGCCAACCGCCCCGCGTGGATCGACGTGCCAGTGCGCGGCCTGGCCACGCTGCTCGACGAACTGCTGGAGGATGGCCATGACTGACGCCGGCATCCCCACCCCGGGCGCGTCCGTGGACGACGACGGTCTGACGGCGGAGGCGCTGCAGGCGCTGGTCGAATCGCGCCACGGCGATCCGTTCGCGATCCTCGGCCCGCACGACGCCGGCGGCCGGCGCGTCGTGCGCGTGTGGATGCCAGGCGCGGCGGAGGTCCAGGTGCTCGCGTCCGGCGATGCCGGCGCGCAACCGGTGACGCTGCACCCGCACCCGCAGGCCCCCGGCCTGTTCGAGGCCGAGATCGCGCACACGGGCAGGTACGAGTTGTTGCTGCGCTGGCCGGATGGCAGCGAGCAGCGCACCGCCGATCCGTATGCGTTCGGGCCGATCCTCGGTGATCTCGACCTCCACCTCATCGCCGAAGGTCGCCATCTCCGCCTTGGCGACGCGCTCGGGTCGCACGTCGCGCGGATCGACGGCGTGGACGGCGTGCGCTTTGCCGTATGGGCACCGAATGCCGCACGCGTGGCCGTGGTCGGCGACTTCAACGGCTGGGACGGGCGGCGGCACGGTATGCGCCTGCGGCCGGACGCCGGCATCTGGGAGATCTTCATTCCCGGCGTCGGCCCCGGGGCGCGCTACAAGTACCAGCTGCTGGCGGCCGACGGCACCCTGCTGCCGCTGAAGGCGGACCCGGTCGCGCGCGCCAGCGAGGCGCCGCCGCTCACGGCGTCGGTCGTGCCTGCCGCCGATGTCTTCAGCTGGTCCGACGACGACTGGATGGCCGAGCGCGCACAGCGCGACCCCTTCGCCTCGCCGATGAGCATCTACGAGGTGCACGCGGCCTCGTGGATGCATGGCGACGATGGCGGCGCGCTCGACTGGGATGCGCTGGCCGACCGCCTGGTGCCCTACGTGGCGTCGATGGGCTTCACCCACGTCGAACTGCTGCCGATCACCGAGCACCCGTTCGGCGGCTCCTGGGGCTACCAGCCGCTCGGGCTGTTCACCCCCACCGGGCGCCACGGCGCGCCAGAGGGCTTCGCGCGCTTCGTCGACCGCTGCCACCGCGAAGGCATCGGCGTGCTGCTGGACTGGGTGCCGGCGCACTTCCCCTCCGACGCCCACGGCCTCGCCCGCTTCGACGGCACTGCGCTGTACGAGCACGCCGACCCGCGCGAGGGCTTCCACAAGGACTGGAACACGCTCATCTACAACCACGGCCGCAACGAGGTCAGCGGCTTCCTGATCGCCAGCGCGCTGGAGTGGCTGCAGCGCTACCACGTCGACGGCCTGCGCGTGGACGCGGTGGCGTCGATGCTCTACCGCGACTACAGCCGCGAGCCCGGCGAGTGGATCCCCAACGTCCACGGCGGCCGCGAGAACTACGAGAGCGTGGCCTTCCTGCGCCGCCTCAACGAGGTGGTGGCCGCGCAGTGTCCGGGCGCGCTGGTGATCGCCGAGGAATCCACCGCCTGGCCCGGCGTGAGTGCGCCGGTGTCACAGGGCGGCCTGGGTTTCAGCCACAAATGGAACATGGGGTGGATGCACGACACCCTGGCCTACATGGCCGAGGATCCGCTGTACCGGCGCTACCACCACGACAGGATGACGTTCGGGATGGTCTACGCCTATTCGGAGCGTTTCGTGCTGCCGGTCTCGCACGACGAGGTGGTGCACGGCAAGGGTTCGCTGCTGGGCAAGATGCCCGGCGACCGCTGGCAGAAGCTCGCCAACCTGCGCGCCTACCTCGCCTTCATGTGGGCGCACCCGGGCAAGAAGCTGCTGTTCATGGGCTGCGAGATCGCCCAGGACGGCGAGTGGAACCACGATGGCCAGGTCGACTGGCACCTGCTCGACGAGCCCCCGCACCGCGGCGTGCAGCAACTGGTGCGCGACCTCAACAGCCTGCACGCGTCGAGGCCCGCACTGCATGCACGCGATGCCGACCCGGGCGGCTTCGAGTGGCTCGTGGGCGACGATGCAGCCAACAGTGTCTTCGCCTTCCTGCGTCGCGGCCACGGTGACGACGTGCCGGTCCTCGTGGTGTTGAACCTGACCCCGTTGCGCCACGCCGCATACACGGTCGGCGTGCCTGCGGGCGGCTACTGGCGCGAGCTGCTCAACACCGACGCCGCCACGTACGGCGGCTCCGGTGCGGGCAACCTGGGTGGCGTGCACGCCGAGGCGCAGCCCGCGCACGGGCAGCCGTTCCGGCTGTCGGTTGCGCTGCCACCGCTGTCGGCGCTGTTCTTCGCCCCGGGCGACCGGCAGGACTGAGCGCCCCGCGCCGGCGCCGTCCGTCGGCCCCGGCGCGCGCGATACACTGGACGACGGCGCCACGCGCCTGTCTGTCCTGTTGGAACCTGTCGAGTTGAGCGAACACACCGCGCCTGCCGAGGCCGCCCCGACCCAGCACACGCCCCTGATGCGGCAGTTCTTCGCCGCCAAGGCCGAGCACCCCGACGTGCTGCTGTTCTTCCGGATGGGCGATTTCTACGAACTGTTCTATGACGACGCGCGCAAGGCCGCGCGCCTGCTCGACATCACCCTGACCCAGCGCGGCAGCTCCGGCGGCGCGCCGATCCCGATGGCCGGCGTGCCGCATCACTCGGCCGAGGGGTACCTGGCACGGCTGGTGGCGCTGGGCGAGTCGGTGGCGATCTGCGAGCAGATCGGTGATCCCGCACAGGCCAAGGGCCTGGTCGAGCGCAAGGTGGTGCGCATCGTCACTCCGGGCACGGTCACCGACGAGGCCCTGCTCGACGAGCGCCGCGACACCCTGCTGCTGGCGCTGTCGCGCGGAGGCACTTCATCCAGAGGCAGCGGCTACGGGCTGGCCTGGGCGGATCTCGCCGGTGGCCGCTTCCTGGTCAATGAGGTCGCCAACGACGACCAGCTGGAAGCCGAGCTTGCACGCCTGGACCCGGCCGAGCTGCTGGTGCCCGACGAGGACGGCTGGCCCGCGTTCCTCGCCGAACGCCGTGGCCTGCGCCGCCGAGCGCCGTGGCTGTTCGATGCCGACAGCGGGCGTCGCCAGCTGCTGCGCTTCTTCGGCCTGCATGACCTCACCGGCTTCGGCATGGAAGACCGGCCGCTGGCCACTGCCGCGGCGGGCGCGCTGCTGGGTTATGTCGAGGAGACCCAGAAGCAGCGGCTGCCGCACCTGACCTCGATCGCGGTCGAGACCAGTGACGGCGCGATCGCGATGAATGCCGCGACCCGCCGTCATCTCGAACTCTACAGCCGTGTCGACGGCGACGCGCGGCATACCCTGCTGGGCGTGCTGGACACGTCGGTGACGCCGATGGGCGGACGCCTGCTCAGGCGCTGGCTGCATCGCCCGCTGCGCGACCGCAGCGTGCTCGACCAGCGCCTGCATGCGGTCGACACCCTGATCACGCGCGGCGCCGACACCGACATCCGCGAGCGCTTCCGCGCACTGGGTGACCTGGAACGCATCCTGTCACGCATCGCGCTGCGCTCGGCGCGACCGCGCGACCTGTCCACGCTGCGCGACGGCCTTGCGATGCTCCCCGGGCTGCGCGCACTGCTGGCCACGCTCGATTCGCCACGCCTGCAGGCGCTTGCCGACTCACTCGGCGAGCACGATGCCGAGGCGCACATGCTGGGCAGTGCGGTGGTCGAGCAGCCGCCGGTCCTCGCGCGCGATGGCGGCGTGTTCGCCGACGGCTACGACGCCGAACTCGACGAGTTGCGCGCGCTGTCGGCCAATGCCGACGGTTTCCTGGTCGACCTCGAGGCGCGTGAGCGCGAGGCCAGCGGGATCCCCACGCTGAAGCTCGGCTACAACCGCGTGCACGGCTACTACATCGAGATCAGCAAGGCGCAGGCGGCGAAGGCGCCGGTGCACTACACCCGCCGGCAGACGCTGACCAATGCCGAGCGCTACATCACCGAGGAACTGAAGGCCTTCGAGGACAAGGTGCTGTCGGCGCGCGAGCGCGCACTGGCCCGCGAACGGCTGCTGTACGAGCAACTGCTGGATGCCCTCAACGCGCGCCTGGAACCGCTGCGGCAGTGCGCCGGCGCGCTCGCGGAACTCGACGTGCTGGCCTGTTTCGCCGAGCGCGCGCAGGCGCTGGACTGGTCACGCCCGGAACTCGAATCCGCGCCGTGCCTGAAGATCGAGCGCGGACGCCACCCGGTGGTGGAGGCGGTGCGCGACGAACCGTTCGAGCCCAACGACCTGGTGCTCGACCCCGACCGCCGCATGCTGGTGATCACCGGCCCGAACATGGGCGGCAAGAGCACCTACATGCGCCAGAACGCGCTGATCGTGCTGCTGGCGCATATCGGCAGCTTCGTGCCGGCGACGCGCGCGGTGATCGGCCCGATCGACCGCATCCTCACCCGCATCGGCGCCGGCGACGACCTCGCCCGCGGGCAGTCGACCTTCATGGTCGAGATGAGCGAGACCAGCTACATCCTCCACCACGCCACCGCGCAGTCGCTGGTGCTGATGGACGAGATCGGCCGCGGCACCTCCACCTACGACGGGCTGGCGCTGGCCGATGCGGTGGCGCGGCACCTGGCGGACGTCAACCGCAGCTACGTGCTGTTCGCGACCCATTATTTCGAGCTCACCACGCTGGCCGGCGAAGCCGGCAGCGGCATCGCCAACGTGCACCTGGACGCGGTCGAGCATGGCGACAGCCTGGTGTTCATGCATGCGGTCAAGGAAGGCGCCGCCAACCGCAGTTTCGGCCTGCAGGTGGCCGCGCTGGCCGGGTTGCCCAGGGCCACGTTGCAGCAGGCCAGGCGGCGACTGGCGGAACTCGAGCAGCGCAGTGGCGAGAGCCAGTCCGCGGCGATGTCGCCACCGGCGCTGGACGCGCCGCAGCAGTTCGGGCTGTTCTCGGCAGCGCCGTCCGCGGCGCTCGATGCACTGACGGCGCTGGACCCGGACGAGCTCACGCCGAAGCAGGCGCTGGAGGCACTGTACCGGCTGAAGTCATTGGTGTGACACCCGCTTGGGGCCGGGGCAGTGCTGGTGAAGCCGGACGACTTCCGGGAATGCGGCTACCACGGCTACGGCGCGTAGCCGGCTGACGCATGGGCCTTCTTCGGCGCGCGGTCGTCTGGCGCCATTGCAGAGCTGTCGCACCATTGATGTGCCATCGATCCCGGCAACCCCGGACGCTGGAGGATGCTGGAGGGACCGACGCCCTGTCGCAGCGACTTACCGGCGTGGTGGATCCACCAGCTCGCGGGCACGCGCTTCGCGTACCGCCGCCTCGCGTTCGCGCAGCAACGCCGCATCCCGGCGTGCATCGGCTTCGCGCAGCCGGGACGCCGCCAGCTCGGTCTCCCTCGCCTGCGGTGTGGCACCGAGCGTCTGCAGCCGCTGCTCGTGCTGGCGGTCGGACTCGATCACGCGGCGGCGGGTATCCAGCCGATCCTGTGCCTGCCGCACCCGCGGATCGGTCAGCGCCGGGCGCACATGGGCGGGCGGCGGCGGCGGCGTCTGCAGCCGGGTGCCCTCGACCTGGCGGGGCATCGGCTCGGGTGCACGTACCTGGGCGCCCGCTGACGACCAGGCGGTAACGCCCAGAAACAGGGTGGCTGCGACTCGGTGCAGGGCTCGGGAGGTATGGATGGACGCGGACATGTCTGCAGCCTACGCCCGTGCACATCGCCGGGGACTGAACCCGGACAGGGCGGTTCAGGGGCACTGCCATATGCGCCGGGTCGCGCACGGGACATGCCGACAGTGCGGCACGCCGCCGGCGCGGAACCCCGTGACCGACGCTGGCCACACCACGCTCAGCTGGCGTCGATATCGCCCAGCGCACGGATCAGCCGGCGCGCCCGCTTGTCGGGGCGGGTTTCCGGCGCGCTGTAGCCGGCGCGCTGTGCGCGCAGCTCGGCCAGGCGCGCCTCGCGGGCCTGGCGCGAGGCCTCGGACTCGCTGTACAGCAGCCGCGCGACGCTGGCCGGGCCGCGGGTATCCGATAGCCCCATGACCTCGATCTCGAACGCTTCCTCGCCACGCTCGATGCGCAGGGCGTCGCCCACGCGGACCGCGCGCGAAGGCTTGGGCCGTTCGCCGCCAATGGCGACCTTGCCGTTCTCCACCGCCTGGCGGGCGATGCTGCGGGTCCTGAAGAAGCGCGCCGCCCACAGCCACAGGTCCAGCCGCACGCTGGTCGGGGCATCCGCCACTGCGGGCGCGGCGCTGGCTCGGGTCATCATCTGTCACGGGCTCCAGCGGGGCGAAGGTCAGGGGTCGCTGACGGGCCGACGGAAGTCCGGGGCCGGGACGGTCTCGCGACGCGTCGACCAGGTGGCGCCGGTTTCGCAGCGACGGTGGTCCTCCATCGAGATGGAGCCATCGGCGAGGCGCTCGGCCTCGCCTGCACGCACCGCCGCACACTCGCGAAGGTCGGTGGCGCGGACGTGGCCATCGGCCAGCCGCGCGGTGTTCGCCGCGCAGGCGGCCAGCAGCAGGATGACCGGCACGGCCAGGCCCGTGCGAACGGCAGTGGGGGACATGATCCTCACCGCAGAAACCCGGCAACGATTCTATGCCCGGGGAGTGGGCGCCGCGTCATCGCCGCAAACGCAAACGGCCACCGGGAGGTGGCCGTCGTGCGCGCTTGCCGGACCGGTTTACTCGGTGGCGGCTGCAGCTGCTGCGGCTTCCGCCTTGGCAGCTTCCGCAGCCTGCGCGGCTGCGGCGAGGTCGGCGGCGGCCTTGGCATTCTTGGCCTTGGCGCCCGCGGACAGGTCTTCCCTGATGCGCGCCTTCTTGCCTTCCAGGCCACGCAGGTAGTACAGCTTGCCGGCGCGGACCTTGCCGCGGCGCTTCACTTCCAGCGATTCGATCGACGGGCTGTGCGACTGGAACACGCGCTCCACGCCGAAGCCGTGGGAGATCTTGCGCACGGTGAATGCGGAATTGAGGCCGGCGTTCTTGATGCCGATGACCACGCCCTCGTAGGCCTGCACGCGCTCGCGGTTGCCTTCCTTGACCTTGACGTTGACGACGACGGTGTCGCCGGGGCCGAATTCGGGAAGGGTGCGCTGCGCCTGGTCTTTCTCGAAGTCCTGCAGCAGGGTGTTCAGGGAGGGCTTGGTGGTCATGTTCTTGGCCTGTTGGAGTCGTTGTAGGCGTGGTGCACGTGGACGCACGCTCTGGCGGGTAAAACTAGCCGGGCATTGTAACCGGATGCGGGCGGGCGATGCCAGCGCCGCTCAGGCGTCCGGTTCACCCGCCGCGACCCGGGCACGGTACTCCGCCAGCAGGCGCCGGTCGGCAGCCGACAGCCTGGTCTCGTCCAGCAGGTCCGGTCGCCGCTCCAGGGTGCGGCCGAGAGACTGCATCCGCCGCCAGCGGGCGATGGCGGCATGGTTGCCGCCCATCAGCACCTCGGGCACGTCGCCCAGCGCATGCTGCGGCGGACGGGTGTAGTGCGGGCAGTCCAGCAGCACGCCCCCCTCGATACCCGCGTCGGGCTCGAAGCTGTCCTGGACCGCCGAGTCGGCATCATTGAGCACCCCTTCGCGCAGGCGCGCCACCGCGTCCACCAGCACCGCCGCCGGCAGTTCACCGCCAGACAGCACGTAGTCGCCAATGGAGAGTTCCTCGTCGACCTCGGCGGCGATCAGGCGCTCGTCCACGCCCTCGTAGCGGCCACACAGAAGGATCATCCGCGGCAGCGCGGCCAGTTCGCGCACCCGCGCCTGGTCGAGCAGCCTGCCCTGCGGGCTCATGTAGACCACATGCGCGGGCTGCGGATCGGCGTCGCGCGCGGCAGCGATCGCCGCACGTAGCGGATCGACCAGCATCACCATGCCCGGCCCGCCACCGAACGGGCGGTCATCGACACGGCGGTAGTTGCCCTCGGCGTAATCGCGCGGATTCCAGCCATGCATCGACAGCAGGCCGCGCTCGCGCGCACGCCCGACCACGCCGAAGCCGGCGCAGGCATCGACGAACTCGGGAAACAGGCTGATCACATCGATGCGCATGGATGGCGGGCCCGGGGCCGGATTGCAGACCGCGCACGATACCAAGGCGGTCGAAGGTGCCGCCGACGGCGCGGCTCAGGGTGCAGCCGCGCAGCGGCCACCTGCGATCAGAAGTCCGGGTCCCAGTCGACCAGGATGGTGCCGGCGTCCATGTCGATCCCGCGCACGTAGTCGGGCCGCACGAACGGCACCATGCGTTCGCGGGCATCGTCGCGTACCACCAGCACGTCGTTGGCGCCGGTGGAGAACACGAATGCCACCGTGCCGAAATCGACGCCCTCGACATTGCGCACGCGCATGCCCTCGAGGTCGACCCAGTAGAACTCGTCCGCGCTGGGCGGCGGCAGCGCGCTGCGCGGCACCCAGATCTCGGTGCCGCGCATGGCGTCGGCACCCTCGCGATCCTCGACGCCGGGCAACGTGGCGACCACGCCCTTCGGGCCGGGACGGCCACGCGCACCTTCCACTACCCGCTCGCGGCCCTGCGCATCACGCAGGGTCCAGGGCTGGTAGCGGAAGAGCTCGGTCTCGGGATCGGTGAACGATTCCACGCGCAGCTCGCCACGCACGCCGAAGGCGCCGTGGATCCTGCCCAGCAGGATGCGACGGGTGGGATCGGTCATCGTTCGTACGAAAAAGGCCGCGCCCGGGGCGCGGCCGTCAGCTTCAGGCAGCGGCCGGCTGGGCCTTGCCCGCTTCCTTGTACAGCGCACGGACCTTGTCGGTCATCTGCGCACCCTGCTTGACCCAATGGTCGACGCGGGCGGTGTCGAGCACGACACGCTGTTCGGCACCCTGTGCCACCGGGTTGTAGTAACCCACGCGCTCGATGTTGCGGCCGTCGCGGGCGCTGCGCGAGTCGGTGACGATGATGTGGTAGAACGGGCGCTTCTTGGCGCCGCCGCGGGTGAGACGGATCTTGACCATGGAGTTTCTCGGTGTTGCCCAGTCGCCAGGATGGCGCGGTAAGCCGGAAATTATAGCGAAGCCGTTCCGGCGACGGTAGGGGCCCGGCGCTCGCCCACGTCCAGCAGGTCCCAGGCGATCCGCGTGCTCGCCGCGGCGGCCAGTTCCAGCAGTGACGCGGGATCCCCCATTTCACGGCCATCGACCGACGCCAGCGGCTGCACGCCGCGCGAGTTGCAACTGATGCCGGCCAGGGCCGGCAGCTCGTCCAGCAGGACCGTGCGGGCCTGCTGGGCCACCCCGGCACGGCGGAATTCACGCTGCAGCAGCTGCTCCCGGGTTCCGCGCAGCGCCGGGCCCTGCGGCCAGATCACCGCGCTGCCATCCCAGAGCGCGAGGTTCCAGACCGAGCCTTCGCAGACGAGACCGTCCGTCGTGACGAACAGTGCATCGTCGCACCCGGCGGCCCGCGCCAGCCGGCGGTAGTGCAGCAACGGAAACGTGCCGACGTGCTTCACGTCCGGCAGTACGCGCACGTAGGCGAACGATTTCAGGCGCAGGCCGCCGGTACCGGGGTGTGCGGGCGACGCCAGCGAGACCAGCACGGTCGGATCGGGCTCGCCAGGGTGGACCGTCACCCGCAGGGTCGCATCGGCGAGTCCACTGGCCGTGATTGCGGCAGCGCAGTCGGCGCGGGCGCGCGCCGTATCCAGATCCCGCGAGAACAGTGTGCGGTGCGCGTCGGCGAGACGCTGCAGATGCAGCTCCAGCCCCTGCACCGCGCCACCACGGACCTGCATCGTGGTGAAGTGGCCATCGTTGACCAGCGCCGGAAGCGCGAGATCGGCCGCGGTGGCCGGGTGGTCGTTGCGGAAGATCAGCATGGCATCCGCCCGGTCCGGAACATGGGGCGGATGCCGCCGCGACTCAGCGGAACGGCATCCCGCCGCGCCCGCCCATCATGCCCTGCAGTCCGCGCATCATCCCCTTCATCCCGCCGCGGGCCATCTTCGACATCATCTTCTCCATCTGCTGGTACTGCTTGATCAGCTTGTTGACGTCGGAGGGATGGGTGCCGGAGCCGGCGGCGATGCGGGCGCGGCGCGAGCCGTTGAGCAGCGCCGGGTTGCGACGCTCCTTCTTGGTCATCGAGTTGATGATCGCGATCATCCGCGGCACTTCCTTGCCGGTGACCTGGTTCTTGACGGTGTCCGGGATCTGGCCCATGCCCGGCAGCTTGTCCATCAGGCCATGGATGCCGCCCATGCCCTGCATCTGCTCGAGCTGGTCGCGCATGTCGTTGAGGTCGAACTTCTTGCCCTTGGCGACCTTCTCCGCAAGCTTCTGCGCCTTGTCCTTGTCGACCTGGCTCTCGACCTGCTCGACCAGCGACAGCACATCGCCCATGTCGAGGATGCGGCTGGCGACGCGGTCCGGGTGGAAGACGTCGAGGCCGTCGGTCTTCTCGCCGGTGCCGATGAACTTGATCGGCCGCCCGGTGATGTAGCGCACCGAGAGCGCGGCACCGCCCCGGGCGTCGCCGTCGGTCTTGGTCAGCACCACGCCGGTCAGCGGCAGCGCTTCGGAGAACGCCTTGGCGGTGGTCGCGGCATCCTGGCCGGTCATGGAGTCGACGACGAACAGCGTTTCGACCGGGTTGACCGCGGCATGCAGCGCCTTGATCTCGGCCATCATCGCCTCGTCGATGGCGAGGCGGCCGGCGGTATCGACCAGCAGCACGTCGACATAGGACCGGCGGGCGTCGTCGATCGCCGCACGCACGATGTCGACCGGCTGCTGCGAGGCATCGGACGGGAAGAACGTCACCCCCACCTGGTCGGCCAGGGTCTTCAGCTGCTCGATCGCGGCCGGGCGGTAGACGTCCGCGCTGACCACCATCACCTTCTTCCTGCGCTTTTCCTTCAGCAGCTTCGCAAGCTTGCCGACCGTGGTGGTCTTGCCCGCGCCCTGCAGGCCGGCCATCAGGATCACCGCCGGCGCCGGCACGTTGAGGTTGAGCTCGGTCGCCTGCGCGCCCATCACCGTGGTGAGTTCGTCGCGCACGACCTTGATCAGCGCCTGGCCCGGGGTCAGCGACTTCAGCACTTCCTGGCCGACCGCGCGCACCTTGATGCGCTCGATCAGGGCCTGCACCACCGGCAGGGCGACGTCGGCCTCCAGCAGCGCGATGCGTACCTCGCGGGTGGCTTCGCGGATGTTCTCCTCGGTCAGCCGCCCGCGGCCGCGCAGGCGCTCCATGGTGCCGGACAGGCGCTGGGTGAGGGACTCGAACATGCAGGTTCCGCGCTTGGAAAGAAGGGGCCGCCGATTATACCCGCGACCTCCGCGACGGCCCGGAACAGCCCGGAAAACACCGTACGACGCACCGGTGCGTATGCGACACTTCCGCGATGACAATCGTTCTCATTGCGGCCCTGCTCTACCTCGTCGCAGCCGGCATGCTGGTGCGCAGGCTGGCGCGCGAAACGCCGGTGACCGGCGCGGCCTGGGCCGTGCCCGCGGTGGTCGCCGCCATTCTGCACGGCATCGCACACCTGCTCGCCTGGCGCGACCTGGGCGGCGCCGACCTGCACTTCTTCTCGGCGCTGTCGCTGGTGGGTCTCGGCATGGCCGGGGCCACGCTGCTGTTCGGGCTCCGCGGCCGCACGGCGGCATTGGGGGTGGTGGTGTTTCCGCTGGCGACGGCGTCACTTCTGGTCTATGCCCTCACCGGCCACCACGATCCGGAAGGCCTGGACTGGCGCCTGCAACTGCATGCGGGCTTCGCGCTTCTGGCCTATGCCACCCTCGCCATCGCCGCACTGCTTGCGCTGATGCTGGGGGCGCAGGAACGCGCGTTGCGGCGGCGCGAGTTCCACCGCTGGCTGCGTGCGCTGCCGCCGCTGACCGAACTGGAAACGCTGCTGTTCCGCACCATCACGGTCGGCTTCGTGCTGCTGACGGCCACCCTGCTGACCGGCGTGCTGTTCGTGCATGACTTCTTCGCCCAGCACCTGATCCACAAGTCGGTGCTGAGCGTGCTGTCGTGGCTGGTGTTCGGCGCGCTGCTGGTCGGCCGCTGGCGGTACGGCTGGCGCGGGCCGTCCGCCGTGCGCTGGACGCTGGCCGCGATGGTGTTGCTGGTGCTGGCGTTCTTCGGCAGCAAGTTCGTGCTGGAACTGGTGCTGCAACGCCCGCGCTGAGCCTGCCGCAACCGCTACAGCGCGTCGATCGCGTCGGCCAGCCGTTCGACGGCGATCACCTCGAGGCCCTTCACCGATCCCGACTTCGGCGCGTTCGCCTTCGGCACGATCGCGCGGCGGAAGCCGTGGGTGGCCGCCTCGCGCAGGCGTTCCTCGCCATTGGGCACCGGGCGGATCTCCCCCGACAGGCCGACCTCACCGAAGGCGATGGTCTTGTCCGGCAACGGCGCGTCGCGCAGGCTCGACAGCACCGCCAGCAGCACCGGCAGGTCGGCCGCGGTCTCCTGCACGCGGATGCCGCCCACCACGTTGACGAACACGTCCTGGTCGCCGACCAGCACCCCACCGTGCCGGTGCAGCACCGCCAGCAGCATCGCCAGCCGGTTGCCTTCCAGGCCGACCGCCACGCGCCGTGGATTGGACAGCGGCGAGCTGTCGACCAGCGCCTGCACCTCCACCAGCAGCGGCCGTGTGCCCTCGCGGGTCACCATCACGCAGCTGCCGGGCTGCCGGGTGCTGCCGCCCGACAGGAAGATCGCCGAAGGATTCGGCACTTCCTTCAGGCCCTTGTCGCCCATCGCGAACACGCCGAGCTCGTTGACTGCGCCGAAGCGGTTCTTGAACGCGCGCAGTACCCGGAAGCGGCTACCGCTCTCGCCCTCGAAATACAGCACCGCATCGACCATGTGCTCGAGCACGCGCGGGCCGGCGATGCCGCCTTCCTTGGTGACGTGGCCGACCAGGAACACCGCGGTGCCGGTCTCCTTGGCATAGCGCACCAGCCGTGCGGCGGACTCGCGCACCTGGCTCACCGAGCCCGGCGCTGCGGTCAGCGATTCAGTCCACAGGGTCTGCACCGAGTCGGCGACGATCAGCTTCGGCCGCATGGCCGCGGCGTGCTCGAGGATGGTTTCCACGCCGGTTTCCGCCAGCGCCTGCAGCCCGTCGAGCGGCAGGTCCAGGCGGGCTGCGCGCCCGGCCACCTGGCCCAGCGATTCCTCGCCGGTAACGTACAGCGCCGGCAGCGTCGCCGCCATCCGCGCCACCGCCTGCAACAACAGGGTGGACTTGCCGATACCCGGGTCCCCACCGACCAGCACCACCGCGCCCTCGACCAGGCCGCCCCCGAGCACGCGGTCGAGCTCGCCGATGCCTGTGGACACCCGCGCGTCCTCCATATGGCGCACATCCTTGAGCGCGGTGACCTTCGGCGCCTCGACGGCACCCGCCCAGCCGGCGCGCCGGGTCGCACCACCGCTGGCCGCCGCCTTTGCCGCAGGCTCGATCACGAACTCCGACAGGGTGTTCCATGCGCCGCAGCCGGCGCACTGGCCCTGCCACTTGCCGTGGTCGGTGCCGCACTCGGCACACACATAGGCGGTGCGCGCGCGGCCGACCTTGGCCGTGGCTGGTGCTTTCGACATTGCCGGAGGATCCGCGAAAAGGATCGACAGGGTAGCGGGCGCCCGTCGCGCAGCGCGAGACCCGCGCAGCGCGACGGTATGCGGCGGCACCCGGCCCGCTATGCTCGCGGCGAGCTCCGGACGATGGAACCCGTATGGACACAAGGGCACTGCTGTTGTCCGCGCTGCTGTCGCTCTCCGGGGCCGCGGCCGGCCGTCCGCCGCCGCATGGGCATATCGAGTTCCTGTGGGAAGCACGCGACCCCGCCATGCACATGCGACCGGTGGCACTGGGCCTGATCCTGCAGCCCGACCGCCCGCACCAGCTGTGCTGGAAATCCTCGCGGTTCCCGGAAGCCGACGTGACCGTGCGGCTGCTGGCGGAGCGCGATGGGACTACGGTGACGCTGGTGGAGGAGACGGTGGCCGCGTCTGCGCCGATCGTGCGCTGCCATCCATTCGAACCCGCGCGCCATGGCCTGTCCGCCGGCGAACACGACGTGGTGCTGAGCTATGACGGTGTCGAGGTCGCGCGTGAGCCGGTGGAGATCGCAGCCGATCTCGCCAGTGCCGGGTTCCATCGCCGCGACGCGGTGTTCGTGCAGGGCCGCACCAACTACCCGTCGGGCGTGGCGCCCGAGGATTACCGCGGACACTTCCTGTGGACATTGACCTTCGGTGCGGACGGCCGGGTGATCGACGTCGAGACGGTGGAGGTCGAGGGGATCGCCACGTCGTTGCGCGACGCCGGGAACCAGGCCGCGTGGTTGTACCGGATCGGCGCTGCCGACGATCCCGCAGCCGCGCCGGTGCGTTACCGGCTGCGCTACGACCTGTCCCCCTGAGTTGGCCCGCTCCGGTCAGGCCGCTGCTGCTGCCGCCACGGCGCCGGCACCCGGCTGCATGCGCAGTGGCGTGGGCGGCGGCGCGAGTTCACCCGGCAGCAGCAGTGCCACGAAATCCTCATCCGACAGCACGCTGTAGCCGCAGGCATCGATATCGCGGCACACGCCCCGCCAGCCCGGCAGTCGCGCCGCCTCGCCGACCTGCTGCATCCAGCCGTGCACCACCCCGCCCAGCGCCGCCATCGCGTCCTCGGGCAACGCGCTGCCCGCAGGCGCGACCACGTATCCGTCGACGTCGCGGGTGATGTAGATATCGATGCAGCTGTGGTCCATGGTGCGCCGGCCGGGGTCTGGTGGGGAGCCGGAAGTCTGGTACGCGCACTGCGTACAACCGGTGAAACGGCGATGGCTGTGCGATGACAGCGCGCCGCAAAACGACGACGCCCCGCTTGCGCGGGGCGTCTGGACCCTGGTGCCGGAAATAGGAATCGAACCTACGACCTACGCATTACGAATGCGCCGCTCTACCAACTGAGCTATTCCGGCGGGCCGCAGATTCTAGGGGCAGCGGGGGGCGCGGTCAAAGGCCCTCACTCCACCAGCTGCAGCCGCAACTCCTTGGGCAGCGCGAACACCATGTTCTCGGGTTCGCCATCGAGCTCGGCGACCGTGCCCGCGCCGAGGATGCGCAGGCGCGCGATCACGCCTTCCACCAGCACGTCGGGGGCGGAGGCACCGGCGGTCACGCCGATGCGCTGGCGGCCGGCGATCCAGGCCGGGTCGATCTCGTCGGCGCCGTCGATCAGGTAGGACTCCACGCCGTCGCGCTCGGCAAGCTCGCGCAGGCGGTTGGAATTGGAACTGTTCGGTGAACCGACCACCAGCACCAGGTCGCAGCGCCGCGCGAGGTCGCGCACCGCGTCCTGGCGATTCTGCGTGGCGTAGCAGATGTCGTCGTTCTTCGGGCCCTGCAGCGCCGGGAAGCGCGCGCGCAGCGCGGCGATCACGCTGCGGGTGTCGTCGACCGACAGCGTGGTCTGCGTGGTGTAGGCGAGGTTCTCCGGCTGCGCGACCTCCAGCCTGGCCACATCGGCCTCGTCCTCGACCAGATAGATATGGCCGTTGCCGCCTTCGCGGCTCCACTGCCCCATCGTGCCTTCGACTTCCGGATGGCCGGCATGGCCGATCAGCACCACGTCGCGGCCCGCGCGGCAGTGGCGCGCGACTTCCAGATGCACCTTGGTCACCAGCGGGCAGGTCGCATCGAACACCTTGAGGCCACGGCGGTCGGCTTCCGCACGGACCGCCTGCGACACGCCGTGGGCGCTGAAGATCACCGTGTTGCCGTCGGGCACCTCGTCGAGTTCCTCGACGAAGATCGCCCCGCGCGCGCGCAGGTCCTCGACCACGTAACGGTTGTGGACCACCTCGTGGCGCACGTAGATCGGCGCGCCCAGGGTCTCGATGGCGCGCTTGACGATCTCGATCGCACGGTCGACGCCCGCGCAGAAGCCACGGGGATTGGCGAGGATGATTTCCATGAGAAACGCATTCTAGCGGAGCCGCGCGCGGTCAGCCTGAAGCGCAGTCGCCACGCCCGCTCCCGCCCGGCACGATCGCCCCTCTCCCGTCTACCCCCGCCCCTACCGCTTCTTCCCGCTGTCCTGGAACAGCCCGAACAACGCGATCCCGATCGCGCCGCCCACCACCGCCATGTCGGCGATGTTGAACGCGGGCCAGTAATGGTCGCGCCAGTGCCACTGGATGAAATCCACCACGTGGCCGTGGATCTGGCGGTCGATCACGTTGCCGATGGCACCGCCGATGACCAGCGCGAACGGCAGCGCGGTCTTCCAGTCATGGCGCGGCGTGCGCGACAGCCAGAACGCCAGCAGGCCGCTGATGCCGATGGCGAGAGCTGTGAAGAACCACTTCTGCCAGCCGCCGGCGTCGGCGAGGAAGCTGAACGCCGCGCCGGTGTTGTAGGTGCGGTACCAGTTCCAGAAGCCCTCGATCACCGGGATCGCGGTGTACTCCGGCAGGCTGGTCAGCACCCAGTACTTGGTGAGCTGGTCGAGCGCGATCACCAGCAGCGACAGCAGCAGCCAGGCCAGGGCATCGGGTTTCGGGCGCGTGGTTGTCATCGGTGATCGTGCACTCGTGTGGTTCATCGGGCCGGCATCATGCCGCACCGGCGGGCTGCGGAACGATGCGGCGGGCGACCGGGCTTCAGAACCAGTGCCGGTCCTCGCCCTCGCCTTCGATATTGGTCACGCAGCGACCGCAGATCTGCGGATGCGTGGCGACGGCGCCGACGTCCGCGCGGTGCTGCCAGCAGCGCACGCACTTCGGCCTGGTGGTCGGCGTGGCCACGATGCGCAGCGCATCGGTGGCCTCGTCGGCGTCCACCACGGTGACGTCGCCGCTGATCAGGAAGAAGCGAAGTTCGTCGACCAGCGGGCCGACACGGTTCTGGTCGGCGACGCCGGCGCGCAGTTCGATCTCGGCCTCGAGTGCGGCACCGATCTCGCCGCTGGCGCGCATCGGCTCCAGCACCTTGGCGACCTGCTCGCGCAGCGCCAGCAGGCGCTCGAAGTCGTCCTCCGACAGCGGCGCATCGGCGGGCAGTGGTGCCAGGCCGTCGTACCAGGTGGCGAACAGCACGTGCTCCGGGCGCGGGCCCTCCGCCGTGGCCGCCGGGAGATGGCGCCACAGCTCGTCTGCGGTGAACGCCAGAATCGGTGCGATCCAGCGCACGAAACCTTCCACGATGCGGTACATCGCGCTCTGCGCGCTGCGGCGCCCGCGCGAATCCTCCGGCATCGTGTACAGCCGGTCCTTGGTGACGTCGAGATACAGCGAGCCGAGGTCGACGCTGCAGAAGTTCGACAGCGCCTGCACGACCTCCGGGAAGTCGTAGCGCTCGTAGGCGTCGACGATGCGCTCCTGCAGGCGGTACGCGCGGTGCACGATCCAGCGGTCCAGCGCGACCATGTCCTCGAGCGGACGCAGGTGCTGCGCGGGTTCGAAGCCGTTGAGGTTGCCCAGCAGGAAGCGCGCGGTATTGCGGATGCGGCGGTAGGCATCGGCGCTGCGCTTGAGGATCTCGTCGGAAACCGACATCTCGTTGCGGTAGTCGGCCGCGGCGATCCACAGCCGCAGCACGTCGGCACCCATCGCGTCGACCACCTGCTGCGGCGCGACCACGTTGCCCAGCGACTTGGACATCTTGCGGCCGTCGGCATCCACGGTGAAGCCGTGGGTCAGCACCTGCCGGTACGGAGCGACCCCATCCATCGCCACGCCCGACAGCAGCGACGACTGGAACCAGCCGCGATGCTGGTCGGAGCCTTCGAGATACAGGTCGGCCGGCTTGCGCAGGCCGTCATCGGCACGTTGCGCGAGCACGCATTCGTGGCTGACGCCGGAGTCGAACCAGACGTCGAGGATGTCGGTGACCTTGTCGTAGCGCGCGGCGTCATCGCCGAGCAGCTCGGCGGCATCCAGCGTGTACCACGCGTCCACGCCGTCGCGCTCCACGCGCGCGGCGACCTCGCGCATCAGTTCCGCGGAGCGCGGGTGCGGCTGCTGGGTCTCGCGGTCGACAAACAGGGCGATCGGCACGCCCCAGTAACGCTGCCGTGAGATCGTCCAGTCGGGCCGTCCCTCGACCATGCCGGTGATGCGCGCCTGGCCCCAGTCCGGCACCCAGCGCACGTCCTCGACGGCCTTGAGCGCATCCGCACGCAGCTGCGCCTGTTCCATCGAGATGAACCACTGCGGGGTGGCGCGGAACACCACCGGCGTCTTGTGCCGCCAGCAGTGCGGGTAGCTGTGGTTGATGTCCGCGTGCGCCAGCAGCGCGCCCCGTGCCCGCAGCGCATCGACGATCAGGGGGTTGGCCTTCCACAGGTGCACGCCGGCCAGCGCCGCGTCACCCATCGCCGGCGTGGTCGGCAGATACACGCCGCGGCCGTCGACCGGATTCAGCACGTTGGCCGGCGTGCCCTCCACCAGTCCGTAGCGCTGGGACACGGCGAAGTCCTCCTGGCCGTGGCCGGGCGCGGTATGCACCGCACCGGTGCCGTCCTCGTCGGACACGTGCTCACCCAGCAGCAGCGGGATCTCGCGGTCGGCGTAGAACGGATGGCGCAGGCGCAGGCCATCGAGCGCCGCGCCGCGCTCGCGCCCGTGCACGGTCACCGTGTCGACGCCGTAGCGCACGAGCACCTTCGCCGCCAGGGCCTCGGCCACCACCAACCACTGGCGTGCGCCGTCGCGCAGCGGGCCTTCGACCAGGACGTACTCGATATCCGCGCCAATCGAGACCGCAAGCGATGCCGGCAGCGTCCACGGCGTGGTGGTCCAGATCGGCACCGCCACCGTCGTGCCCTCCTCCAGCGCGGCACCGAAGCGGCCGGCGAGCGTGGACGCATCGATCGCCACGTAGGCGACGTCGATCGCCGGCGACTGCTTGTCCTGGTATTCGATCTCGGCCTCGGCCAGCGCCGACTGGCAGTCGAAGCACCAGTGCACCGGCTTGAAGCCGCGGGTCACGTGGCCGCGCTCGACGATCTTGGCAAGCGCGCGCAGCATGTCCGCCTCGTAGCGGAAATCCATCGTCAGGTACGGCCGGTCCCAGTCGCCGGTCACGCCGAGGCGCTTGAAGCCGGCACGCTGCAGTTCGACCTGGCTGGCGGCGTATTCGCGGCATTTCGCGCGGAACGCGGCGGCATCGAGCTTCTCGCCGACCTTGCCGTGGGTCTTCTCCACCGCATGTTCGATCGGCAGCCCGTGGCAGTCCCAGCCGGGCACATAGGGCGCATCGAAGCCGGCCAGCAGCTTCGACTTCACCACCATGTCCTTGAGCACCTTGTTCACCGCATGGCCGATGTGGATCACGCCGTTGGCATACGGCGGACCATCGTGCAGTACCCATTGCGGGCGCCCGCGCGCGGCTTCACGGATGCGCTGGTACAGCCCGTCCGCCTCCCAGCGCGCCAGCGTCTGCGGCTCACGTTTGGGCAGGTCCCCGCGCATCGGGAAGTCCGTCGCGGGCAGGTGGATGGTGGCTTTGTAGCGGTTGGCGTCGTCGCTCACGCGGTGACCCTATGGTGTGGCTGCAATTGGGGATGATCGTCGGCGGCTGCCAGCGCGGCGCGTGCCTGCGCGGCGTCGAGGTCCATCTGTGCGACCAGGCTGTCGAGATCGGGGAATTTCTCCTCGTCGCGCAGGCGCGCGACGAATTCGACCTCGATGCGGCGCCCGTAGAGGTCGCCCTCGAAATCGAAAAGATGGGCTTCGAGCAACGGCTCGACGCCATCGACCGTCGGCCGGGTGCCGAAGCTCGAGACCGATGGCCAGGGCCGGCTTTGACCGGCGTCGCCGCCGATGCCGTGCACGCGGGTGGCGTAGATGCCACGCAGTGCCGGCACCTTGCCGCCGAAGCGCAGGTTGGCGGTGGGATAACCGAGCGTGCGCCCGAGCTGGCGCCCGTGCACGACCCGCCCGGCAACCGCGTACGGGCGGCCGAGCAGACGCGCGGCGCGGGCGAAGTCGCCTTCCACCAGCGCCTGCCGGATCGCGGTGCTCGACACGCGCTCGCCTTCGTGCAGGTAGGGTGCGATTTCACCGGCCGCGAAGCCGAGCCCAGCGCCCATGCGTTGCAGCAGGGCGAGATCGCCGCCGCGGCGATGGCCGAAGCGGAAGCCCGGCCCGACCCACACCTCGCGCACCGCCAGCCGGCGCACCAGCACGTCGCGGACGAATTCCGCGGCCTCCATCGATGCCATCGCGGCGTTGAAACGCAGCAGGCCGACGGTGGCCACGCCCAGCGCGCGCAGGCCTTCGACCTTGGCACGCGGCAACATCAGGCGCGGCGGAGGGGCATCGGCACCGAAGAATTCGCGGGGCAGCGGCTCGAAGCTCAGCGCCGCCGGCTGGACATCCAGGTCCCGGGCACGCGCGACCGCATGCCGCACCAGCGTCCGATGACCCAGGTGCAGGCCGTCGAACGCGCCGATGCACACCACGCTGCCGCCCGGACATACCGGACCGCCGCCAACGTCGCGGAATAGATGTCGAGGGCTGGGCCTGCTCATAGAAGCCCGGCAGTATACGGCCTGCCTGCCCTCGACCCGGCCACCGCGCTCAAGCGCTCCACAGCGGGCAAGGACGTCAGTGCCGCAGGTGCCGCGGCCGCAGACCCAGCATCAGCAGCACCAGCGCGTAGCAGCCCGCACCCGCACCGATCGTCAGCACCAGCCAGCCGACCCGCACGACCGCGCCGTCGATCGCCGTCCACGCGCCGATGCCATGGCGCAGCAGCAGCACCACTGCCGCCATCACCGCGCAGCCGGCCGCCAGCCGCAGCAGGAAACGGCCCCAACCCGCCTCCGGGCGGTACAGCCCGGAACGCCGCAGCGATCGCCACAGCAGCAGTGCATTGAGGCCGCCGGCAAGTGCGGTGGCGAGGGCAATGCCGCCGTGGGCACCGGCCACGCCGCCCAGCCACATCGGCGTGGTGATCGCCGCGGTCAGCACGATATTGGCGACCACGGTCCAGATCGCGGCGCGCATCGGGGTCTTCGTGTCCTGGCGCGCGTAGAAGGCCGGCGCCAGCACCTTGGTCAGCATGAAGGCCGGCACGCCGAGGCTCATCGCGCTCAGGCTCACCGCGGCCATCCGCGTGTCGAGCGCGCTGAACTGCCCGTAGTTGTAGACCGTCGCGACGATCGGCTCGGCCAGCAACAGCAGCCCGAGCCCGGCAGGCACGCCGGCAAGCAGCGACATCCGCAGGCCCCAGTCGAGCGCACCGTTGTACCCGGCGGCGTCCTCGGCCGCGTGCCGGCGCGACAGGTGCGGCAGGATCACCGTGCCCAGCGCCACGCCGAACAGGCCCAGCGGGAACTCGATCAGGCGGTCGGAGTAGTACAGCCAGTCCACGCTGCCCGCGGCCAGCACCGAAGCGAACGCGGTGCCGACGATCAGGTTCACCTGTGCCACCGACGAGGAGAACAGCGTCGGCAGCATCAGCCGGCCGACCTTGCGGACCTCGGGATGGCGGAAACCCGGCCGCAGCCGCGGCCGCAGGCCCAGCCGGCCCAGCGACGGCCACAGCAGTGCCAGCTGCAGGAATCCCGCTGCCAGCACACCCCAGGCCAGGCCCACCGGCGGCACCTCGAAGCGCGGCGCCAGCCACAGCATTGCCGCGATCATCGTCAGGTTGTGCAGCACCGGGGTGAATGCCGGCAGCCCGAAGCGGCCGGTGCTGTTGAGGATCGATGCCGCCAGCGACATCATCGAGATGAAGAGCAGGTACGGGAAAGTGATCCGCAGCATCTGCGCGGTCTGCGCCAGCAGCTCCGGCTGATCCGCCCAGCCCGGCGCGAACAGGCGCGCCACCAGCGGCGCGGCCAGCATGCCGGCGGCGCAGACGACCAGCACCACCGCGCACAGCGCACCGGCCATGTGATCGATGAAGGACTTCAGCGCCGCGCGATCGCCGCGCTCGCGGATCTCGTTGAGCACCGGCACGAAGGCCATCGCCATCGAGCCTTCCGCGAACACCCGACGCAGGAAATTGGGCACCCGGTAGGCGACGATGAACGCACTCATGGCACCACCGGTGCCGAACAGCGTCGCCTGCAGCATGTCGCGGGCGAACCCGGCGACGCGCGACAGCAGGGTCATGCCGCTGAAGACCGCGGTCGAACGCAGCAGGCCGCCGCGGCGGCCCCTGGGTGGGTCTCCCGGCGATGGCGCAGGGGCGGAGGGATCGGGCGCGCTCATCGGCAGGCCTGGCGGAATGGCGTGGTCATTGCGGCTGAACAGGGTTCCAGCGGATCACCGCCCATGATGCCGCATTGTTGACCCGCGGCGCTGCTTCCCCCATAATTTCCGGCTCGTTTGTCAAGCCTCCCGGATACCCGGGCGCCGACACCCCAGTTTCCGTCTCCCGATTTCCAGGATTCCATCGTGGCCAACATCAAGTCCGCAAAGAAGCGCGCGAAGCAGACCATCGTGCGCAACCAGCGCAACAGCAGCCAGCGCTCCATGCTGCGTACCTATGTCAGGAAGGTCCTCAAGGCCCTCGAAGCCAACGACGCCGCCGGCGCGCAGGAGGCTTTCAATGCAGCACAGCCGATCCTCGACCGGTTCAGCGCACGCGGCCTGATCCACAAGAACAAGGCAGCCCGTCACAAGAGCCGCCTGACCGCCCGCATCAAGGCACTCAAGGCCGCTGCCTGAGTCCTTGCCGCAAGGCGTTCCGCAGAAACCCGGCCCCGGCCGGGTTTTTTGTTGTCCGGAACCCGCCCCTACCGAAAGCCGCACTGGCGACGGCCGTCGCCGCCCGACGAAACGACTCTCGCCGGCGCGACCAGCCGCAGCCGGGATCGGCAGGATCAAGGACAGGCGACACCGGGACCAGGAGAGCGGACCAACGAAGCGAGGCCTGCGCCGCGGCCGCCGCGTTCAGTACCCTTCCGCGTCCGCCGCCTCGGCGGCCTGGCGGGCCTGCTCGTCGAGCTCGGCCTGTACCCGGCGCATCACGTCGCGCGTGCCCTCATGGGCAAGGCCGGAGACCAGGAACCACGGCCCCTGCCATTCCAGTGCCGCGATGATCCGCTCGGCCTCGGCGCGGGCGTCTTCCGGCGGCAGCAGGTCGGCCTTGTTGATCAGCAGCCAGCGCGGTTTGTCGAGCAGCCCGGCATCGAATTTCTCCAGCTCGCGCTCGATCGCGCGCACCTGGTCGACCGGGTCGCCACCGTCGAGCGGCTGGATCTCGACGAGATGCAGCAGCAGGCGGGTGCGCTGGATATGGCGCAGGAACAATGCACCCAGGCCTGCACCATCGGCGGCACCCTCGATCAGCCCGGGAATGTCGGCCACCACGAAGCTGCGGTGAGGCTCGGTGCTGACCACGCCAAGGTTCGGGTAGAGCGTGGTGAACGGATAGTCCGCCACCTTCGGCGTTGCCGCCGACACCGCGCGGATCAACGTGCTCTTGCCGGCATTGGGGAAACCGAGCAGGCCAACGTCGGCCAGCAGCTTGAGCTCGAGGCGCAGCAGGCGCTCCTCGCCCTCCTCGCCCGGCGTGGCCTTGCGCGGCGAGCGGTTGACCGAACTCTTGAAATGCATGTTGCCCAGGCCGCCCTGGCCACCGCGCGCGACCAGCAGGCGCTGGCCATGCGCGGTGAGGTCGCCGATGACCTCGTCGGTGGCGACGTTGGTGACCACGGTGCCGACCGGCACGCTGATGGCCAGGTCATCGCCGCCCTTGCCGTACATCTGCCGGCCCATGCCGTTCTCGCCGCGCTGCGCGCGGAAGCGCGTCTCGTGGCGGAAGTCGACCAGCGTGTTGAGGTTCTCGTCGGCCACCAGCCACACGCTGCCGCCGTTGCCGCCATCGCCGCCATCGGGCCCGCCCAGCGGGATGAATTTCTCGCGCCGGAAGCCGATGCAGCCATGGCCGCCATTGCCGGCACTGACAGTGATTTCTACTTCGTCGACGAGTTTCATGGGATGCGGTTTCGCGATTGATTGAAGCAATGGGCGCGGGCAAGTCTACCCGCGCGGGCCGGAGGACCCGGCAATGACGCATGCGCGGCGGCCGCGTGTCCACGGCAGGCCTTGCGCGGCCGCAATGAAAAGCCCCGCCGGAGCGGGGCCTTCGATACGGCAGTGTCGCGGGTGGTCAGGCCACTTCGACGACGCTGACGGTACGACGCTTCTTCGGACCCTTCACCGCGAATTCCACGGTGCCGTCGACCAGTGCGAACAGCGTGTGGTCGCGGCCGAGGCCCACGCCCGGACCCGGATGGAACTGGGTGCCGCGCTGGCGGACGATGATGTTGCCGGCCTCGATGGCCTGGCCGCCGAACATCTTCACGCCGAGGTACTTGGGATTGGAGTCGCGGCCGTTGCGCGAGGAGCCTACGCCCTTTTTATGTGCCATGACTGCTTCTCCTTACTTCTTGTCGCCGGCGTTGATGCCGGTGATCTCGATTTCGGTGTAGTGCTGCCGATGCCCCATGCGCTTCATGTGGTGCTTGCGGCGGCGGAACTTGATGATGCGGATCTTGTCGGCGCGGCCGTGGGCCTTGACGGTGGCGGCGACGGTGGCACCCTTGAGTGCGTCACCGAGCGTCACACCTTCGCCGTCGCCGAGCATGAGGACGTTGTCGAACGTGACCTCGTTGCCGGCTTCGATGTCGAGCTTTTCGACGCGAAGCGTCTCACCCGCCATCACGCGGTATTGCTTACCGCCGGTGACGATAACTGCGTACATGACCAATGCTTCCTTTGGTAGTTATTGTGGTCGCTGCCGGCATCGAGGCCGGACAGAAGCGGAATTCTAGGGCTTTCAGCAAGTTACGGTCAAGCCGCGGGAACCTGCCGGCACCGGGCCGGACGGCTGCCGGTCAGCTCGCCCCGATCGGCGTCCCGGCGCTGGGAATCCGCGGGTTTGCCCCCATCTCGGGGGCTCGGTAGGCTGCCCGATTGGCTCCCCGCCCGGCTGCATTCCCCCACCCCAGGCCCGGCCAGCCTGATCGTGACCCCGGATCCCCGACCCGATGGCGATGGACTTCATCCGCATCCGCGGTGCCCGTACCCACAACCTCAAGAACATCGATCTCGACCTGCCGCGCGACAAGCTGATCGTGATCACCGGCCTGTCCGGCTCCGGCAAGTCGTCGCTGGCGTTCGACACCATCTACGCCGAAGGCCAGCGCCGTTACGTCGAATCGCTGTCGGCGTACGCGCGGCAGTTCCTGAGCGTGATGGAAAAGCCCGACATCGACACGATCGAAGGCCTGAGCCCGGCGATCTCGATCGAGCAGAAGTCGACCTCGCACAACCCGCGCTCGACCGTCGGCACCATCACCGAGGTCTACGATTACCTGCGCCTGCTGTACGCACGCGTGGGCATTCCGCGTTGCCCGCTGCACGGCTATCCGCTGGAGGCGCAGACGGTCAGCCAGATGGTCGACCAGGTGCTGGCGCTGGGCGCGACCGACGAAGGCAGCGAGCAGCGCTGGATGCTGCTGGCGCCGGTGGTGCGCGAGCGCAAGGGCGAGCACGCGCAGGTGTTCGAGCAGCTGCGTGCGCAGGGTTACGTGCGCGTACGCGTGGACGGCGAGGTCTACGAGATCGACGCGGTGCCGCCACTGGCGCTGCGCGTCAAGCACACCATCGAAGCGGTGATCGACCGCTTCAAGGTGCGCGAGGACATCAAGCAGCGCCTCGCCGAATCCTTCGAGACCGCGCTCAAGCTCGGCGACGGCATGGCCGCGGTGCGCTCGCTGGATACGCCCGATGCCGAGCCGATGCTGTTCTCGTCGCGCTACAGCTGTCCGGTGTGCGACTACGCGCTGCCCGAGCTGGAACCGCGCCTGTTCTCGTTCAACGCGCCCATGGGCGCCTGCCCGACCTGCGACGGCCTCGGCGTCAGCCAGTTCTTCGACCCCGCCCGCGTGGTGGTGCACCCGGAACTCTCGCTGGCCGCCGGCGCCGTGCGCGGCTGGGACCGCCGCAACCACTACTACTTCCAGCTGATCGCATCACTGGCAAAGCACTACGGCTTCGACGTCGACACGCCCTGGCAGGAGCTCGATGCGAAGACCCGCGAGGCGGTGCTGTTCGGCAGCGGCAACGAGACCATCGGCTTCACCTACTACACCGAAGGCGGCAAGCGCAGCCAGCGCCGGCACCGCTTCGAAGGCATCGTGCCCAACCTCGAGCGGCGTTACCGCGAGACCGAGTCCTCCGCGGTGCGCGAGGAACTGGCGAAGTACATCAGCGAACGCCCCTGCACCGAGTGCAGTGGCGCGCGCCTCAACGCCGCGGCGCGCAACGTGTTCGTTGCCGACCGCCCGCTGCCTGAGCTGGTGGTGCTGCCGATCGGCGATGCGCTGAAGTTCTTCGGCGAGCTAGCCCTGCCCGGCTGGCGCGGCGAGATCGCGGCGAAGATCGTCAAGGAGATCCGCGAGCGGCTGAGCTTCCTGGTGGACGTCGGCCTCGACTACCTGACGCTCGAACGCAAGGCGGACTCGCTGTCCGGCGGCGAGGCGCAGCGCATCCGCCTGGCCTCGCAGATCGGCGCCGGCCTGGTCGGCGTGATGTACGTGCTCGACGAGCCGTCGATCGGCCTGCACCAGCGAGACAACGAGCGCCTGCTGGAGACGCTTACCCGCCTGCGCGATCTCGGCAACACGGTGATCGTGGTCGAACACGACGAGGACGCGATCCGCCTCGCCGACCACATCGTCGACATCGGTCCAGGCGCCGGCGTGCACGGTGGCGAGGTGGTGGCCGAGGGCAGCTACGAGCAGATCCTCGAAGCACCGCGCTCGCTGACCGGCCAGTACCTGTCGGGCCGCAAGAAGATCGAGATCCCGAAGAAGCGCCACCGCGCCAACCCGAAGATGGTGCTGAAGCTGGAGGGCGCGTCCGGCAACAACCTGCAGGGCGTGGACCTGAGGATTCCGTCCGGTCTGTTCACCGCGATCACCGGCGTGTCGGGCTCGGGCAAGTCGACGCTGATCAACGACACCCTGTACGCGCTGGCCGCCAACGAGATCAACGGCGCTTCGCATTCGCCGGCGCCGCACCGCGAGATCAAGGGGCTGGACCTGTTCGACAAGGTGGTCGACATCGACCAGTCGCCGATCGGCCGCACCCCGCGTTCCAACCCGGCCACCTACACCGGCCTGTTCACGCCGCTGCGCGAGATCTTCGCGCAGGTGCCGGAAGCGCGTGCGCGCGGCTACTCGCCGGGGCGTTTCAGCTTCAACGTGCGCGGTGGCCGCTGCGAGGCCTGCCAGGGCGACGGCCTGATCAAGGTGGAGATGCACTTCCTGCCCGACGTCTACGTGCCCTGCGACGTCTGCGGCGCCAAGCGCTACAACCGCGAGACGCTGGAGATCCTCTACAAGGGCCACAGCATCCACGACGTGCTCGAGCTCACCGTCGAGGACGCGCTTGAGCTGTTCCAGCCGGTGCCGTCGATCGCGCGCAAATTGGAAACACTGCTCGACGTGGGCCTGGGCTACATCAAGCTCGGCCAGCCGGCGACCACGCTGTCGGGCGGCGAGGCCCAGCGCGTCAAACTGTCGAAGGAGCTGTCGCGCCGCGACACCGGACGCACGTTGTACATCCTCGACGAGCCGACCACCGGCCTGCACTTCCACGACATCGAGCACCTGCTGGCGGTGCTGCACAAGCTGCGCGACGACGGCAACACCGTGGTGGTCATCGAGCACAACCTCGACGTCATCAAGACCGCGGACTGGGTGATCGACCTCGGCCCCGAGGGCGGCCATCGCGGCGGCCGGATCATCGCCGAGGGCACGCCGGAACAGGTGGCCACGGTGCCGGGCTCCTACACCGGGCAGTTCCTGGCGCGGATGCTGGATCCCGACAGCGTCGCGGCCGCCGCACAGGGCACGCAGGGAAGCGATGCCGACGGCCCCGTTGCCAGCCTCCGCCCGGATGCCCGGCTTGCCGGCAGGCCGCCCGCGAAGAAGAATGCGGCCAAGAAGGCGGCCAGGAAGACCCGCACCGCCGGCTGACCCTCCACGAAGGACAGAACAACCCGATGAGCGACGCCCCCACCCCGCTGTTCCGCATGCCGATCGCCCTGCGCTGGCGCGATCTCGACGCGTTCAACCACGTCAACAACTCGAACTTCATGACCTACCTCGAGGAGGCGCGGATCCGCTGGTTCGATTCGCTGGGCGAGGCGTGGGTGACCGACACCACCGCGCCGCTGCTGGCGGCGGTGCAGATGAACTACCGGGTGCCGATTCCCTATCCCGCCAACGTGATGGTGGAGCTGGGCTGCGAGCGGCTGGGCACCAGCAGCGTGACGCTGTCGCACCGCATCGTCGGCGAGGACGGCACCCCGCTGTACGCCGACGGCAACGTGGTGATGGTGTGGATCGACCGCGCCACCGGGCGGCCTACGCCGCTGCCGGATGCGGTGAGGCGCGCGGCGGGGGGCTGAAGAGCGCCCGCGGTCGAATCAACCGCCGGCAAGCCCCCCACCCACGCGGCCGGGCAGGGCGCCGTCGTCGCTGTCTTCGCCGGCTTCTCCCTCGTCGATATCGCCGACCTCGCGGTCCAGGCCGCCCTTGTCGATCGGCATGCCGGTCTCGGTGGAGGGGCCTCGTTCGGGCGCTTTCGGGGTGACGTCGGGCTGGCGCTCGCGGTCTTGGAGATCGTGCTCTTTCATCGCGGTGTCCTCGCAAACAGGGGAAGCCACGCTAGCGCTGCGCCGGTGAAGCCGATGCAGCCGCGGGCAATCCGCCTTCTGCGGAGACGTGCCTCACGTGCCCCTGGACGCGTGGGTGCGGCCTGCTACAGGCGCTCGGCGCGCACCGCGCGCACCAGCACCTCGTCCTGCTGGAAGCGTTGTTCCAGTTGCGCGCGGTACGCCGCCCACCAGCCGTGGTCGACGTGGTCGGCCATCACCTCGAACAGCACCACGTCGTCGCGCTGCACATCGCCGCTGTGGTCCTCCCAGGCGCCGACCGCGGGTGAGCGCACGAACGCGGTCACGCCGCCGAAGCGCTCGGTGAGTTCGCCACGCACGGTGTCGAACAGCGGCTTCGCGAACGCCTGCCCGTCATTGTCGTAGAGCGGAAGAAACAGCTGGATCAGGTGCATCGGAATTCCGCTCCTTCAGGACAACCGCAAGGCCGCAACGCCCCCTTGCGGGAGCGCGCTCGCGTGCAAGAAACGGCCTCCCACCCCACCCGACGCGGGCCGCCCCACGCCTCGCACAATCCGCTGCCAGGGGCCCGCCCACGCACCGCTACAGCCCGTGCATCAGCGCCGGGATCTCGCCGCTGATCTCGCGGGCGAGGAAACCGACCTGGCCATGCCGGCGCGTCAGCCGCGCACCGGCCCGCGCATGCAGCGACACGCCCCACACCGCCGCCTGCTCCGCGCCCGCACCGCGCGCGGCCAGGCCCGCGATCACGCCGGCGAGCACGTCGCCGGAGCCGGAGGTGCCGAGCCCCACGCTGCCGGCGGTGTTGACCCACAGGCGGCCATCGGGCGCTGCGATCCACGTGGTCGGGCCTTTCAGCACCAGCACCACGTTCCAGGCCCGTGCGTATTCGCGGGCGATCGCTTCCGCGTTGGCCCTGACGGTGTCCTCATCGGTCTCGAGCAGGCTGGCCATCTCGCCGGCGTGCGGCGTCATCACCATGGCCACGCCGGTGCTGCGCCGGCGCCGGAACGCGGCCACCGCCGAGGCGTCGAGCGCGCCGGCATCGAGCACGATGGTGGCGCGTGCATCGGCGATGACGGCCCTGGCGACGCGCTGCGTGGCCGTGCTGCGTTCCATGCCCGGGCCCACCACCACCGCGTCCGCGTTTTGCACCGAACGGGTGGCATCGGCATCGAGATCGCGGAGCGCGCCCGTGCGCCCACCCGGCAGCCCGATCACGCGCGCCTCCGGCAGCGACATCACCAGCGACATCGCCGCATCGGCCACCGTGGCCACCTGCAGCTTGCCGGCGCCTGCGCGCAGCGCCGCGATGCCGGTCAGCAGCACCGCGCCGGGCAGCTGCCGGCTGCCACCGACCACCAGCACGCGGCCGCGATCCTCCTTGCTGCTGCCGCCACCCGGGTCCGGCAGCGGCCAGGCCTTCAGCAGCGCGGGCGTGATCCTGCGCGCGGCCGAACCTTCCGCACGGCCCGCGCGTTGCGCGCTCATCGCGGCCCGACCGGCACGTCCGCGTCCGCCGTCACCGGTTCACCGGCCTCTTCCAGCGGCAACGCGAAGTTGGCCACCTGCAGTTCAAAGCGCGCATCCGGCCGGTCGCGCTCGATGGCGTACTCGGTCACCGAACAGTTGGGCACGTCGTTCTGCCGGTCGATGTCGAGGATCTGCTTCTCGTCCATGCATTCGAGCAGGTAGCGGAAGCAGTTGACGATGACCTGGTGGCCGACGATCAGCACGCGATCGCCCACGTGGTCGCGGCGCAGCACCTCCACCACGCTGCGCAGGCGCAGGATCACGTCGCACCAGCTCTCGCCACCCGGTGGGCGGAAGTAGAACTTGCCGACCAGCGAGCGCTGCTCCGCAAGGTCGGGGAACGTCGCGCGGATGCCGGCCACGGTATAGCGGTCGAGTACGCCGAACTCCTTCTCGCGCAGGCGTTCGTCCACGCCGATCTCGTCGTGGTCGATGCCCAGTGCATCGGCGACCGCATGCACGGTCTGCTGCGCCCGCACGAACGGCGAGGTCAGCAGCACGTTGGGCCGCCGGTTGTGCGGCATGTCGGCGAACCACTCGCCAAGCGCACGCGCCTGGCGGTGACCGAGGTCGGACAGGGGCGTGTCCGCATCGCGGGTATCGATGTCGATCAGGTGGGAATCGCCGGCCTCCGCGAGATCGCGGGCGACGTTGCCTGCACTCTGGCCATGGCGGACGATCCACAGGCGGTCCGGCCAGTCGCTATGGCGAAGACGCGCCATCAGCAATCGCCTCCATGTGCAGCCAGGTCGGCCGCGCGCGTATCGGCTGTCGTCGTACTGGTCCGCGTGTGCATGCGCCGCCCCGATCGAGTGGTGCGGCCCAGACTCGCCAGACAGGCGTCAAAGCAACGCGAATCCGGCTACCAGATCAGATCGTCCGGCACCTGGAACTGGGCGTAATACGCATCGTCCTCCGAGCTCGCCTCCGCCGTCGCGCCTGCGTCCTGCCCGTGGTCGAGCACGATCATCGCGGCGTCGCGCTCGCGCACCTTGTCGGCAGCGGCGCGCGGCAGCAGCTCATAGCCATCGCCGCCGTTGGCGATCACCAGCGCGCCGGATGCCAGCTTCCTGCGGAGGTCGTCGTTGACCAGCAGGGTGCGGATCGCGCCGTCGGCGGTGAAGCGGTACTCGCTGTCGCCCGCTCGCGGCACCTTCTTGTCGCGGATGATCTGCCGCGCCTGCGCGCGCAGTTCGGCAACCCGCGCCGCCGCCTTGCGCTCGGCCTCCAGCGCGCGGTCGCGGTCGGCCTTCTCCTCGCGTGCGCGCTGGGCATCGCGCGCGACATCGGCCGCGGTGGGCGCGGCCTTGCCAATGCGCGCCTTCGCCTGCTCGCGGGCCACCTCGGCCACCTTCGACTTCTTCACCAGGCCGGCCTTGAGCAGCTGTTCCTGGAGGGGATTGGCCTTGGCCATGGGCGCACCGTTTGCAGGCGAGGAGTGCCGCACATGATAGCGGCGCCACCGCCACGCGCCGTGGATTCAGGCGCCGCCGGTGTCCTCGTCGGAGGCCGGGCCCTTCAGCTGCGTCTCCAGCAGCCGCCGTGCCCGGCTGTTGCGCGCGGTGCCGCGCGCCACCTCCGCCACCACCGCGCGCATGTCCTCGAGCACCTGTCGCCGCGCAGGCGAGCGGGTCACGCCATGCACCTGGTCGACCGCGCGCAGCATCCGCAGCAGCACCGTGGTGTTGCCTTCGGCGTTCTCCAGGATCTGTTCGAATGCCAGCGCCACCAGACGCTCGAACGACGGCCCCGCCGGCAGCACGCGCAGCGTGTCGCCGTCGTACAGCGGCCGCGGCTCGATCCGCCGCACCGCCAGCCGCCGCAGCAACAGGGAGATGTAGTCGAGGCTGGTGACCGCACTGGTGAAATCGTTGATCGCCGGCGACAGCGCCTTCAGCGCCACGTCCACCAGCTGGCGGATGCCGAAGGCCACGTCCTGGTCGATGGTGCGGTAGGAATCCACCGCGAACAGGCAGGCCAGGTCGCGCATCGCCCGTGCATCGGGCTCGCGGGTGGCGCCGATGCTTGCGAGGCGGCGGTCGGGTGCGGCGAACTCGCCGACCTTGGCATCCATGCGCACCACCACGTCGTGCGCGCGCGCCGCGGTCGCGCATGAAGTTGCGCAGCACGCGCGAGGTGTACTGGGTGGCTGCCTGCGCCAGCGCGGCGATGGTGATGGAGAACACCACGCCGGCCACGGTGATCATCGAACCGGCGATGGTCGCCAGCACTTCGCGTGCGCCATCGGCGTCCAGCGTGAACAGCCACGGCAGGCGTTCGGCGGGCGCCGTGCCCAGCGCACGGTCCAGCGCCACCAGCGCCAGCGCCAGCGCGATCGCCGCCGAGACCATCATTGCCGGCAGGAACCAGAAGCTCGAACGCAGGCTGATCGCCAGCCGGCTCACCGTGCCGCTTGAAATGCGCTTGCCCATCCCGCCTCCTGTCAGGCGGCCGAAGGTCACGATGTCGCGGTCGAAACCGTGCGAAGCCGCCCCCCACGCGGGCTACATGCTGCAGCCGACGGCGCGTGCACGGTGTCCGGCGCGTACATCAGCCGGGCGCGCCCTTTCTGCTGAAGCACCCAGGCCGCGCTACAGCCCGGTCGGCCAGGTCTCGGGTGGTCCGGCGGCGGGGTGCTGCGCGCCCAGCGGGGTCACCGCGGTGGTGCGGTCGAACCACACATATGCATCGAACTGCTCCAGCAGCGACACGCCGGCGTAATGGCTGTAACGCTCGGTCGCCGGCCGGTAGACCACGCCGATAAAGCGCTCCAGCCGTTCCTCGCCCAGCACGCGACGCAGCGTGGAATCGCGGCGCGCCGCCTCGAGGTCCAGCAGCCCACGCGCGATGCCGGTGTCATGCAACAGCCGCTCCACGCTGCCGGCAAGCGAGGGCCGCACGCGCATCACCTCCATGTCGTCGCCCCAGTCGTCGGCGGCCGCCACCTCGCCCTCGTGGGTGCCGAAGCCGACCAGCGCGCAGTCGTCGCCGAAACGCTCGCGGCACAGCTGGCCGATGTTGAGCTCGCCACGCGAACGGCCCATCTCGGTCGCGCGGGCGTCGCCGATATGCGAGTTGTGCGCCCAGACCACCGCGCGTGCGCCGGGCCGTGACTCCAGCAGCTGGCACAGGGTCTCGAACATGTGGGTGTCGCGCAGGTTCCAGCTTTCCGCACCGCCGTAGTACATGGTGCGGTAGTAGCGTTCGGCCGAGGCCACCAGCCGCGCGTTCTGGGCGGCATCGAGGAGGTCCTCGCTGGCCGCGGCGCCGTCATCACCATCGGCAGCGTCGTGCCTGCGCGAGAGCAGCTCGCGGCACTGGCGCACCACGGCGTCCTCGCAGCCGCGATAGCCCCGGGCCGTCACCGCGTGGCCATAGCCCGCCGGGTCCTGCTGCCAGGGCGTCAGGCAGCCGTAGCGCTTGCGCGCCTCGGCCGCCGCTTCCGGGTCGATGTCATCCAGATACGCGAGCACAGCCTCGATCGAGGCGCCCAGGCTGTACATGTCGAGCCCGTAGAAGCCGGCACGTTCCGCCTCGGGAAGCCCCGCGTTGCGCGCGCGCAGCCAGCCGACCAGCTCGGCGACTTCCGCATTGCGCCACATCCAGGTCGGGAAGCGCTGGAATACCGGCGGCTGGCCCTCACGCTGCGGCAGCCCGCGCACATGGCGGTTGACCGCCGCCGCATCGGGCCAGTCCGCCTCCACGGCGACGATGCCGAAGCCGTGGCGCTCGACCAGCCTGCGGGTGATCGCCGCACGCGCGCGATAGAACTCCGAGGTGCCGTGGCTGGCCTCGCCGAGCAGCACCACGCGGCGTTCGGCGTAGCGGTCGAAGGCCGCGGCGAAGGCGTCGTCGAAATCGTCCGGCAGCGGCTCCATCGCCGCGGCGACGCGCGCGGCGGGATCATCAGCGTTCCCGGGCGCGCTGGGCTGGTTGCTCATCGCGCACTCCTGGCGGGCGGGCGGGGCCGCGCCTCAGCCCATGCCATCACCCTGGGAGCCGCCGCCCTGCTGGCGCGTACCGGTCTCACCGCCACCGCCATCGCGGTCCACGTCGGCCACGTTGCGGCCGGCATCGCTGCGCGCACCGCCGTCCTCGCCGGCATCGCGCAGCTGCTCGTCGGCACTGCCGCCCTCGCCCTTGCGCTGCGCGTGACCGCCGGGCGGCGCCACCTCGGTGTTCGCACTGGCGTGGCCACCCTTGGGCGCGACGTCCTCGCGGCGCTCGTCGGTGTTGTTGGCCATGTCGTCCTCCTGCTGTGGGTGTGCAACCCACGCTACCCCCGGGGGCATGAAGACCGGGCGCAGCCGCGCGCGCCCGCAGGCAGGGCCCTCAGATATTGCTGACCTCGGGCGGCAGCACGGTGCCCAGTTCGGCGGCTTCCGGTTTGGCATCGGACCGCGGCGGGCAGTCGGCGCCCACCGCGTAGCTGGTCATCGACAGCGAGCCGTAGGCGGGGCCTTCCACCAGCACGTTGGCGCCGCGGTCGGTCGCCGCGGCGAAGCCGGCCAGGTACATCAGCGGCAGGAAGTGTTCGGCGGTGGGCGCCGACGCCGCGTAGTCGCGATGGTCGACCAGCGCCGCGGCATCGCCCGGGCGTTCGGCCAGCAGCTGCTTCGCGGCCTCGTCGAAGCGCGTGTTCCAGTCGAACGCGGCACCCGGCTGCTTCCAGTCCATCGCGCGCAGGTTGTGCACCACGTTGCCGCTGCCCACCAGCAGCACCCCGCGCTCGCGCAGCGCGGCCAGCTTCGCACCCATGGCCACGTGCCACTCGGCCGGCTTCTGCGCATTGATCGAGAGCTGCACCACCGGGATGTCGGCATCCGGGAACGCATGCACCAGCACCGACCAGGTGCCGTGGTCCAGGCCCCAGCCGTCGTGGTCGGCGCCGACCGAATCCGGCTTGGCCACCTCTGCCACTTCCTCCGCCAGTTCCGGCAGCCCCGGCGCCGGGTACTGCACCTCGAACAGCGGCTTCGGGAAGCCGTAGAAGTCGTGGATGGTGCGCGGCCGCGGCATCGCGGTGACCGCGGTGGCGTTGATGTACCAGTGCGCGGAGACCACCAGGATCGCCCGCGGCCGCGGCACCGACGCCCCGAACGCCCGCCAGGCATCGGTGAAGCGGTTGCGCTCGAGTGCGTTCATCGGGCTGCCGTGGCCGAGGAAGGCGGCGGGCATCTGCGGGTCACGGGCCATGGGGGCTCTCCGGGGTGGCGGAGCCCGCAGTCTAGGCCGCCCCCGGTTTCCGCCGCGCGATCATCCCGCCGCGGCATGGCGCCACAGGGCGGTCAGTTGCGCAGTTTCAGCGTGGACTGTTCGTCCAGGGTGCCGTCTTCGAGGATCACCACGTGGCGCGTGCCCGCCTGGTCGAACAGCACCGGGATCGGCGCCTGGAACAGCGGACGGCGCACGAAGGCCAGGCGCCAGCCGAAGATCTCCAGCGCTTCCAGGGTGACGCGCTGTGCCTGCGCCAGGCCGTCGCGCAGGCGCGCGGCATCGGCCGACGGGGCGGCGCGACGACGCTCCGGCGTGCGGGTGGCCGGTGCATGGGGCCGGCCCGTCCAGGGCCCGGCGATGACAGTGGACTGCGCGGTGTGCGACATGCGGTTACTCAGGGGGTGGATCGACGCCCTCCCTGCAAGCCGCGTGCCGGACTGCCGGGCCGACGGCAGCCCCCATCACCCGGGATCACCATGCCCCGCCCCGGGGCCGCCCCGCACCGCATCCGACGGGTGCCTGCCGCATGGCGACGGCACGTCCACGGGCCTGCAGGCATGGTCGGGCCACGCACCGACGGGAGAACCCCCATGCATCACGACCACGGCACCGCGCAGTCCGGCCATCTCGACGACTGCATCCAGGCCTGCACCGAGTGCCACGCCATCTGCCTGGAAACCATCGCCCATTGCCTGCGCCAGGGCGGCCGGCACGTGGAACACACGCACATGACCCTGATGATGGCCTGCGCCGATATCTGCAGGACCAGCGCCGACACCATGCTGCGCGGCGCCGACGTTCACGTGCACACCTGCGCGGCCTGCGCCGCGATCTGCCGCGCCTGCGCCGAAAGCTGCGCCGCGATGGCCAAGGACGACCCCGCCATGCAGCGCTGCGCCGACGCCTGCGCCGAGTGCGCACGCCACTGCGAGGAAATGGCGGCCTGAGCCAACGGACCGGCCGCTCCGCGCTGTTCGATCAAAGCCAACAGCGCCGGAGCCGGGAGCCAGCAGGAGCGGGCCGCCGCCTGCCGGGGCCACCGGTCGACCCGCGCCTGCCAGCGGATATCAGTGCACCGATGCGATGCCGATGCCGCCCGGCCCCGCGCGCCAGCCGCGGCCCGCGGTGCCATCTAGAGGGCCGACGCAGTACGCCGCGCGCGCCTCGGCGACGCCGGGCCGCGCGGGCGCGGCGAGCCCCTGGTCCTCCACCTGGTCGAGGATGGCGCGCAGCGCATCGGCGGCATCGCAGATCGCCTGCCCCAATTGCGGCAGCGTGCCATCGGCCAGATCGTCCAACGGCCCCACGGCCACCACGTCGCCATGCGCGGACACCGCCTGGATCAGGCGGGCCAGCGCATCCACCTGCGAGAGGGTGATGCCGAAGGTGTAACGAGGGCGGGCCTCGGCATCGGGCGCCCCGTCCATGGGTGCAGCCTGCGCTGCCATGGCCTGCCCCGTGGCGCTTTGAAGCGACGAGCACGACACTCGATGGCTGCACTCCACCAGGACTTCGCATCCCGCCTGCGACACGCGCTGGACCGCGCACATTTCCCGGAAGGTCGCGCGAGGACCGGCGCGCTCGCCGACCGCTACGCGGTCTCGCGCGAGACCGCCCGCAAATGGCTCACCGGTCTCGCCCTGCCCGAACTGTCGCGCATCATCGAACTCGCGATCGACTTCGACGTCAGCTTCGAGTGGCTCGCCACCGGACGCGGGCAGTTCCAGCTGGGCGCCGGCGAGCCGCCTCCCACCTCGCGGCGCCTCAGCGACAAGGAGGCCAGCCTGCTCGCCGCTTTCCGCAAGCTGCCGGTCGACAAGCGCAAATTGCTGGTGGATTTCCTGTCCTGAGTCGACAGCTGCGCCGCGCTGCCGAGGACGACTCCCGCCATGCAGCGCTGCGCCGACGCCAGCGCACACGACTGCGAGCAAAGGGCGGTAAATGGCGGCCTGAGCACGCCCGTCGGGCCGGTCGTCACTGCCACGCTGCACGTGGATCAGGCAGCGACATCCGCCTCATATAGCAGCGCATGTGGCGTGGCGCGGCCAGTTCGCACCACCTCACATCAGGGCTGGGCGGGATCGATGGGTCTGGCTGACGGCCGCCCCCGTTGTGCAGGTGGCGGGAACGACGGGGGCTCCCTCCCCTCCTCCTGCACCCAGCGCAGCGACAGCACGTCCAGAGCTCTCTGTTCGTGGCGGTAGTGACCGCGAACGGCCACCAGACGGCCCTCGACTGCATCGAGATACCAGCCTTCTGCATGCTCTGGATTGATCTGCGTGATCGGCACGGCACCGGAACCGTCTGGTGACGGAGCAACAGAAAGCACGCCCCCTGGCCCGCGTTTCAGGTATCCCCGAACCTCGACAGCCACGTCGTCGTGAATCCCGGCGAGTTCCCGAAGTTCGTATCTGCACAGCGGTACTTCGAAGCCGCCTGCCTGGGTGCAGTAGCGGGGCTCCTCGGTTACGGGGCCATGGGTCGAAGCTGGCGCGACAGCGTCCACACCCGCCACCGGACCACCGCAGGCAACCAGGGCGAGCAAGCCCGCGAGCACGACCAACTTCATGGTCCCAGGCTCCTGAAAGCGTCGCCCAGGCGCACGCCGCCAGCGTTTTGGCGCTGCAGTTCCACGTATCGCCTGTAATCGAACTGGTGCAGGCCGGCACTGTCGGCGATGTATGCGTTGAGCTGCTCACTGTAGGCGGACACGAGATCGCCAGCGACGTCCGGTCCCATGTTGGTCCCACCCAGGAGACCACTTCGGGTGATGTCCGGTTCCTCACCGAACGCGAACGACCGGTCAGCACCCACCCAACCGCCTGGGTAGGGATGCGTGTGGATGTAGGCGGTGGTTGTACCGGCGACCTGCTGGCCATTCTCGAGGAGGCCGTTGACGTTGTCGTAAGCGCCGTTCGAGAACGCAGGCCCCAGGTGGTACTGCCCCGAGGCATCTCGGGTGATCAGGGCACCGATCTCTACACCGTGTTTGTCCGCCACGGGGCAGCACGTGCTGCCTCCAGGCGTGCGCTGCCTCGAGTTCCGTGTCATAGGACCGGTAGGCCCCAGCTTCGCGGGGCGCCGTATTGGCGTCGCGCACGGCGTCCCGGGCCTTGGACGGATCTACGACGCCGGCAGCAGTCCTTCGCCCATCGAACCCAACCGCAGCTGTGTGCTCCTCCTGCTCCTGCTTGGCTCGTGCAACTGCACCCATCACTGCAGCGGTGGCAGTGCCCACCGCAGATGCATCAGCCCGGCGGGCAAACGATGGCGCGGATTCCACTGAGGTCGACATCTGTCTTACCGCCAACAGTGAGCACCCGCAGGCGCACTTGTCACCGTGGCGCGCCACAAGTGCGCCGTCGATGATCAGAGTGCTGTCGCCCGATGCAATGGATGTCGGCCCGTGCAGGCCGCACACGACAGCGTCACCTATCCTGGCGACGGGCTTGCCGTGCACATCCGTGAAAGGGGAACCCGCGATCACGGCGCCCCCGTTCGTGGTCGTATCGCCAACGACGATCCAAAGTGTCGACATCCTTGTCTCCCGCATCCATTCAGGCCCTGAATCTACACAGCGCTGCGGCGGGTGTCATGACTGTCAACCTTCCCACATGCACCAACTCAGCCCGCGGCGTCGCAGCGCGCCGCGCCGTCAGCGTCGCGCGCATCGGCCACGCAGCGCTCGCGCGCCAGTCGCCCACGCACCTCGCCCTCCAGCCCGCGCAGGCCCCAGCGCCGCCCTTCCTCCACGGCAGCATCCTCGTCCGCACCGTGCAGCCACGCCGCACGCAGCGCCGCCAGCGCGCCCACCCGGTTGCCGCTGGCGCAATACACCAGCGTCGGCCCGTCGGCCGCCTGCAGCAGCCGGTCGAAGACCACCACCGTCTCGCGGTCCAGATCACCCGCGCCGGCAATGGGCAGGGTGTCGTAGCGCATCCCCGCCGCACGTACCGCGCCCGCCTCGTCGAAGCCGGGCGTCTCCGCCGCCGGGGCCAGATTGATCACATGGCGGATGCCCGCCGCGCGCAGCGCCGGCAGATCGTCGGCAGTGATCCGGCCGCCGCTGTGGATACCGTCGACGGGGGTGGCGAAGCGTTCGAGTACCGGGGATTGCATGGTTGTCTCGTCGTGGGTCGGCGAGGCCGCCGAAGCCGCAGGCGTGGTGCAGGCGGAGAGTGCGAGGGCCAGGGCGATTGGCAGCGCAACCCTGATCTGCAGGGAGGAAGATGTGGACATGGAGATCTCCGCAGTCGCCGGTCAGCTTGGTGCTCTCGGCCATGTGTGGATGATGCCGGTTGCGAGCTTCCGACACTGACTTCGCGGGAAGCTGCCTGGATCTCATGTGTCGCGGTGGACTGACATACTCACCCGTGATCGTCAAAGACCCAACATCTCAATCGACCTGCCGTCACGAGCGAGCTACGAGTCCGAGGCTCGCGGGAATCAATCGGAGCCTTGTATGGCGCTTTATACCTATCACCACGACGCCCCGACCATCACGGCCGCCGGCCGCGAGTGGGTTCAGCGGTGCCTTGTGAGGGATGGCAGCATCCTCGGGGAAGGCGCGATCAGTACGGCCGCAAACTACGACGTGCTGGATCGCCATTTCCTGCAGCGTCTGGATGTGGGCAGCGGCAACTTCTTCGAGAAGCTGCGGACTCAGCTCGAGGATGCGCCACCCCCTGCCCGCAAGCTGATGGCTGAATTGCTGTGGGCTCTGTTCCTGTTCCCAAGCAACATCACGGAAGACACTAAGCGGGCAAAGGTCCTTCAGGTATGGGGCTGGTCCGGGGAGACGCTCGACCCCTCACACCCGATGCTGACCGACAAGATGCTGGACGGCATCGGATCCGGCGGGATGGGGGTAAACACCAATCGCTGGCGGGAAATGGTTTACCTGGTGAGACTGGGTCAGTCGATCAAGTCGCTGCCCATCGAGGAGCGGGCCGGGATATTCGCGGACTACGACCGGTTCCTCGCCTGGATAGACACGATCCCGGAAAGCGGCGATCGCCAGTTCCGTCACATGCTCCGGTACTTCCTGTTTCCAGAGCGCGTGGAACGCATGTCGAGCAATGGCGACCGATACAAGGTCCTGCAGGGATTCGGGGTGGCGACGGCGAGGGAAACCCGCCGCTGGACCGACCGTCAACTGGATGACGCGCTGCTCGAACTGCGCCGTAACCTGGAGCAACGCTACGGGACGACAGAGATCGACTTCTATGTCGAGCCGCTGCGTGACCAGTGGAAGAAGCCCAACGAACCGGATGACACCGGTACGGACGAAGAGGTCGATACACGTGTCGTCGCCGAGCCCGTACCTGCGTACTCACGAAAGCACGGGGCTGCCCGCAACCTGATCCTGTACGGACCGCCTGGGACGGGGAAGACCTGGAAACTCCAGCAGTTGTTTGCCAGGTACACGGATCAACCGGCAGATGTAGACAGGGCCACCTGGGAACTCGGGCTGGTCGCGAGATTCGGCTGGCGAGCGGTGATTGCGGCCGCACTTGCAGACCTCGCTCACCCGATCAAGGTCACATCGCTCGAGCAGCACGCCCTGATCAAGGCCAAGGCCTCCCAGCGCAAGCGAAGCAACGTTCGGGCCACCGTCTGGGGATACCTGCAGAGTCACACCCCCCTCGAGGTGACCACGGTCAACGTCGCAGACCGCCGCCCGCCCTTCCTCTTTACGAAGAACGAGGCGTCCGACTGGACTGTCCTGCCTGAGTGGCGGGACGGCGACAGCGACGCCGCCGAGCTCCTGGATAGTTGGAAAGCAGGCCCGGGCGTTTCAGGCCGAGCGGTGGCGAGATATCGCGTGGTGACCTTCCATCCTTCGTACTCGTACGAAGACTTCGTGATCGGCCTGCGTCCGGTGGTCATGGAGAACAGCGGTGAAAGAGGGACGACCGGTTTTCGGATGATGGATGGCGTGTTCAAACAGATCTGCGCCGAGGCTCGCGCCAACCCCGGGAAGCCGTATGCGCTGTTCATCGACGAGATCAACCGGGCCAACATCGCGAAGGTCTTCGGTGAACTCATCACGCTCATCGAACCCGACAAGCGTGCCCGCTATGACGCTGAGGGCGCGCTGGTGGGTGGCATGGAAGTCCAGCTGCCAGGCACGGGGGATGAAGACGGCGATGGCGAACGCTTCGGTGTGCCGGAGAACCTCGATCTCTACGGCACCATGAACACCGCCGACAGGTCCATCGCCCTACTCGATATCGCATTGCGGCGGCGGTTCGAGTTCGAAGAGATGCCACCGGACTACAGGGTGCTGCAGCGGCGGATAGAAGGCGTGGAGCTGGCCAGGCTTCTCCAGGCCATCAACGAACGGCTCGAGTTCCTGGCGGACCGCGATCGCCTCATCGGCCATGCCTACTTCACTCGCGTCGCTAGCCTTGAAGATCTGCGCACTGCGTTCCGATTGCAGGTCATCCCACTGTTGCAGGAATACTTCTTCGACGACTGGAGCCGCATTGCACTCGTACTCGCCGCACGCAGCGGAGGTTCTCCGTTCCTGCGCGCCGAGTCGCTGGCGGCAGCCGACGTTTTCGGTGGCCATGCCGACATCAGCGCGCAGGAACGTGTGCGTTATACGTTGACCGACTCGGCCACCTGGACTGCCGAGACGTTCCGATCGATCTACGACACTTCAGACGCGCCCGCCTGACCCATGGAGTTCCGGACGTTGACTGCCCTCGAGCACGAGATGCTTCCCGTGGGGAGCGGCGAGTCGGCGCTTTCCGCTGTCGAGGCCGAGCGGCTCGCGTCCATGGCCCAACAGCGGCCGGGATTCTGTACCCTCGGTCATCGTTCGGTACGCCTCTCGCAGTTCGTGGGGCTGGTGAGCCTCGGCAGCGGGCGTTTCCTCGAAGTACTGCCGAAGGTGGGTGAACACGTCGACCCTGCCTTGGCACGCGGGACCTTGCTCCGGCTGCTGCGGTGGGCATACGACCTGCCCATCTTCGCGGGCGGTAGCGTGGGCCACGGCCTGCAGCAGCGGGAACTCCTGGATGTGTTCGTGCTTGCCTATCTGCAGGCCTTGGCGCGATTGGTCCGAGTCGGGCTGGTGCGCCGTTACGGCACCAACGAAGAAGATCTAAGGGTCATCCGTGGGCGATTGCTCTTGCAGCGCCAGGCCACCACCCATGCGATGCGGGTGGATCGGATTGCATGTCGTTTCGACGAACTGACCGCCGACAATCCCTGGAACCAGGTCCTCAAAGCAGCGCTGATTGCAGCCCGCCCCTGGGCACGAGGCGTGGAGTCGGGACGGCTTTGGCTGGAGATGGCAGCCGCCTTTGATGAAATACCGTCGCGCAGGGATGGCCTGTCGCTGCATGGCCGACTGACCAAAGACCGACAGGTCGATCACTACGCGCCGGCCCTGCGATGGGCCGGCTGGATCCTGCGGTTGCTGTCACCCGACATTCGCCAGGGCACGAACTCCGCTCCAGAACTGCTGTTCGACATGAACAGGCTGTTCGAAGCCGCCGTGGCAACGAGGCTGCGGCAGCGCGCCGGGTCGAAGGGGCTGCAGCTGCACTCGCAACACACCGGGCGGCACCTGGCCGATCTAATGGGCGATCCCGACAGGAAGTTCTTCCGCCTGAGGCCCGACCTCGTCCTAAACGCCGGGACCGAAGTGCTGGCCGTGGCGGATACCAAATGGAGCCGGGTCGATATCGATCGACGCGGGCGACTCGCACCCCCAGACGCGCATGCGTACCAACTCAATGCCTACGCCGCCGTCTACCCCTGCAATGAGGCCGTGTTGATCTATCCCTGGCACACGGGGCTTGCGGACGCGCGGGAGACTGCCTATCAGCTATCGGCAGCCGAAGGCCGGCGACCCGTCCTGCGTGTCATCTGCGCAGACGTCGCGGCCGAAGGCTTGCCATTGCACTTCGTCGCCGACGGGAGTTCGTTCGTCCATTTCCGCTGATCGCACGCGGCGCACGCCCGGGACGCGACCTTCGCCCCATAAGGACAAAGCGTCTTGGTGAACGCCTGGCACGGCCCCGTCCGTCAGGTCGCGGCGTACACCGGCGAAGGCAGGGTCGGATAGGCCCTCCACACGTGCCGGAACACATCGTCTGTCAAGGTCTCTATGTCATCTTCCTCATAAGCATCCACCGGCAGGCCTGTGGCATCGGCATACAGGTAGTCATGGATGACCACGCGAACCGTATCCCGGTTGCCCTCGGTGGCCTGCCAGTCGGCGATCTGCGAAAGGCACGCCTTCAGGGTTGCCAGCAGTCCCGTGGAAACGCTTTTGAGCTTCTCGACGTCGACCTTGGGAAGGTCTGATCAAAGCGCGCTGATGCCTAGATTTCAGCGCCAAGGCGCCTGATCGACCTCGATGTGATCACTTTCTCGCCACTTCTGGCGCTTTTCGACGGGTTTCCCCGTCCACCAGGCGGATTTACCCCGCCGGCAGCAACAAGTGTCGTCGCGCCATCCACAGGTTCGACAACGCGAACAATGTCAGCACCTGCGCCGCGTTCTTCGCCAAGCCGCGGTAGCGCACCTTGGTGTAGCCGAACTGCCGCTTCACCACCCGGAACGGGTGCTCCACCTTTGCCCGCACGCTGGCCTTGAAGTGCTCCCAGCGCTCGGCGTATTTGCGCTCGCGCGTGTTCTTCATCGCCCGCAGCTTCGACGGCTTCTCCGCGATCCGGAACGCGGCCTGCACCTGCTGCAGTTCCTCGCGCTTGTCCGCACCGGTGTAGCCGCTGTCGCCACTGATCGTGTCCTCCCGGCCGTGCAGCAGCTTGTGCACCTGCGTCACGTCGGCCACGTTCGCCGCCGTGCACTCCACGTGGTGCACCAGGCCCGACTCCTCGTCCACGCCAATGTGCGCCTTCATCCCGAAGTGCCACTGGTTGCCCTTCTTCGTCTGCTGCATCTGCGGGTCGCGCTGGCCGTCCTTGTTCTTGGTCGAACTCGGCGCCGCGATGATCGTGGCGTCCACGATCGTGCCCGCACGCAAGCTCTGGCCCTTGCGGGCCAGGTGCGCGTTCACCCGCTCCAGCAGCTGCGGCGCAAGTTCGTGCGTTTCCAGCAGCCGACGGAAGTTGAGGATCGTGGTCTCGTCGGGAATGTTGTCCAGCCCGCTGAGGCCGGCGAATCGCCGCAGCACCGCCGTGTCGTACAGCGCCTCTTCCATGGCCGGATCACTGAGCGCGTACCACTGCTGCAGGAAGTGGATGCGCAGCATCGTCGCGACCGCATAGGGCTGCCGGCCGGGACGGCCCATCTTCGGATAGTGCGGCTCGATCAGCTTCAGCAGCGCATTCCACGGCACCACCTGCTCCATCTCCGCCAGGAAGATCTCCTTGCGGGTCCGCTTGCGCTGGCCCAGGCCTTCGGCATCACCGAACGTCAGTTGCATCGATCGTCATCCAATTCAGGTCGCGCTATTGTCGCCCAGTTGGGTCGAGTTGCTCAGACCTTCCCTTGTCCAGATTCGGCTTGCGCAGCAGGTCGAACAGGGCCAAGGACTCCTCGTCGAGCCCCAGCTCGACGGCACGCTGCTCCTCCTCGCTCATGGCTTGCGTGATGATTGTGAGATGCTGGAAGGTCGCCTCGATGCTGGCTCGATCCTTCTCGCGGTTGTATTCGGCGACGATTTCCTCGTAGCGCGCCTGCAGGTCAGCGCGCATCGGGTTCTTCTCCAGCAGACGGGCGAGACGCGACTCGATCATCGCTTTCAGGCTCTGCACCACGGTGTTCTTCCGGGCGCTCCGCTTGAACTCTTCCGCCAGGGCAGCGAAATCGATCCTGCTGATATCGAAGAGAGGGCGGTCCTGGATTCCAGCAGGAGCGGCGGGCGGCACTTCGGCGTCCGCAGTTGCGATGGCAGCGTCCACCTCGGCGCGCAGTGCGTGGATGATGTGGCTGATGTCGCGCCTGTCCACGTCTTCCTGCAGGCTGCGGTAGACCAGCCCGATGGCATCCACGTGCGGCCGGCGCGCGTTCACGCCCTCCACGTGCACGCAGGCCCGGAAGCGGGCGAGCACGTCGCGCGCCATCAGCTGGTAACGCTTGCGGACCTCGTCGTTCTCGTTGATCGATTCCTTGGTGACGACGATCGCCTTGTTGCGCTCGAAACCGGCGCTGTCGAGGATCGCGCCCAGCGGAATCCCGCGCCCGGCCATCCAGCCCTCGACCTCGGCCAGCGAGGCGTCCAGCCGCTCCAGCAGCGCATCCTGCGGCTGCGCAGGATCGGTCCCGTCTGCATCGCCGGCCTCGCCGCCTGTCTGTGTGCCCGCGAATGTCGCCAGCGCGCGGCGCAGGTTCTTCAGGATGCCGCAGTAGTCCACGATCAGACCGTTGGTCTTGCCCTCGGCCACGCGGTTGGCGCGGGCGATGGCCTGCATCAGCGTGTGGGCCCTGAGCGGCTTGTCCAAGTACAGCGTACCCAGGCTGGGTACGTCGAAGCCGGTGAGCCACATGGCACAGACGATCGCCACCCGGAAGGGATGGTCCGGCTTCTTGAACGCGTCCTCCATGGTCAACGGCCTGGGCGCGCCCGGCACGCTCCAGCCGTCCTTCATGCGCCGGCGGTGCGGAATGATGTCCAGGCCGAGGTTGCGGAATCGCTCGACCTCGCCCTGCTCCTCGCTCACCACCACGGCAAACTGCGTCTGGGCCATCCACTTGAGCTGGCGCTCGCGCCGGGCCAGGTCCTGCGGGTCGCTCAGCCGGTTCCTCTCGAGCGTCAGCGCGTGGATGAGCTCCGTCCAGTACGTCTCGATCAGGCCGTGCATGCGCACGCAGGTCGGCTTGTCGATGCACACGAACATCGCCTTGCCGCTTTCCCAGCCTTCCGCGTAGTGCCGCACGAAGTCGCGGGCGATGCGGTCCAGCCGCTCGCCCGCGGTGATGACGTGGTAGTCGCGTCCCATGGCCTGCTGCAGCCTGCGCTCGGCATCCGGGTCGTCCGCCAGTTCGTCCTCGAACTCGGCCAGCCTGTCGGCGATGCGCTGGTTGAGGTCGTCGGTGGCAACCTTCAGCTTCTCGCCGCGCGCGTCGTAGTACAGGGGCACCGTGGCGCCGTCGTCGACTGCGCGCTGGAAGTCGTAGGTGGACACGTAGTCGCCGAACACCCGCCGCGTCACCTCGTCGTCGCCCATCAACGGCGTGCCGGTGAAGCCGATGTAGCTGGCGCCCGGCAGCGCGTTGCGCATGTTCAGCGCCAGCGTGCCGTACTGGGTGCGGTGCGCCTCGTCGCTGATGACGATGATGTCCTCGCGCCGGGAGTACGGCTCTTCGGGGTCGACCTGCTCGTTGAACTTCTGCACCAGGCTGAAGACATGGCCCTTGTGCTCACCCAGCAGTCGCCTCAGGTGCGCGCCGCTCGCCGCGCGCGCATCGTCCCCTTCGCCCACCACGCCGCAGCCGACGTACGTCTGGTAGATCTGGCCATCGAGGTCGTCGCGATCAGTGATGATCAGGAAGGTGTAGTTGCCGCCGATGCGCCGGTGCACCTTGCGGGTGAAGAACAGCATCGAATAGCTCTTGCCCGATCCTTGCGTGTGCCAGAACACGCCCAGCCGGCCCAGGTTGCGATCACGCTCGCCCACCGCGCGGACGGCACGATTCACCCCCAGGAACTGGTGGTTGCGGGCGACGATCTTGATGCTGCGATCGCCCACGTCGTCGAACAGGATGAAGTTCTCGAACAGGTCGAGGAAGTTGCGTTTGTCGCACACGCCCTTGAGCAGGGTTTCCATGTCCACCACGCCCGGCTCGGCCTCGTCCAGCCGCTTCCAGTTGTGGAAATGCTCGTAGCGGCCACCCAGCGCGCCGATCTTCGCCTCGTTGCCATTGGCCAGCAGCAGGAATGCGTTGTGGTGGAACAGCTGCGGGATGGTGTCCTGGTAGTCCTTCAGGTTCTGGTCGAAGGCCTTGCGCAGGTTGCGGTGGATCGTCTTGCATTCGACGAACAGCAGCGGGATGCCATTGACGAAGCCGATGATGTCCGGGCGGCGGCGGTAGAGGTCGCCCCTGACCCACAGCTCGCGCACGGCGAGGAAGTCGTTGTTCTCCGGCACGTCGAAGTCGAACACGCGCAGCGTGCGCGCATCGAGGCTGCCGTCGGGCTTGCGGAACGTGACCTTCACCCCGTCGCGCAGCTGCCGGTACTTGTCGCGGTTGGCCGCCATGCCGGCCAGGCCGGCGCCCACCTCCACGATCTGTCGCAGCGCATCCCGGTAGGCCGCGTCCGGGAGACCAGGATTCAGCGTCACGAGCTTCTCGCCCAGGATGCGGGTCAGCACCACCTCGTGTTCGGTCCTGCGACCGAAGCTGCCTTCCGGGCCGAGCACTTCGGTGTTGTAGGCGTATTCGCTGCGCCAGCCGAGCACTTCGCGCAGGTAGTCGGCGGCGGTCTGCTGGACCAGCGTGTCCTCGTTCAACGCCATGCGGCCCCTGCCCCTTCAGGTGTCCCCGTAGCCCTGCAGTGCGAACGGGTTGAGGAACTGGCGCCCCCACAGCGCGTTGCGCTCCGCTTCGCCCAGCCCGGCCTCGTCGCAGACATCCCGCCAATGGGCGTGGAGCACCTGCAGTTGCGCATCGATGATGCCCCGGGCCTGCGCCGCCGACAACTGGAAGCGCGGCGCAGCCTCCACGCACAGGGCCAGGCGGCTGAAGCGCTGCTCGCCCAGGATCTTCATCGCCTGGGTCGCCTCCTGCCCGGCGCGCGCCTGCGGGCAGATGTCGTACGCAGGCGTCAGCGAGAGCCGCGCGCCGTCCCAGAATGCGGCGTGGTTGCGCGCGTGGTCGTCGGTATTGCCGCACAGGATGTTGAACACCAGCCGCCCGAACAGCTCGCGCAGCGTGGCCCGCGGCGCCTCGAAGCGGTGGCGGACGATCTCGGCCAGGTCCTCGTAGCTGGCGTAGGCGGCCATCATCTCGTCCAGCGCCAGCAGGGTCAGCGCCGAGACCAGCCCGCGCCGCCGCCAGTGGCCGTCGGCGTGCAAGACCCGGTCGAAGCGCTCCACCAGCAGCACGTCCTTGCCCGCGGCCTGCACCAGCTTCACCGGCGCCACGTCCAGCCCGGCCAGCGCGGCCAGGCGCATCGCCACGAACTCCAGCTTCACCAGCGGCTGCACGTCCCCGCTGCTGGAGAACTTGGCGATCCAGCGACGGCCATCGTCGGCCAGCGTGGCCTTGGGCCGTGCCCCGCCGATCGACGTGCCGTGCTGCAGCGCCTGGGCCAGCGCCGGCGACAGCGGCAGGCCGCGCTCCACGCGCGCGGCGCTGTCGAGCAGTTCCTCCAGCGAGGCGCCATCACCCTCGCGCGGCGCGTATTCGGAAGGCGAGGCCTGGAAATCCAGCGCACCGATCCGGTCCGAGCCCGACTGCAGCAGATAGCTCAGCTCGTCGAGCACGGCGGTATCGGCATCGCGGCCCGCGCCGCCCAGCGCGCGGTTGAGGATCACCCGCCGCCCCCAGGCATCGGGCGCGGCATCGCGCAGGCAGCCGGGCATGGCCAGGCCGGTTGGCAGCGGCAGCAGGCCGGGCTGAAGCGGCAGCTCGGGCAGGTACAGCGGCACCACGTCGCCCCGCTCCAGCCAGCTGCGGCCGTAGTTGAACTGCAGTCCCTGCGGCGTGGGCGCCAGGCGCCCGGCCACCACCGGCTCGACCCGGCCCGGCAGCCAGGTCCAGACATAGGCCTCGCGCGGCGGCGCCTGCGGCTCAGAAGTCATCCTTCACCTCGCCGCGCGGCGCGTGCACGGCCCTGGGCAGCAGCGCCAGCCGGTCCTCGACCTCGCGGCTGCGCTGCTGCAGCGCGCCGAGCTCGGGCTCGAACAGCGGCACGCCGAGGATCGCAGCCAGTTCGAACACCACCCCGATCTCGCAGCGGGGGTCGCCCTTCTCGATCCGGTAGAGCATGTCGCGCGAGATGCCCACGCGCTCGGCCAACGGGGCGGCGCCGAGCTTGCGTTCGATCCGCGCGGCGCGCAGCAGCGCCCCCAGCAGGCTCAGCGCCTGCAGGCTGTAACGGGAGTAGGTGCGGACGGACGTCGAACGGGCCATGGGGCCAGACTAGTCTTATGCATAAGACATATCAAGCATTACGTCTTATGCATAAGACGTATCGTTCGGCTGGATCTGGCCGCTCATGAGCCGCGGGAGCAGGAGGTCGCGGGCTTGGCGGAGCTTCGCGTTCTGACGCAGAAGAACTGTTATCTGCCCTCGCAAGGGCTTGATTGAATCTTCAAACTCCATCTGCAACGCGACTGTCGGCACGCAGAGCGGAAAAGAAGTCAGCAGACTCGCGTTTGCGGTCTTTCGCGTTGCACCAGTGCTTGACCCTCCTACGAACGCTTGATAGTCCTCAGAGTCAAGCGAAAAGAACAAGTAGTACGGCCGAAGGTTATCCGACACCAGATTGAAGCGGATCAGGTACGAGGCGAAAACCGCATCGACATCTTCCTCAATAATCGCAACCTTCCCCGGGTCGGCCATTCGAATGACCACGATATCCCCGCGCTTCAGCGCGTACTTTCTTTTCTGCTGATCATCGATAGGACAGAAGGGGACGCTGCTCCAGTCGACGTAACTTCTCTTATTGATGTCAGTGCCACGAAGAAATTTTGGACCGATCATGTCGGTCGAAGCAGTTTCGGTGAACCCGTACTGGGGCGAAACAAGCTCTGCTAAACGTTTCCGAGACCAACCTTCAGGCAAACCCTCAACCATCTTGACATGCTCGTGGCCGGGGAAGCGCAGGTGCACGAACCATTCGCGGTACAGCAGGCGGGCGGATTCCTCCAGCAGCGCAATGCGGCGGCGGTTGTTCTCGATCAGGTCGTCGTAGGCCGAAAGCACCTCGGCAATACGCTCCTGCTCCGACCTGGAGGGATAGCTGACCTCAACTTTTGCGAGATTCTGTCCGGGCAGGTGTTTGATGGTTGAGCCCGTAAACAGACCGCTGAACCCATCTGCCCGGCCCTTCAGAAGGAACTGGTAGTACAGAAATCGATGGTCCAGTTCTTCGCGTGGCCTGATCCGATGAAGCGCCTTCTGGATCATCATCCCAGGCACTTCATCCTTCCAGATCGCGCAGCGGCCTGGCTCGCCGCCTTCGCACATCACGATGTCGCCACTCTTTAAACCGTAGCGCTCCCGTTCGTGAGGCTCAAAGCGCATCTCACGCAATCCGTCGAGATCGAACTTTCCCCAGCGAACATTGACGTTCGCCAGGTAAGGCATCAGCTCGCCCTTGTTCTTTTTCTCATCCAGCATCTTCCCGAGGCATAGCTCCGCGACCTCGGCGAGCGGCTTCTGCGTCCAACTCACGCACCCAGCCCCTCGAAACTGCGCGCAATCCTCGCCGCCAGCTCCACCGCCTCCTCGTTCAGGCCCTTCAGCTCGACATGGATGTCGCGCAGCGCGGCTTCGAAGTCGAACTCCTCGTCCACTTCCTCCGGGGCCACGCCCACGTAGCGGCCAGGCGTGAGCGACCAGTCGTTGGCTTCGATCTCGGCGCGGCTGACCAGCTTCACCAGTCCCGGCACGTCGCGCAGCTGCGCGTCCGGGAAGCGCTCCTGCAGCCACAGCGCCTGGCGGTGGAAGTAGCGCACGGGCTTGAGCGCTTCGACCGCGGCACGACGGGCTTCGTCGGCGGATTTGCGCTGGCGGTTGAGGTCGCGGGTCCTGCCCTCGCCGTCCAGTGCGTCCAGCACGTGCCCGGCAAGCTTGTAGAGGTGGTCGACGGCTTTGAGCAGGTCGCGGCTGGTCTTGGCCAGTGGCGCCAGGCGGGCGCTGGCCTGGTGCAGGGTGGTGTTGTCTGCTTCTACAGCGATGGGACCGGCCGACTCGGCCCGCACGCGGATAGCGTAGGCGTCCACGTCGTTGGCGAAGGTTGCCAAGGCATCCTCAAGGATCTTCTGCGCCTCCAAAGACGCTGGATTCCCGCTTCCGCGGGAATGACGGCCAAGGGATTCCGCCAGCGCCGCCGCCTGCGCCAGCGCTTCCTGCAGCGGCGCGACGCTGGCCTCCGCCACCGACACGCTGTCCAGCAGGTGCCGGCGCACCAGCGCAAGGAAGCGTTCGGGCTGACCGCGGTAGAGCCAGACGATGCTGGTCAGGTTGGCCAGCTGCTCGGGGCTGAAGTCGAAGATCTTGCGCGTGACCTTGCGGTAGACGTTGCGCGCGTCGAGCATCAACACGTGGTCGCGGCGCGCCTCGGGCTTGGCCCGGTCGAAGAACCACAGTTCGCAGGGCACGGTGCGGGTGTAGAAGAAGTTGCCGCGGATGGCGACCATCACGTCGACGTCGCCGGTTTCCACCAGGCGCCGGCGCACCGCGGCCTCGTCGCGGCCGGCGCTGGAGGCCTGCGAGGACATCACGAAGCCGGCGCGGCCGCGCGGCGAGAGGTAGCTGTGGAAGTAGGAGATCCACAGGTAGTTGCCATTGCTGACCTTGCCCGCCTTGTTCACGCCGGGCAGGCCGAAGGGCAGGCGCGGGTCGTTGCGGACCTTCTCGGCGTCGACTTCGTCGACGTTGAACGGCGGGTTGGCCATCACGTAGTCGGCCTTGCCCAGCAGCTCGTGCGGGTCGGCGTAGTAGCTGATGGCCTCGGCGATGTTGCCCTGCAGCCCGTGCACGGCCAGGTTCATCTGCGCCAGCTTGATGGTGGTGGCGTTCTTCTCCATGCCGTAGAAGGTCAGCGCCCTGGCCGGGTCGCCGTGGTTGCGCTCGACCAGGTTGGCGCTCTGCACGAACATGCCGCCCGAGCCGCAGGCCGGGTCCAGCACGGTGCCGCGCTCGGGTTCGATCAGGTTGGCGATCATCTGCACGATGGAGATCGGCGTGAAGAACTCGCCGCCGTCGTGCGCGCCCTGGTCGGCGAACTGGGTGAGGAAGTACTCGTAGATGCGGCCGAAGATGTCGCCGTCGGCGGTCTTCAACTCCTCGGGGTTGAGCCTGCGCAGCAGCTCGCCCAGGTCGTCGTTGGCGATCTTCTGGTACTCGCCCTTTGGCAGCACGCCGCGCAGGGCGGTGTAGTCGGCTTCGATGCCCTCCATGGCGGCGATGATGGCGGCGGCGCGGTCGGCCGAATCGGGCAGGCTGACCAGATGGTCGAACTGCGCCTCGGGCCGCAGGAAGATCGCGCCCTGCTGGCTGAAGTCTTCCTTCTTGAGCGGCCGGATGTTGCCGCCGCGGCTGGGCAGGCCGGCCTCGATCTGCGGCTTCACCGCCAGGTAGCGGCTGTAGGCGTGGCGCAGGAAGATCAGGCCCATGACGGGCATGAAGTATTCGTTGCTGGCGAGGCCGGAGTTGGCGCGCAGCAGGTCTGCGGCGCTCCACAGGCGCTTTTCGATGGCTTCGATGGTCTGGAGTTGGCTCATCCCGGCATTGTCGCAGTTGGCCCACCACCCTCCAACGCTCACCGCATACGTCGCCGTCATCTCGGCGATCGGCTCGAGTCGTGCTCCTCGGCGTTGCCCATCTTGGCCCTCATGCAGTCGCCAAGGTCCCGGGGCAAGCGCCGGCGATTGGCGAGAAATTCGCCAACCACGCGTGATGGCCCGCGTCGCCCCCTCACCCCTCACCCCTCACCCCACACTCAACCTCACCGCCAGCGCCGCCAGCGTGACCAGCAGCACCGGCAGGGTCAGCACGATGCCCACCCTGAAGTAGTAGCCCCAGGTGATGCGGATGCCCTTGCGCGCCAGCACGTGCAGCCACAGCAGGGTGGCGAGGCTGCCGATGGGGGTGAACTTCGGCCCGAGGTCGCTGCCGATGACGTTGGCGTAGATCATCGCCTCGCGCACCACGCCCTCGGCCTGGCTGGCATCGATGGACAGGGCACCCACCAGCACGGTGGGCATGTTGTTCATCACCGAGGAGAGGAACGCAGTGAGGAGGCCCGTACCCATCGTGGCACTCCACAGGCCGTGGCCGGCGAAGGCGTCCAGCAGCACGGCGAGGTGGTCGGTGAGGCCCTGGTTGCGCAGGCCGTACACCACCAGGTACATGCCCAGCGAGAACACCACCACCTGCCACGGCGCCTCGCGCAGCACCTTGCGGGTGGGGATGACATGGCCCCGCGCCGCCACCGCCAGCAGCACCAGCGCGCCGGCGCCGGCGACGGCGCTGATCGGCACGCCCACGCGCTCCAGCCCGAAGAAGCCCACCAGCAGCATCGCCAGCACGCCCCAGCCGGCATTGAAGGTGGTGCGGTCGAGGATGGCGGTGCGCGGGTCCTTGAGCTGGCTGACGTCGTAGCGCTCCGGGATCTCGCGACGGAAGAACCACAACAGCATCAGCAACGTGGCGGCCACCGAGACCAGGTTCACCGGCACCATCACCGCGGCGTATTCGGCGAAGCCGATGCCGAAGTAGTCCGCCGAGACGATGTTGACCAGGTTGGACACCACCAGCGGCAGGCTGGCGGTATCGGCGATGAAGCCGGCCGCCATCACGAAGGCCAGCGTGGCCGCGGGGCTGAAGCGCAGCGCCAGCAGCATGGCGATGACGATCGGGGTGAGGATGAGGGCGGCGCCGTCGTTTGCGAACAGCGCCGAGACCGCCGCGCCGAGAAGCACCAGCAGCACGAACAGCGTGCGCCCGCGGCCCCCACCCCAGCGCGCGACATGCAGCGCGGCCCATTCGAAGAAGCCGGCCTCGTCCAGCAACAGGCTGATGAGGATCACCGCGACGAAGGTGAGCGTGGCGTTCCAGACGATGCCCCAGACCACCGGGATGTCCGCGAGGCCGACCACGCCGGTGGCCAGCGCCAGCAACGCGCCGAAACTCGCGCTCCAGCCCACGCTCAGGCCCCGTGGCTGCCAGATCACCAGCACGATGGTGACGACGAAGATCGCAAGCGCCAGCAGCATGGATCAGGCCTTGCGCGCCGGCGCGCGTTTGGTCGACGGGGACGAGGCAGGCGCGCAACGGCCGGCATCGCCACCGCAGCAGTTGCGGGTCAGGAATTCGAGCAGGGCGTTCATGGCGTCGAAGTCGGCGCGGTAGGAGATGTTGCGGCCGTGCGCTTCGCCCTCGATCAGCCCGGCGGCGGCGAGTTCCTTGAGGTGGAACGACAGCGTTGCCCCGGGCAGCGACAGCGCCCCGGCGATCTGCCCGGGCGTGCGCCCCTCGGGGCCGGCCTCCACCAGCTGGCGGAAGATCGACAGGCGGGTGACATGGCCCAGCGCGGAGAGCGCGGCGCTTGCGTCGTTCAATTCCATGTTTCTAGAATAGTCGAATGAATTTCGAACGCGCAATCACCGCGGTCCCCGACGACCTGCCCAACATCGACCCCGCCGCACTCGAGGTGCCCGATGCCGCCCGCCTCGGTGTCGACGGCGGCCACCCGCCGCGGATCCTGATCCTCTACGGCTCGCTGCGCCCGGAGTCCTACAGCCGCAAGCTGGCGCTGGAAACCGAGCGCCTGCTGCGCCACTTCGGCGCCGAGACGCGGGTGTTCGATCCGCGCGACCTGCCCGTGCAGGGCAGTTGCGAGGCCGACCACCCGAAGGTGCGTGAGCTGCGGGCGCTGTCGCTGTGGTCCGAGGGCCAGGTATGGGTGAGCCCCGAGCGCCACGGCACCCTCACCGCGGTGTTCAAGAACCAGATCGACTGGCTGCCGCTCGAGGATGGCGGCATGCGCCCCACCCAGGGCCGCACGCTTGCGGTGATGCAGGTCAGCGGCGGCTCGCAGTCGTTCAACGCCGTCAACGCCATGCGCGTGCTCGGGCGCTGGATGCGCATGGTCACCATCCCCAACCAGTCGTCGGTGCCCAAGGCCTGGCAGGAGTTCGACGACGCCGGCCGCATGAAGCCTTCGGCGCTGTACGACCGCGTGGTCGACGTGATCGAGGAGCTGGTGAAGTTCACCCTGCTGGTGCGCGGCCACAGCGACTACCTGACCAGCCGCTACAGCGAACGCAAGGGCCACCTGGTCGCCGCCGCGCTGGCAGCGGCCGCCACCTCCACCGGAACCTGAAGGCCACCCATGGACGCGACCATCTGGCACAACCCTTCCTGCGGCACCTCGCGCAATACCCTGGCGCTGATCCGCCATTCCGGCATCGAGCCGACGGTGGTCGAGTACCTGCGCGATCCGCCGTCGCGCGAGCAGCTTGTGGCGATGATCGCCGCCGCCGGCATCGGCGTGCGCGATGCGCTGCGCCGCAAGGGCACGCCCTACGACGACCTGGGCCTCGACGATCCGACGCTGACCGACGACCAGTTGCTCGACGCGATGCTCGCGCACCCGGTGCTGATCAACCGCCCGTTCGTGGTCACCGACACCGGCACCCGGCTGTGCCGGCCTTCCGAAGTGGTGCTGGAGATCCTGCCGCCGCTGGCGCAGCCGTTCACCAAGGAAGACGGTGAGGTGGTCGGCCCGACGGACCGGGGGCCATCGGTGCGATGACCTGGGCCGCGGGGCCGGTTTCGTGGGTACGAGCGTGCCGCTTAAGGTCACTTTGTGCTCCTTCATCGCTATTGCACGACATGGAACGTCAGCTGAAGGCGGGTCACGGCGTCGCCGCAAACGCCGCTATATTCGAGGCCCCCGACAGAGGAGATGGTCATGTTCCTGAAGAAGAAGCATCTGGTGGTGGCACGTACGCTCGGTGTGGCACTGCTCGCCACCGTGGGCCTTTCCGCCTGCGCCACCTATGACGACGAGTTCGCAGGCATCAATTCGCGCCTCGACCAGGTCGATACGCGGGTGCAGAGCGCGGCCCAGAGCGCGGAATCCGCAAACCAGGCCGCCCAGCGCGCCAACCAGCGGCTGGACCAGATCGAAGGCCGCGTGCAGCAGCTGGAATCGGCCCCGCGCCGCGTGCCGCGCGGCTGATCGCGTTGCCCGGGCCGTGACCCACGGCCCGATCCCGGGACCCGATGGCCTGCATGGGCGTCGGGTCCCGGCGTTTGCCTGATCCGTTTTTCGAGGAATCCCCATCCGTATGTGCACCCTTCCCACCAAGCGCGCCCTGCATGGCGCCCTGGTGCTGGCCCTGGCGTTCGCGGGCGTCGGCATGGCCAGCGCAGAAGATGCCGCCAGGCCCGCTGCCGCGGTCGACCAGCTGCCGCAGGGCCAGGACGTCTCCGACACCGTGATCGAACTCGCCGGCCGGGTGGTCGCGGCCAATGACCACCAGGGCTATCCGTTCGCGGTGATCGACAAGGCGGCGGCGCAGATCCTGGTGTTCGGCGGTGACGGCCGGCTTCGCGGCGCCGCGCCCGGGCTGTTCGGCTCGGCGGTCGGCGACCACACCGCGCCCGGCATCGCCGGCCTGGCACTGCGCGAGATCCCGGGCCGCGACCGCACCACCCCTGCCGGCCGCTTCGTGGGCGGTTACGGCCCATCGATCGACGCCGGGCGCGTGCTCTGGGTCGATTACGAGTCCGCGGTGTCCATCCACCCCACCGCCACCGGGGCTCCGGACGAGAGGCGCGCCGAACGCCTGGCCTCGCCCACGCCCGACGACAACCGCGTCACCCACGGCTGCATCAACGTGTCGCCGGAGTTCTACGAGGACGTCGTGCGCCCGACCTTCGAACGCGGCGGGGTCTTCTACATCCTGCCCGACGAGGGCTCGCTCGCCGAGACCTTCCCCGACCTGGCCGGTTAGGTCCGGGCGGCGTCCGACGGCGGCGCCGCTGCTTCCAAGGCACCCGCGCCCGTCCGGAAAGAAGGCGACCCGGTTGCCCGGGTCGCCTCTTTTCATCGCCGCTGGCGGTGGATCACTTCAGGCCGCGGTTGCGCAGCAGCGCCTCCGCCGTCGGCATGCGGCCGCGGAACGCCTTGTAGCTCTCGGCGGGGTCGCGGGTGTTGCCGACCTCGTACACCTCGCGGCGCAGCCTCGCGGCAAGTTCCGGGTCGAACACATTGCCGGCTTCCTTGAACGCATCGAAGCCGTCGGCGTCCATCGCTTCCGCCCAGGTGTAGGCGTAGTAGCTGGCCGAATAGCCGCCATCGAAGATGTGGCTGAAGTGCGGCAGGCGGTGGCGCATGCCGATCTCCTCCGGCACGCCCAGCTCGCGCAGCTGCGCGGCTTCCCACTCGCCGGCATCGAAATCGGCCGGCAGTTCGGTCAGCTGGTGCAGGCGCATGTCGAGGATCGCCGACGACAGCTGCTGCACGGTGAAGAAGCCCTGGTTGAAGGTCTGCGCCTTCAGCAGCGACTCGAGCATCTCCGTAGGCATCGCCTCGCCGTCGGCATTGCGGGCATGCGCCTGCAGCACGGTCGGCTCGGTGATCCAGTGCTCGTAGACCTGCGAGGGGAACTCGACGAAGTCACGCGAGACCGCGGTGCCCGACAGGCTCGGGTAATGCGCGGTCGACAGCAGGCCGTGCAGGCCATGGCCGAATTCGTGGAACAGGGTCTGCGCTTCGTCGAGCGAGATCAGCGCGCGCTCGCCGGCCGCGGGCCGCGTGATGTTCTGGTTGTTGACCACGATCGGGCTTTCGCCCAGCAGCCCGTTGGGCACGCGGATGCTGTTCATCCAGGCGCCCGGGCGCTTGGTGGAGCGGCCGAACCAGTCGGCGTAGAACAGGCCGACCTTCTGGCCATCCGCCTCGCGGATCTCGAACACGCGCACGCCGTCGGCGTAGACCGGGATGTCGTTGCGTTCGTGCGCGGTCAGGCCGAACAGCTGATGAAGTCCGGGTAGTGCGCCTGCACTAGCGCGTACAGCAGCGTGCGCTCGGGCAGGTGGCGCGCGTAACGCGCAGCGGCGTGGGCGGCCGGCAGTGGCGCGCACACCTCGGCCTGCCGCCGGGGTGCGGTCAGGCGCGGCACGCAGCGCTCCGTTGCAGGGACGGCTGCTCAGGGTTGCGCCCGCGTGCACGCGTTCATATCGGCGTTTTCTGATCTTCGCGTCGGACATTGCCGCGGGGCGGGTAGGAAGTCTCCCGCCTCGGACGCCAGAACGCACAAAGCCCGGCACGAGGCCGGGCTTTGTGGTCTTGCTTGATGGATCGCGGGGCTTAGAAATCCATGCCGCCCATGCCACCCATGCCGCCCGGCGGCATTGCCGGCTCTTCCTTCTTCGGCAGCTCGCCGACCATCGCCTCGGTCGTGATCATCAGGCCGGCGATCGACGCGGCGTTCTGCAGCGCGGTACGCGTGACCTTGGTCGGGTCGAGGATGCCGGCCTCGAGCATGTCGACGTACTCGCCGGTGGCGGCGTTGTAGCCGAACGCGCCCTGGCCATCGGCGGCGGTGCTGTACGTGCCGCGCATCCTCGTGAACCTGGCCGAGGCAGGCGAACACCCGGCCGTGCGCGAGCGACTGGTGTTGATGGGGCGCAGGCTCTCCCGCTTCGGGCACGTGCTGTTCGGCATCGCGCTGCTGATGGGGCTCACGCTGTGGCTGCACTTCGGTTTCGCCGGCGGCTGGCTGCACGCCAAGCTGTTGCTGGTCACGCTGGTGTTCGTCTTCAGCATCGTCATCGGGCGTTGGCTGAAGGCTGCCGAAGCCGGGCGTCCGCTGCCGTCGGCACGTGCATTGCGCTGGATCAACGAGATCCCGCTGGTGCTCCTGGTCGGCATCGTCTATCTGGTGGTCGGCAAGCCGTTCTGAGGCGGGCCCGAACCGATCAGAAGCGCGTCAGATGCTTCTTCTGCGTGACGCGGTGCACGTCGTGTACCGCGTAGCCGTGGTCGCGGTCGGGCAGGTCGAACCAGCCGGGGTGTGACAGCGTCTGCCGGGTATCGGCCAGCCCGCTCTGCCAATGGCTCTCCATGCTGATGCGGCCGAACGCATAGTCCTTGAACTGCTGTTCGTGCGGCTTGGCCTGGTAGATCAGGTGGACGATGTTGATGACGCGATCGTCCAGCCACGGCGCCAGTGCCTCGCGGGCGCTCTCCGGCAGGCCGCCTTCGGGCAGGCGGGCGATGAGGTCGTTGAGCGCCGTCCGCAGCTGCTGGGTGCGGGCGACGTTATCGGTGCCGTGGCGGGTGCGGCTGGAATACTGGATGTCCTTGCCGCGTTCGAGCACGTCCATCATCGTCTGCGGGCGCTGACCGCGCGCGCTCCACAGATCCACCTGGAAGGCCAGCGTGTCCTCGCGCGGCCATTCGTCGAGGATGTGTTCCAGCGGCGTGTTCGACACCACGCCTCCATCCCAGTAATGGCGGCCCTCGATCTCCACCGGCGCGAAGGCCGGCGGCAGCGAGCCTGAGGCCAGGATGTGCTTCGGCCCGATCCGGGTGTCGCGGCTGTCGAAATAGCGGAAGTTGCCGCTCTCCACGTCGGTGACGCCGACGGTCAGGCGCACCGTGCGGTCATCGTTGATGCGGTCGAAATCCACCAGCCGCTCGAGCGTTGCCAACAGCGGCGTGGTGTCATAGAAACTGGTGGCCTGCGGCGTGCCGTCGCAGCGCATGAAGGGCGAGGCCGGCCACGGGGTGAAGAAGCCGCGCTGGCCCTGCCACAAGGCGGCCAGGGCGCTCATCGTCGCGGCCCAGGTTTCCAGAGCCGGGTTCATCGGCAGCATCGAAAGCCCGGCGCGCACGACCATCGCCGGCCAGCTGGCGAGGCCCGCGGGTTCGCAGATCGTTTCCCAGAAATCACGCAGCCGTTCGATGCGATCCTGCGGCCGGTTGCCGGCGATGATCGCCGCGTTGATCGCGCCGATCGAGATGCCGGCGTACCAGTTGGGGCGGATGCCGGCCTCGTTGAGCGCCTGATAGACGCCGCACTGGTAGGCGCCGAGCGCGCCGCCGCCCTGGAGCACCAGGGCGATGGCGGGATATTGAGCGACCTTCTCGAGCAGTTGCGGGGACGTGTCCATGGCGAGGGATCATGCCACGGCGTGCGTGGCCGACCGCTTCACTGCATGAACCAGCCGTGGCTCACCACGATGCTCTGGCCGGTGAGCGCGTTGGTCTCGAAAGCGGCCAGGGTCAGCGCCACGTTGGCCACGTCGTCGAGCGTGGTGAATTCGCCATCGACGGTGTCCTTCAGCATGATCTTCTGGATCACTTCCTCTTCGCTGATGCCGAACTCCTTGGCCTGCTCCGGGATCTGCTTGTCCACCAGCGGGGTGCGCACGAAGCCCGGGCAGATCACGTTGGAGCGGATGCCGAGCTTGCCGCCTTCCTTGGCGATGGTGCGGGCGAGGCCGAGCAGGCCGTGCTTGGCGGTGACGTAGGGCGCCTTCAGCGGCGAGGCCAGATGCGAGTGCACCGAGCCCATCAGGATGATCGCGCCGGGCGCACCGCGCTTCTCCATGTCCTTCATGCACTCGCGGGTGGTCAGGAAGGCGCCGTCGAGGTGGATGGCGAGCATCTTCTTCCAGTCCTCGAACGAGAACTCGGTGATCTTGTTGATGATCTGGATGCCGGCATTGGAGACCAGCACGTCCACCCGGCCCCATTCGGCGGCGATCTGCGCGACGCCTTCGACCACCTGCGATTCGCTGGTGACGTCCATCGCCACGGCCATCGCCTGGCCGCCGGATTCGCGGATCGCGGCGGCGGTGGCTTCCGCGGCGTCCAGCTTCAGGTCGGCGATCGCGACGCGGCCACCGGCGGCGGCATAGGTTTCGGCGATGTGCTTGCCGATGCCGCTGGCGGCACCGGTGACCAGGCAGACCTTGCCATCAAGTTCGATTCGGGACATGGGGCTCTCCTCAGGCTGGGTATAGGAAGTTCAACCGCCTTTTTTGCGAGTCTGGCGGGTAGGAAGCGGCCGCGCAAGCGCCGCTTTGGGCACAGATCGGGCACAGATCGGGGGTTCATGCGTGGGTTTTCGACATCGCGGGGCCACGCAGCGGCTCAGTGCGTAGCCATTTCTCACCGAATCCCGGCACAGGGCCGAGCGCAGCCCTGCGGGGTCGTGGCCGCATTGGATCGGACTCTGGCTTGGCTGCCGGCTGCGTGGCCGGCGCCTCATCACGCGGCCGGCGGCGGGGCGCGCGCTGCGGGCCGGTAGTGCGCTTGCTCCAGCGCGCCGTGTTTCTCGAAGTGGGCGAGGATGGCGCGAATGGCCTTGGGGTCTTCGATGCTGGCGACGATCCGTACCGCGCCGCCGCAGTGGGCGCAGGTGGTGATGTCGATGGAAAAGACCCGCTTGATCCGTTGCGCCCAGCTCATCGCACGGCGCTTCTGCTCGGGGCTGCGCGGCTCGTCGTGGGCGCTGACGTCCACTGGCACCGCATCGCCCGCAGGCCGCTTGCCGCGCCCCGAGGGCGTCAGCTGCGCACGCAGGTTTGCATTCGGGGCGAATACGCCGTGGAAGCGGGTGAGATGCGCGCGAGGTGGCGGGACCAGTGCCGCCAGCTTGGCGATGAAGTCCACCGCATCCCATTCGACATGGGTGGTGCCATTGCGCCACGGCGTCTTGAGCTGATACCGCACCCTACCCTGCGGTGAGATCGACAGCCGCTGCTCGCTGATCGCCGGGCGCGTGATGTAGCGGCACAGCTTTTCGAGCTTGTGGCTTTCGTGTGCTTCCGCGGCCACGCCGGCATGCAGCGAGAAGCCGCCGACCTTGCCGGCATCGCCCTCCAGCGAGCCTGCGTCACCGGGCAATGTTTGCAGCGTGACGACCTTGCGGCCAGCGTCGCGACCGGTGGCGATGCGGTAGGTCATCGAACTCATCCGCAGCCCATCCATGCCGTCGTCGCTACCCGCGCTGTCGGACAGGAACACGGATTCGTCTTCGCCTTCGAGCCAGCCGCGGCGCGACAGGTGCCGGCACACGCGATGCGCGATGGTGTTGGCCAGTTCCGTCAGTTGCGCCGATGTGGGCGCACGGGTGCGGTGCAGGCGCGGCTTGCGCCGCGGGGGCTCGACGTTCGCGTCGTACACGCCGTCGAGCCACAGCATGTGGAAGTGAACATTCAGGTTCAGCGCGCTGCCGAAGCGCTGGATCAGGGTCACCGCGCCGCATTGCGCCGTATCCCGCGGCACGCCGGCCTGATCGGCAAGCCAACCGGCGATCACACGATGCACGATGCCCAGCACCGGGCCGATCGCCTCAGGCTTGCTGGCGAACAGGAAGCGCAACGGGTACGGGAAACTCAGCACCCATTGCCGCACCGGCCGCGGGCCGAACACCTCGTCCACCAGATGCCGCGCCGACTCGGCCATGCGCCGTGCGCCGCAAGCTCGGATCTCAGGACGAAGGTCTCCGCGAATGTCCGGTCGATCCGCGCGACGTCCCAGGCGGGCGTTCCCTTGGCGGACATCCACGCCGCAGCGTCGTGCATCAGCCGCACAACCTCGTCGATATCACCCGAGCAGGCGACCCGAACGTTCGGAGGCTCCTCGCTGTCCATTCGCTCCCCTGGCGCGGTATGAACCGCCGCCTCATAGTGCAGTTTGATCCTGACGAGCCCAGCATGTCTGCGCCCACCTTCGCGGAACCTGACCAGGTCCGCTAGCGGGCGGCCGGAAGGTGAATGCTAGGCATGATCTAACCCTCGGTCTCTGGCGTCGCGACTGCGAAATTTCGCGAGGGTTTCCGAGAAGGTGATTGCGCTTCGCAGATCTCCAGGCGCGTGGGTGCGGACGTAGTCAGCGCCATTGCCGATCGCGTGAAGTTCCGCCGCAAGGCTCGCTGGACCCAGATCCTTTACAGGAAGGCCAACGGTGGCGCCCAAGAAGGATTTCCGCGACACCGAGACCAATAGCGGAAGCCCCAACGCCGACTTCAGCTTTTGAAGGTTCGACAGCACGTGCAGCGATGTTTCCGGTGCGGGGCTCAAGAAAAATCCCATCCCCGGATCGAGGATGAGCCGGTCGGCAGCGACCCCGCTCCGTCGCAAGGCGGAAACCCGCGCCTCGAAGAACCGCACAATCTCGTCGAGCGCGTCTTCGGGTCGAAGGTGACCGGTGCGGGTGGCGATGCCATCCCGCTGCGCTGAGTGCATAACCACCAGCCTGCAGTCCGCCTCAGCAATATCGGGATAGAGCGCAGGGTCAGGAAATCCTTGGATATCGTTCAGGTAGCCCACGCCGCGCTTGAGCGCATAGCGCTGGGTTTCCGGTTGGAAGCTGTCGATTGAAACACGGTGCATCTGATCGGACAGGGCGTCTAAGAGCGGCGCAATACGTCTGATCTCATCGGCCGGCGATACAGGCCTCGCGTCCGGATGGCTGGCGGCCGGTCCGACATCCACGACGTCTGATCCGACTCGCAGCATTTCGATCGCCGCGGTGACAGCGCCGGCGGGGTCTAGCCGCCGGCTCTCATCGAAGAAGGAGTCCTCGGTGAGATTCAGAATGCCGAACACCGTCACCATGGCGTCGGCCTCCGCAGCGTCGTCCAACGGACCGGCGACAAAACTCGGCTGGAGCATGGGCTTGGTCATGATGCGGTCCTTCGAGTCGAAAAGCCCGGCAACCGATAATGGCTTCCGGGCAACCTTATATGAAGAAATGTCGCATGAACGGCCGACTATGGCAAACATAAACGCCAATTTGGTAGCAAAAAGCCCGCGCGAGAGTAGCGTCGCAACTGTTTGAGATTCATGATGAAAGGCGTCGCGTTAATGAAGACTCACCGTGGCGCAGCGGCAACGCATCCAACACCCAGCGACGAACAGGCGACCGCCGTCAGGGCGTCAGGTAACGGATCACTGGATCGGCATAGGCGAACGGTGATCGGCCATAGCGCCGGTCCGCAAACGCCCAGGACTTCCAGACCCGGGCGTCGGCGCAGTGGCCCACAAACAGCCACGGCCACCCGCGCATCGCCCGGGCGGTGAGGCCTGATAGTCGATGTCGATCAGCGGCCGAAGCGGTCTCGATCTGCTTGGCGGCGTAGGGCGCGGGATCACCGCCCCAACTGCGCGCGACCTCGTCGCGCAGACCCTGCGACCGCTCGCCGCCGCTGAGCACGGTCATCACCTGACGAACCAGGCCGAAATAGGCCAGCGGGTGAATGGCCTCCAAGTCGGTCCGCGGGACGACGTCGGGCGCGAGCATTTCGCTGAGCCGAAACTCGAACTGTAGGGGTATAGGAAGTTCAACCGCCCTTTTTGGCGAGTCTGGCGGGTAGGAAGCGGCCGCGCAAGCGCCGCTTTGGGCACAGATCGGGCACAGATCGGGGGTTCATGCGTGGGTTTTCGACATCGCGGGGCCACGCAGCGGCTCAGTGCGTAGCCATTTCTCACCGAATCCCGGCACAGGGCCGAGCGCAGCCCTGCGGGGTCGTGGCCGCATTGGATCGGACTCTGGTTTCGCTACCGGCTGTGTGGCCGGCACCTCGTCACACGGCCGGCGGCGGCGCGCGCGCTGCGGGCCGGTAGTGCGCTTGCTCCAGCGCGCCGTGCTTCTCGAAGTGGGCGAGGATGGCGCGGATGGCGGTGGGTTCCTCGATGCTGGCGACAATCCGTACCGCGCCGCCGCAGTGGGCGCAGGTGGTGATGTCGATGGAAAAGACCCGCTTGAGCCGTTGCGCCCAGCTCATCGCATGGCGCTTCTGCTCGGGGCTGCGCGGCTCGTCGTGGGCGCTGACGTCCACCGGCACTGCATCGCTCGCAGGCCGCTTGCCGCGCCCCGATGGCGTCACCTGCGCGCGCAGATTCGCGTTCGGGGCGAATACGCCGTGGAAGCGGGTGAGATGCGCGCGAGGTGGCGGGACCAGTGCCGCCAGCTTGGCGATGAAGTCCACCGCATCCCATTCGACATGGGTGGTGCCATTGCGCCACGGCGTCTTGAGCTGATACCGCACCCTGCCCTGCGGTGAGATCGATAGCCGCTGCTCGCTGATCGCCGGGCGCGTGATGTAGCGGCACAGCTTTTCGAGCTTGTGGCTCTCGTGTGCTTCCGCGGCCACGCCGGCATGCAGCGAGAAGCCGCCGACCTTGCCGGCGTCGCCCTCCAGCGAGCCTGCGTCACCGGGCAATGTTTGCAGCGTGACGACCTTGCGGCCAGCGTCGCGACCGGTGGCGATGCGGTAGGTCATCGAACTCATCCGCAGCCCATCCATGCCGTCGTCGCTACCCGCGCTGTCGGACAGGAACACGGATTCGTCTTCGCCTTCGAGCCAGCCGCGGCGCGACAGGTGCCGGCACACGCGATGCGCGATGGTGTTGGCGAGCTGCGTCAGTTGCGCAGAGGTGGGGGCGCGGCGCAGGCGCGGCTTGCGCCGCGGGGGCTCGACGTTCGCGTCGTACACGCCGTCGAGCCACAGCATGTGGAAGTGAACATTCAGGTTCAGCGCGCTGCCGAAGCGCTGGATCAGGGTCACCACGCCGCATTGCGCCGTATCCCGCGGCACGCCGGCCTGATCGGCAAGCCAACCGGCGATCACACGATGCACGATGCCCAGCACCGGGCCGATCGCCTCAGGCTTGCTGGCGAACAGGAAGCGCAACGGGTAGGGGAAACTCAGCACCCATTGCCGCACCGGCCGCGGGCCGAACACCTCGTCCACCAGATGCCGCGCCGACTCGGCCATGCGCCGTGCGCCGCAGCTCGGGCACAGCCCGCGCTTCTTGCAGGAATACGCCACCAGCCTCTCGGCACGACAGTGCTCGCAGACCACGCGCAGGAAGCCGTGCTCGAGCACGCCGCAGCGCAGGTAGGTCTCGAACGCCTCGCGCACATACTCGGGCAGCGGGCGGTCTTCGGCCTCAAGACGCGCGATGAAGTCCGGGTAGTGCGCCTGCACTAGCGCGTACAGCAGCGTGCGCTCGGGCAGGTGGCGCGCGTAACGCGCAGCGGCGTGGGCGGCCGGCAGTGGCGCGCACACCTCGGCCTGCCGCCGGGATGTGGCGAGGCGCGGCACGCAGCGCTCCGTTGCAGGGACGGCTGCTCAGGGTTGCGCCTGTGTTCGCACGTTCGTATCGGTGCGTTCTGATCTTCGCGTCAGACATTGCCGCGGCGACTCCCGCCTCGACCGCCTCGACACCCAGGTGCAGGGCGCGGCCCAGAGCGCCGAATCCGCCAATCAGGGCGCCCAGCGCGCCAACCAGCGCCTCGACCAGATCGAAGGCCGCGTGCAGCAGCTGGAATCGTCGCCGCGCCGCGTGCCGCGCGGGTGAGCACGCACTCCGCTTGACCGACCGGCGCGGGGATCCGTCGCCTGCGCGGCGCGGATCCCCGCGTTGGATGGTGTTCCGCCCCCGAGGAGCTTCCCATCCGTACTTTCCCCCACTCCCTCCCTCACCAGCGCCGGCGCGCGGTTGCGCTGGCCTTGGCGCTGGCGCTGGCCAGCGTGGGCGCCACCGCCAGCGCGCGCGACGACGGCACCCGGCCGGTGACGTCACTGGACGAACTGCCCCGCGGCCAGGACGTCTCCGACACGGTGATCGAACTGGCCGGCTGGGTCGTCGCCTCCGGCGACAGCCAGGGCTATCCCTTCGCGATCATGGACAAGGCCGCCGCCCAGATCCTCGTGTTCGGCGGCGATGGCCGCCTGCGCGGCGCCGCGCCCGGCCTGTTCGGCTCCGCCGTGGGCGACCACACCGCCCCCGGCATCGCGGGCCTCGCCCTGCGCGAGATCCCCGGCCGCGACCGCACCACCCCGGCGGGCCGCTTCGTCGGCGGCTACGGTCCGTCCATCGATGCCGGCCGCGTGCTGTGGGTCGACTACGACTCCGCGGTCTCGATCCACCCGACCGCGACCGGCGTGCCGGAGGAAAAGCGCCCCGAGCGCCTGGCCTCGCCAACGCCGGATGACAACCGGGTCACCCACGGCTGCATCAACGTGTCTCCGGCGTTCTACGAGCAGGTCGTCAGCCCCACCTTCGCGCGCGGCGGCGTGTTCTACGTGCTGCCGGACGAGGGCTCGCTGGAGGAGGCGTTTCCGGAGTTCGCGGGCGCCGGCACCCGGAAGACCGCCGGCGACTGAGCGCCGGTGCGTGGCCGCGCGGCGGATGACGCGGCGGCTCCGGTGCGGCGCCCGCAGCATGAAAAAGGCGACCCGGTCGCCCGGGTCGCCTTTTGGTTACCGCACCCGCCGAAGGGTCAGTTCAGGCCGCGGTTGCGCAGCAGGGCATCGGCGCTCGGCATGCGGCCGCGGAAGGCCTTGCAGCTTTCGGCCGGATCGATATTGTCGGCCAGCACATCCAGCGCGCAGACGATCTCCGATACCCGCGCAGAAGCCGCCCCGGCCCCGTGCTCCGTGACCGGCCCGTCAGGCGCCGTCCCGCCCCGGGGCGTAGCGCCATACCGCCAGCGCGCCATACAGCAGTGTCAAAAAAGCGAGGTTGCACAACTCGGGAAGCGCCTCGGCGAAGCTTGCGCCCATCTGGTTGAACTTCACCATCAGGTTGATGCCGGGCGTGGAGGGAACCAGCTTCGCCAGCCACGCCAGGGGCTGTGGCATCGCCACGGCCGGCCATGACAGCCCGGACAGGAAGAACAGTGGCAGCGCGGTGACGAGCATCAGCTGGAAGGGCCGTTCGCGGGTGCGGAAGAAACTGCCCGCAAACAGCGCGAACGCCACCACCGCGGCCACGTACAGCACTCCGCCCACCAGCGTACCGGGCGGATTGCCGCCACGCGGATAGTCCTGGAGCCACATCACCAGACCGTTGTAGTACAGCATGCTGCACACGCCGATCAGCGCGAACGCGGCGGCGATGCCGAGCAGGCCGCGGCGCGAGAACGCCAGCCGACCCAGGCGTTCGCGACGCGTGCCGGCCATGACCAGCATGCCGATCAGCAGTGTCTGCTGCACGATCAGCTGTGCCACGCCCGGCACCACGGCGCTGCCGTAACCCTCGCGGGTGTTGAACAGCGGCCGCGCCACCACCTGCAGCGGCGCTGCGCCGGGCGCACCTGCGAAACCTGCCTGCACCACGGCGGCCTCGCGCGCGAACGCGGCGGCGGCCTCGCCCAGGCCCTCCAGCACCACGCCGCCGCGACCGAGGAACGCACCACTGCCGTACAGCGCCAGTTGCCCCTGCCCGCCGCGCAGGATCCCGCGTTCGAACCCCGCGGGCACCACCAGCAGGCCCTGCGCTTCACCGCGGGCGATCCTTGGCCGGGCCTCCTCCACCGAGGTCGCATCGCCGACGATCCTCACCGCGCGCACCGCGCCCGCCTTGCGCACCAGGGCGCGGCTCATGGCGCTATGGTCGAGGTCGACCACCAGCACCGGATACTGCGAAGCCACCTGGTGCCGGTAGGCGACCGGGTAGAAGAACGAGTACAGCACCACGGCGCCGATCAGCGTCACCACCGCGTAGCGGTCCGAGAACACGGCGCGCAGGGTCTCCAGGAAGGCGGCCCTGACCTGGTTCATCGCTGCCCCCAGGAGGCCGGATCGCGCGCTCCGCGCGCATACAGGCGCAGCCCCGCGCCGCCGGCCACCAGCACGAACAGCAGCAAGGTCCCCAGCAACGACAGCGAGGCCGTCCATGCCGCATCCATGTCGAGCTGCTGCGCCTGCAGCTTGAGGTAGGCGGTGAAGGGAAGCAGCTGGCTCCAGGCCTGTGCGAACAGCGGCGCTCCCTGCACCGGGAACGTCGCGCCCGAGAACGCCAGCGACGTGCCCGCATACAGTCCGGTCAGCGACAGCGACGTGCCCATGTTGCGGGTGGCCCCGACCAGCAGCAGCGCGATGCCGCCGTAGGCCAGGTACATCGCCGCCTGCGCGGCGACCAGCAGTACCGCGCTGCCGGCCACACCGCCGCGGATCGCCGCCAGCCAGAGCAGCGACAGCGTGCCGTAGGCGGTGAACAGCAGCAGGTACGGCGCCAGCTTGCCGGCCACCGCCGGCAGCAGGCGATCGCCGCACTCGGCCAGCCATGTGCCCGCGCTGCCGTCACGCAGTTCGCGCCCGAGCGCGCCGACCATCGCCAGGCAGGCGGCGAGGTGCAGCAGTGCCGGGAACAGCAGGCCGAGCAGGAAGTGCTCGTAGCTGCGTGCGGCGTTGGCCAGCACGGTGGCCTGCACCCGCAGCGGCGGCTGGCGAACCGCCTGCGCCCCACCGACCCGCGCCACCTCACCGCGTACGAGATGCGCACTGGTCGCCTGCGCTGCCTCTCCGATCCCCCGCAGCGCCGCCTGCCCTGCCGTCTGGTGGCTGGCGTTGTAGTAGGCGAAAACAACGGCGCTGCCGCCACGCAGGACCTGGCGCTCGGCGCCCGCAGGCACGTGCACCACCGCGAACGCCCGGACCGCGCGCACCTCCGACCAGGCCTGCGTCAGGTCCGCCGGCCGCGCGGCCACCCGCAAGGCCGGCACGGCATCGAGCCTGCGCACCAGTTCGCGGCTGACCGCACTGTTGTCATGATCGACCACCGCCACTGGCAGCTCGCGCGGCACGCCGGCCGAGAACGTCCAGGCCAGCAGCGCCAGCGCCAGCAGCGGGACCCACGTGGCCAACGCCAGATCCCAGGGATCGGCGCGCAGCCGTGCGCACTCGCGCAACGCCGAACGGACGAACGCCTCGCGTGCCGTGGGCCGCGTCAGCGTTGCGGCCATGCGAACAGCACGCTCATGCCCGGCCGGAAGCCTGCGACTTCCGCGACCGGCCTCGCGCGCACTTCGAAACTCCTCACGTCGTAGCCGGCCGACTGCCGGGTCGCGCGCCAGGTCGCGAAATCGCCGGCCGGGCTGATGTGGTAGACCTCGAACTCGACGTCCTCGCGCTCCAGCGCCGGGATCGAACCGCGCAGGCGGCGGCCCACCTCCAGGCCCGCGAACTGGTCCTCGCGCAGGTGGAACGCCACCCACATGTGGTCGAGGTCGACCAGGGTGAAGACCGGATAGCCGGCCGCCACCAGCTCGCCGGTTTCGACCAGGCGCTTGGACACCTCGCCGGCCGTCGGCGCGCGGCCGCGCACTTCGCTTTCGGCCGCCTGTACTTCGGCCACGGCGCCTTCGGCCTGCCGCACCTGCGCCTGCGCGGCGCTCCTGTCCTGTTCGCGGGCGCCGGCCTGCGCCTGTTCGTACAGCGCCTGCGCTGCGCGCGCCTGCTGCTCGGCATCGATCGCCTTCGCACGGGCCTCGTCGCGCTGCTGCCGGGTGACCACGCCCTCGGCATGCAGCCGCTCCAGGCGCTGGAAGGTGGAACGCGCCAGTTCGTGTCCGGCCTGGGCGCGCCGCCAGTTGGCCTCCGCTGCGCGGATGTCCTCCACGCGCGCGCCTTCCTCGGCCTTGTCCGCCAGCGCCTGCGCGCCCGCGAGCGCGGCTTCGGCCTGTCGCTGCTTCGCGGCGATCTCGGGGCTGTCCAGCTCGAACAGTACCTGCCCCGCCTCGACCCGCTCGCCCTCGGCCACCAGCAGCGCCGACACCCGCGCGGTCACCTTGGCCGACACGTTGATGCTGTCGGCATCGGCCATGCCCTGCACCAGATCCGCCGGGCTGCGGAACGCCAGCCACAGGCCGCCAACCAGGATCACGGCAATCACGCCCAGGGCAATGAGGCGCAGGCGACGGCGGCCGGACGGTGCATCCGCAGCCACGGGTGGCGGCGGCGGCGGCGACGGCGCGGTTTCATTCATGGGGGAATACCCTGTGGTCTGCCTTGCGGATGTACTCGCCAAAGTGCGCCGACTGGCCGCCCAGCTCGAGCAGGTGCGCCAATGCCACGCAATAGTCGTAGGCGGCGTGCGCGTGTTCGACCCGTGCGGCGCCAAGGCCGAGCCTGGCGTCCATGACATCGAGCGAGGTCGACTGCCCCTCGCGGAACGCCAGTTCCTGCAGGCGCAGGTTCTCACGCGCCTGTTCGATGCTGCTGTCGAGCAGCAGGAACTGCTGGCGTGCCGTTTCCAGCGCATTCCAGGCCTGTGCCACGCCGATCCTGATCTGGTTCTGCGCTTCGCGCAGTGCGGCCTGCGCCTGCTCCTGCTGCGCGCGCGCGGCACTGATCTGGCGCGGGCGATCCCGCCCGGACAGGAAGGTGTACTTCAGGCCAATGCCGAAGGCCCAATCGGTGTCGGTCAGTAGCGCATCCTCACGGTACAGGTCGTACTGGCCGAACAGGTACACCTGCGGTTTCAGTGACGCCTCCTGCACACGCACGCCTGCGCCCGCCTGGTCGTCAAGCGCCCGCAGCTGCGCCAGCTGCGGGTGCCGCTCAAGCGCGGCCCGGGTGAACGCCTCCAGCGTGCCCGGCGATGTGCCGACCACGAACAGCGGCGTGATCGGCGTCACCGGCCCATCGCTGCGCAACAGCAGCGCCAGGGCCTGGGCGGCGGCGTCGCGGTCGTTGAGCGCCTTCTGGTACTCGCGCTCGCTGGCATCACGCGCGACGACCGCCTGCAACACCTGCGCGCGCGTGGCGAAGCCTTCGCGTTCAAGCGATTCGGCATGGGCCAGGTGTTGGCGCATGCCGTCGCGCACCTCGCGGCGCACACTCAGCGCCTGCTCGGCCAGGCCCTGGCCGAAGTAGGCCTGGACCAGTTGCGATGTCAGCTTCTGGGACTGCTGCGCCCGTTCCGCGTCCGCCCCACGCAGGGCGGCCGCGGCCGCCGCCTGCGCGGCCGGGATCTGCCCGCCCGTGTACAGGGGCAGCACCGTGGTCAACACCGGACGAAATCGCCGGTCGCGCTCCTGGAACCGCAACGGGCTTTCGATGCCGAACGCCTCGCCCACTGGCGCCAGCGAACCCATCGGCAAGCTCAGCGTCTTCTGGAACTCCAGATAGCGCGCTTCGAGCGAAATCTCCGGCAGCCGCAGGCGCGCGGTCGCATCGGACAGGTCCTGCCGGGCGCGCAGGTTGGCGTCCGCGGCAGCCAGCGCGTCGGAGACCCGTTCCATCCGCTCGCGCGCCTGATCGAAGCTGAGTGCGTCCGCATCCTGCGCGAGTGCCGAGGTGGCCGGTACAAGCAGGACCAGACCCAACGCCAGACCGAATGCCCGTCCGTGCGCGGCGCGGGATCGCCGACGGTATGCCCCACCCCGCCTGCCAGCCTTGCCTGTCGACACCTGCCACTCCATTGCACCGGCCGCCGCCATCGTGATGCCAGTCATGGTGGCGCCGCAACCTCACTGGCGTCTGCGGCCCCCCGCCGCAACCTCCCGAGCACCCGCTCCTCCACATCATCCACCAGCGTGTACGCCGCCGGCACCACCACCAGGCTCAATACCGTCGAGGTGATCAACCCACCGATCACCGCCACCGCCATCGGCATGCGGAAGCTTGAATCCGCCGTCAGACCCAGCGCGATCGGCATCATGCCCGCACCCATCGCCAGCGTGGTCATGATCACCGGCCGCGCGCGCTTGTGGCAGGCGTCCATCAGCGCCTCGTGGCGACTCATCCCCTGCTCCTCGGCCATGACCGCGTAGTCCACCAGCAGGATCGAGTTCTTCACCGCGATGCCGATCAGCAGGATCAGCCCGATCAGCACCGGCAGCGAGATGTCCAGGCCGGTGACCAGCAGCGCGCCGAACGCGCCGCCCGCGGCCAGCGGCACCGCGACGAGGATGGTGATGGGCTGGCTGGCGTGGTTGAACAGCAGCAGCAGCACGCCGTAGACGCAGAAGATGCCGGCCACCATGGCCATCGCGAAGCCGCCGAACATCTCCGCGAAGATCTCGCTGTCGCCGGCGGCCTGGCGCTCCACGCCCACCGGCAGGTTGACCAGCGAGGGCAGCGCGTCGATCTGGCCTTCCACCTCGCCCATCGCCATGCCGTTGAGATCGACGGTGATGGTGACGTTGCGGCGGCGGTCGAAGCGGTCGATCTGCGAAGGGCCGCTGGCGGTGGTGATCCCGGCCACCGACGACAGCGGCACGCTGCCGCCGGTGGCGGTGGGCACGCGCAGCTGGCCGAGCAGCGACGGGTCCGACAGCGCCTTCTCGTCGAGCTGCACGCGGATCGGCACCTGGCGCTCGGGCAGGTTCAACTTGGCGAGGAACTGCTCGTAATCGCCGCGCGTCGCCACCCGGGTGGCGGCGGCGATATCGGCGGTGGACACGCCGAGGTCGGCGGCACGCGCGGGATCGGGCCGCACGATCACCTCCGGGCGCACCAGCGAGGCCGATGACCCCACCGTGCCCAGGCCCGGCAGCTGGCGGATCTCGCGCTCCACATCGCGCGCGGCGGCGGCCAGTGCCACCGGGTCGTCGCCGGCCAGCACCAGCTGCAGGGCGCGGCCCGGTTCGCCGCCCTGGAAGCTCAGGCGCGCACCGGGGATGTCGGCCAGGCGCCCGCGCACCACCGACTCCAGCTCGTACTGGGTGAGGTCGCGGTCGTCCTTCCAGCGGATGGTCAGCGTGGCCTTGCGCAGCTCGGCACTGGTGAGGTCGCCGGCCGGGCCGTTCGCGCCGGAATTGCTGCCGGCGGTCACGAACACGTGCTCGATCTCCGGGATGTCGGCAATGCGCTGGCGCGCGGTTTCGGCCACCTCTTCGGTGGTGGCGAGCGGGGTGCCGGGCGGCAGCTCGATCAGTACGTTGCTCTGGATGCCATCGGTGGGCGGGATGAAGGTGACCTTGAGCAGCGGCAGCAGCGCCAGCGAGCCGATGAAGATCGCCAGTGCGATCACCAGCGTGCGGTTGCGGTGCTTGAGCGCGTCGTCGACGAAGCGCAGGTACCACTGCATCAGCTTCGAATCGCCCTTGTGCTCGGGCAGCGGCTTCAGCATGTACGCCGCCATCATCGGCGTGATCAGGCGCGCCACCAGCAGCGAGAACATCACCGCCGCGGCCGCGGTCCAGCCGAACTCGCGGAAGAACTTGCCCGGGATGCCGGGCATGAAGGCCACGGGGATGAACACGGCCGCCAGCGTGCAAGAGGTCGCGATCACCGCCAGGCCGATCTCGTCGGCTGCCTCGAGCGCGGCCTGCTTCGGCGCCTTGCCCATGCGCAGGTGGCGGTCGATGTTCTCGACCTCGACGATGGCATCGTCGACCAGGATGCCCACCACCACGGCGAGTGCCAGCAGGGTGATCATGTTGAGGCTGAAGCCCAGCCAGTACATCACCGCGAAGGTCGGGATGATCGACAGCGGCAGCGCCACGGCGCTGATGAAGGTGGCGCGGAAGTCGCGCAGGAACAGGAATACCACCAGCACCGCCAGCGCCGCGCCCTCGTAGAGCATGTGCATCGAGGAGTCGAACGAGTCCTCGGCCACCTGGGTGGTCGAGGCCACCTCGACCACGCGCACGCGCGGCTGCTCCTGCTGCAGCTTCGCCACGCTCTCGCGCACGGCGTTGCCGACGTCGACCTCGCTGGTGTTGGTGGTGCGCTGCACGGCGAAGCCGATCACCGGCCGGCCATCGAGCGTGGTGCGCTGGCTGACGGTGGCGTGGCCGTCGCTCACGGTGGCCAGCGTCGACAGGCGCACGCTGCGGCCGTCCGGCATGGAGATGGGGAAGTCGGCGAGGTCGGCGGCGGAATCGACGGTGCCGAGGGTGCGCACCGCCTGCTCGCTGCCGCCCACGGTGGTGCGCCCGCCCGGCTGTTCCTGCTGGATGCGCGCGAGCTGCTGGCTGATCAGCGCCGGGCTGACGCCGAAGCCCTGCACGGCCTCGGGCCGCAGGGCGACGCGGATCTCGCGGTCGACGCCGCCGATACGCCGCACCGCGCCCACGCCGGGCACCGCGAACAGCCGCTTGGCCACGGTGTCGTCGATGAACCAGCTGAGCTCCTCGTCGCTCCAGCCATCGGCGGTGACGGCGTAATGCAGCATGTCGCCGCCGGTGACGTTGACCAGCGACACGATCGGCGGCTCGACGTCGGCCGGCAGGTCGATGCGCACGCGGTCGATGGCGTCGCGCACCTCGTCCTTGGCCAGCGTGCCGTCCTTCTCGATCTCGAAGGTGAGGATGGTGGTCGATACGCCTTCGTTGACGATGGACGCCATGTTGCGCAGCGCGGGGATGCTGGCGGTGGCGTCCTCGATCTTGCGGGTGACCTGGGTCTCGAGCGTGCTGGGGCTGGCGCCGGGCAGCATCACGGTGACATTGACCACCGGTACGGTGAGGTCCGGGAACTGCGACACCGCCAGCCGGTTGAAGGCGACCAGGCCGGCGGCGGTGAGCAGGATGAACACCAGGATCGCAGGTAACGGCCGGTGGATCGACCACGCGGAGAAGTTCATTCGGCGAGCGTCCCGGTGGCGGCGTCGTGGGTGGCCTCGCGGGTGGCGCCGGCGCCGGAAGGCGCTGCAGGTGCGCTCGCGGGCGCGGCCCCTGCATCGCTGCCCGCATCAGCGGCGGGCTGCGCGTTGGCGGCATCGGCGCCTGCCGGGCTGTCGACCACGCGCACGAGATCGCCATCGCCGAGGAACCCGGCGCCGCGTGCGACCACGCGGTCATCGGCGGTGAGGCCGTCGCGCACTTCGTTCATGTCGCCGTGGGTGCTGCCCACCGACACGCCGCGCTCGCGCACGCGGCCATCGGGTTCCACGGTGAAGGCATAGGCACGGCCGTCGCGGCGCACGATGGCCTCGTTGGGCACCAGCAGCGCCTGCGCGCGGCCGAGCGCCAGCCGCCCCTGCGCGAACATGCCCGCGCGCAGCGGGCCGGGATCGGGCAGGTCCACGTAGACGGTGCCGGTGCGGCGCTGCGGATCGAGCGCCGGCGACACCGTGCGCACGCTGCCTTCGACCGCGCCGATCGGCGTATCCACCTGCACCAGGGTGCCCGTGCCGACGCGCAGCAGATCGGCCTCGGCGAGTTCGGCGCGCCATTCCAGGCGGCCATCGCGGATCAGCCGCAGCAGCTCGCCACCGGCGCCGACCACCTGCCCGGGCTGCACGCTGCGCGCCGACACCACGCCGGATACCGGCGCGCGCACCACGGTGAAGTCGCGCTGCACGCGCGCGGCATCGCGGCTCGCGATCGCGGTATTGAGCCGCGCCTGCGCGTTGTCGCGCTCGGCCTCGGCCTGCTCGGCATCCTGCAGCGCGACCAGGCGCTCGCCGGCGAGTTCGCGCACGCGCGCGGCACGGCGGCGCGCGGTCTCGAGATTGGTCTCGGCCTCGCGCACCGAGGCTTCCGACTGCTGCAGCTGCGACGCCAGCGTGCGGTCGTCGACACGCAGCAGCACGTCGCCGGCGGCCACCGCGTTGCCCACCTCGACCTCGACGCTGGCCACCCGCAGCCCGGAGAGCTCCACGCCCACCGAGACCTCTTCCCACGCTTCCACCGCACCCGAGGCGACCACCTCGCGGGTGACCTCCTGCTGCTGCGGGATGGCCAGCACGACCGCGAGGCTGGGAACGGCCTCGGGAGGTGCGTCCTCGCCGCAGGCAACCAGGGCCAGCAACACAAGCGGAACGGCGACAAGACGCGGGAATCGGCGCATCGGCAGCGGAAGCCTATTCAGGGAGCGGGCACGCTAGCAGCCCCGCGATAACTCTGCGATGACGAAGCGCGAGGCGGAGCGGCAACGTGTCATCGACCGCCACAGGCCAGCGATCGCTAGGGCGCCGGTTCCCGTGCGCCCGGCGGACGCAACTCCAGCCCGGTGAGATACAGCCGCAGGTCGAACTCCAGCTGGTGGTAGTCCGGCGCCATATGCGTGCACAGCTGGTAGAAGGCCTTGTTGTGCTCGGCCTCTTTCATGTGCGCGAGCTCGTGCACGACGATCATCTTCAGGAAGTCCGCGGGGGCGTCGCGGAACACGCTGGCGATGCGGATCTCGCGGCTGGCCCTGAGCCGCGCGCCCTGCACGCGCGAGATGGTGGTGTGGGTGCCCAGCGCATGCTTCAGTACCTGCAGCCTGCCGTCGTAGAGCACCTTGCCCAGCGGCGGCGCCTTGCGCATGTGGCGCTCTTTCAGCGCCTGCACGTAGGCGTAGAGCTGGCCGTCCTTGCGCACGGCGTGGGCGTCGCGGTACTTCGCCGCCAGCAGCGCGCCCAGCCGGTCCTGCGCGATCAGCTCTCGCACCTGGGCCTGCACCTGCGGCGGATAGCCGCCGAGGTATTTCAGCGGTTGCATCGGCAAAAACCCCGCTTGCGCGGGGTCTTCTGCTGCGGGGCGAACGCTGCGGTCAAGCGAAAGGATCCTGCAGCACCATGGTGTGGGCGCGGTCGGGGCCGGTGCTGACGATGCTGATCGGGCAGCCGGCAAGCTCCTCGAGTGCGCGCAGGTAGGCACGCGCCGCGGCGGGCAGCCTGTCCCATTCGGTGATGCCGTGGGTGCTTTCCTCCCAGCCCGGGAACTCCAGGTACACGGGGGTGCACTCGTCCCAGCCCTGGGCGTCGAGCGGGGCGTATTCGGTGCGCTTGCCGTGGTACTCGTAGGCGATGCAGATCTTGAGCGTCTTCATGCCGTCGAGCACGTCGAGCTTGGTGATGCACAGGCCGGAGATGCCGTTGATGGCCACCGCGCGCTTGAGCGCGACGATGTCCATCCAGCCGCAGCGGCGGGGCCGACCGGTGGAGGCGCCGTATTCCTGGCCGCGGTCGCGCAGGCCCTGGCCGATGTCGTCGTCGAGCTCGGTCGGGAACGGGCCGCCACCCACGCGCGTGGCATAGGCCTTGGCGATGCCGAGCACGTAGTCGATCGCATCCGCGCCGACGCCTGCACCGGCCAGCGCGCCACCGACGGTGGTGTTGGAGCTGGTGACGTACGGGTAGGTGCCGTGGTCGATGTCGAGCAGTGCGCCCTGCGCGCCCTCGAACAGCACGCGCTTGCCCTGCCTGCGGAGGTCATGAAGGATGCCGGCGACGTCGGACTTCATCGGCTCGACGTACTCGCCGAATGCCAGCGCCTCGTCATAGGTCTTCTGGAAGTCGACCGCCTCGACACCGAGGTACTCCGTCAACACGAAGTTGTGGTAGTCGAGCGCGGTGCGCAGCAGCTCCTCGAGCTGCTTCGGGTAGTGCAGGTCGGCCACGCGGATGCCGCGACGCGCGACCTTGTCTTCGTACGCCGGGCCGATGCCGCGGCCGGTGGTGCCGATGGCCTTGCCGCCGGCCGCCTTCTCGCGGGCCTGATCGAGTGCGATGTGGTACGGCATGATCAAGGGCGTCGCCGGGCTGATCTTCAGCCGCGAACGCACTTCGACGCCGGCGGCCTCGAGCTCGCCGATCTCCTTGATCAGCGCCGCGGGCGAGAGCACCACGCCGTTGCCGATCAGGCACAGCGCGTCGTCGCGCAGGATGCCGGAGGGGATGAGGTGCAGCACGGTCTTCTTGCCGCCGATCACCAGCGTGTGGCCGGCGTTGTGGCCGCCCTGGAAGCGGACGACGCCGCCGATGTCCTGGGTGAGCAGGTCGACGATCTTGCCCTTGCCCTCGTCGCCCCACTGCGCGCCGATCACCACCACTGACTGACCCATCTCGAAACTCCTGCATTGCGTGCGGCCATCGGGGCCGCGGAAGGGCCGTGCCGGGCGATGCGGGGTCATCTGCGGCCTGCTCCATCGGGGAGCCGCCGCCACGCAGTGGCCAGACACGGAAAAAGCCGGGGGGCTGCGACGCCCCTGCCGGCTTTTGCGCATTATCCGGGTTTGCGGGGCGGGTGCCAGCCCGCCGGGGCCCGGGTTGGGCGGCGGGTCAGCCGCCGCGCACGAAGTACAGCGCCACCAACCCGAGCGCGAGGGTGATGCCACCCAGCCCGCGCACCTGGTTGTCCGGCAACTGCAGGATCTGGACCATGGTGCGCTTCCAGCCGCCCGGCATCGCGAACAGGATCAGCCCTTCGAGCACTGCGACCAGGCACAGTGCGGCCCACAGATCGCTCATCGGTCGCTGCGCATGTACTGCAGGAACGGATCGTCGCGCTCGAGCACGATCACCGAGTTGCCGTCCTCGAACGAGCGGCGATACGCCTCGAGGCTGCGCTGGAAGGCGAAGAATGCCGGATCGCGGTTGGCCGCCTCGCCGTACAGGCGGGTGGCCTCGGCATCGCCCTCGCCTCGCAGCGTCTGCGCATCGCGCTCGGCCTCGGCCAGGATCACCGCCTGGTCGCGATCGGCCTGGGCGCGGATCAGGCGTGCCTGCTCCTCACCTTCGGCGCGCAGCCGGCTGGCCACCTGCTTGCGCTCGGCGCGCATGCGGTTGTAGACCTGCTGGATGACGTCGCTGTCGGTGGGCAGGTCGATCTGCTTCAGGCGGATGTCGATGATCCGCATGCCGAGAGTGCGTGCACCGTTGTTGATCGTCTCCAGCTGCTTGGCGATGACCTCGCCGCGGTCGCCGGACACCAGCTGTGTCAGGGTGCGGGCGTTGATCTCGTTGCGCAGCGAATCCTTGATGATCGGCGCCATGCGCTCGGCCGCCAGGCGCTCGTCGCCGCCGGTGGCACGGTAGAAGTCACCGACGTCGGCGATCGCCACGATGGCGACGAAGTCGACGGCCACGTCCTTGCGCTCGGAGGTCAGGTAACGCTCGGGGGAGAAGTCGACCGCGTTGAAGCGGCGGTCGAACACCCGCACCGACTGCACCAGCGGGATCTTGAAGTGCAGGCCCGGCGGGATGTCGGTGCGGCTGACGCGGCCAAGGTGCAGGACCAGGCCGACCTGGCCTTCGCGCACCACGTACACCGAGCCCATCAGGCCCAGCACCAGCACCACCGCCAGCAGCGGAATGAGTGCGCGGAACTTCATCGCGAACCTCCTTCACCACGGGCGGGCCGCGGGGTATTGCGGGGCGGGCGCGGGGGGTTGCCCTCGTTACCCGTGGCCGGGGCCAGGATTTCCGGCGGCAGCACGGCCGGGCCGCTGTTGGCGGTATTGCCGGTGGACGACGTATTGCCGCTGCCGCCCGTGCCGGTGCCGCCCTGCCCCATCGGCACGTAGATCAGCTGGCGCCCATCGCCACCGACGACCGTGCGGTTGTCGGCCAGCACGCCGGACACGGTGTCCAGCCACAGGCGCTTGCGGGTGACTTCGGGGGCGTTGCGGTATTCGTCGAGCAGCAGGCTGAAGCGGGTGGCGTCACCGGTGGCGCGCGCGATCGAGGCGGTCTTGTAACCCTCGGCCACGGTGCGGGTGCGCGAGGCCTCGCCTCGTGCCTCCGGCACGATGCGCGCGGCGTAGGCGCGGGCCTCGTTGACCAGGCTTTCCTGGATCTGCTGGGCGCTGTTGACCTCGTCGAACGCGGGCTTGACCTCTTCCGGCGGACGCGCGTCCTGCAGGTTGAGTTCGGTCACGACCAGGCCGGTGCGGTAGATGTCGAGCGAATCCTGCAGCTGCTTCGACGCCAGCGCCGACAGCGGGCCACGCGCACCGAGCACGGTGTCGAGGTCGGAGCGGCCGACCTGTTCGCGCACCACGCCCTGGGCGACCTGCTCGAGCATGCGGTCGGCATCGCGGGTGCCAAACAGGTAGAGCTCCGGATCACCGACGCGGTACTGCACGTTGAGCGACACGATGACGATGTTCTCGTCGCGGGTCAGCACCGGCACGGTGTTGGTGAAGGTCTTGATCGCCGTGGCGTTGACCTTGTTCACCCGCTCGATCGGCCACGGCAGCTTGAAGTTCGGGCCGGGCTGCATCACGCGCACCGCGGTCCCGAAGCGCAGCACCACGCCGCGCTGCTGTTCGCCGATCAGGGTGAAGCTGCTCATCAGCAGGAGCACCACGATCGCCATGCCGACCCAGCGCAGCGGGTTGCCGCCACCGCCGCCGCCGAACAGGTTGCGCAGCTGGTTGATCAGGCCATCGAGCCCGCCACCGCCGCCGCGACCACCGCCTGAAGGCTTCCACGGACCGCGGTTGTTACCGCCGGACCCGCCGCTGTTGTTCTTGCCGGGGATATTCCAGGCCATGCCTGCTCCAATCTGGGGTGCACCCCGCGCGGACGCGGGGGACGCACATTCTACAAGGTGTCCGGGAGGGGGTGCCGGCGGATGTGGCGGCAGGGCCGGCCGTGCCGCGGCGTCACCACTCGGCTTCGACGGGTTCCACCAGCCCGCGCAGCGGCTCGCCACCCTCGTCGGCGGCGAGACGTGCAAGGTCCGCGTGTGCGAGGTCGATGGTGAGCTGCCAGCCGTTCTCGTCGTGGGTCTCGGCCTTCACCGCGTCGAGCTCGTGCAGGCGCGCGCGCAGGCGGCCGGCGGACGCGGGCAAGGCGATGTCGGCGACGATCCGGCGCAGGTCCAGGCGCAATGCCAGCGCATCGCGCAGCAGGTCGAGGCCGAGCCCGTCGCGGGCGGAGATCCACACCCGCTCATGGTGCACCGCCTCGTCGGCCGCGGCGTTCTCCGGTCGCTCGTGGCGCGGCTGCGCGCCCTCGATGCGGTCGATCTTGTTGAAGACGAGGACCTGCGGGATTTCGCCGGCCCCGATCTCCTCGAGCACCTCGTCGACCTGGGCGATGCGTTCGGCGCTGAGCGGATCGGCGGCGTCGATGACGTGCAGCAGCAGGTCGGCCTCGCGCGCCTCGCTCAGGGTGGAGCGGAACGCGGCCACCAGTTCGTGCGGCAGGTCGCGAACGAAGCCGACGGTGTCGGCCAGCACCACGTTGCCGCCGGGCAGGCCGATGCGCCGCACGGTGGGGTCGAGGGTGGCGAACAGCTGGTCGGCGGCGTAGGCATCGGCACCAGTGAGTGCATTGAACAGCGTCGACTTGCCGGCGTTGGTGTAGCCCACCAGGGCCACGCGCGGCAGCTCGCTGCGCACGCGGGCGCGGCGCATCTGCGTGCGCTGCACCTCGACCTTTTCCAGGCGCTTCTGCAGCTGCTCGACGCGCTTCTGCAGCAGCCGGCGGTCGGTCTCGAGCTGGGTCTCGCCCGGGCCGCGCAGGCCGATCGAACCACCGCGCTGGCGCTCGAGGTGGGTCCAGCCGCGCACCAGCCGGGTGGCCATGTGGCGCAGCTGGGCCAGCTCGACCTGCAGCTTGCCTTCGTGGCTGCGGGCGCGCTGGGCGAAGATGTCCAGGATCAGCCCGGTGCGATCGACCACGCGGCGCTCGAGGAACTTCTCGAGGTTGCGTTCCTGGCCGGGCGACAGCGGATGGTTGACCAGCACCAGGTCGGCACCGGTGGCATCGGCGGCGGCCTTGATCTCGTCGAGCTTGCCGCTGCCGATCAGCGTGGCCGGATTGGGCTTGTCGATGCGGGCGGTCAGCACATGCACCACGGCCGCGCCGGCGGAGCGGGCGAGTTCGGCGAACTCCTCCAGCGCGCCATCATCGGGCGGACCACCGGCATGCGGCTGGACCAGCAACGCGTGCTCGCCTTTCTTGCTGCGTTCAAACACGCGGTGCGTGCTCCGGGAAACGGGGACGAAGCAGCAAGATGCGGGCGGCAGGCCACCGGTTCAAGGCCGGCGAGGCAGGTGCCGCGACTCCCGGCAGTCAGCTGGCTTTTCCGGCTGGAGCTGCGGTCTCGGGACGAACCCGGTGAGGCCGCCCCCACACGAGCGCCCGCAGGACGCCCAATGCGCCGCGGGATCGCGCCTGCGCGCGATCCCTGCGGGCGAGAGGCTATTCGGCCTCGTCGGCGGCGCCTTCGGCACCGTCCGACTGCACGTGGCCACCACCCGGCCCCACGCGCACATTGCGCGCCGGCACCACGGTGGAAATGGCGTGCTTGTAGACCATCTGGCTGACGGTATTGCGCAGCAGGACGACGAACTGGTCGAACGATTCGATGGTGCCCTGCAACTTGATGCCGTTGACGAGGTAGATCGAGACCGGCACACGCTCGCGCCGGAGTGCATTCAGGAAAGGGTCCTGCAAGGACTGCCCCTTGGACATGGTGTTTCCCCAACGTGTTTGTTGTTGTGGTTGCGTGGTGCCCTGCCCGACCCATCTCCCCGGAAACGGCGGCAGGCGGCCGATGGTACACAAGTCTTCACCCGCGAAACCGGGGCCTGCGGTGCGGAAGCACGCATCTCAGCGTTGCAGTGCACGCACCACCGCTTCGTGCAAAGCAGCCGCATCGGTGGCCGGGTCGAACCAGGCCAGGTGCGGGTCGCCACGCAGCCAGGTGTACTGGCGCTTGGCGAGCTGGCGGGTGGCGGCAATGGCGCGCTCGCGGAAGCCGGCGGCATCGCAGAGCCCGTCGAGGTGCTCCCAGGCCTGCCGGTAACCGACCGCGCGCAATGCCGGCAGGTCCAGCGGCGCGGGATGCGCGCGCAGTTGCGGCAGTGCACGCAGCCGCTGCACCTCGTCGAGGAAGCCGGCCGCGAGCATGGCGTCGAAGCGCCGGGCGATACGCGCGTGCAGCACGCTGCGATCGGCGGGCGCCACCACAAGCCGTTGCACGCGGCACGGCAGGCCCGGCCCCGTGGGGCGCTCGCGCTGCCATGCGCTGATCGGCCGTCCGCTGATGCGGTGGACTTCGAGTGCGCGCTGGATGCGCTGCGGGTCGGTGGCATGGATGCGCGCGGCGGCGTCGGGGTCCACGTCGGCGAGCCGCGCATGCATGGCCGGCCAGCCGATCACGGCCGCCTCGCCGCCAAGCTCCGCGCGCACTGCCGGATCCGCCGGCGGCATGTCGGACAGGCCGTCGAGCAGCGCGCGGAAATACAGCCCGGTGCCGCCGGCAAGGACCGGCAGGCGCCCTCGGGCGAGGATGCCGTCGATCGCCCTGCGCGCATCAGTGGCGAACTCGGCCGCGGAGTAGCCCTGCCACGGCTCGCGCAGGTCGAGCATGTGGTGCGGCACCCGCGCCTGCTCGGCGGCGTCGGGCTTCGCCGCGCCGATGTCGAGGCCGCGATAGACCAGCGCGGAATCCACGCTGACGATCTCGCCGCCATGGCGCTCGGCCAGTTCCAGCGCCAGCGCGGTCTTGCCCGACGCGGTCGGGCCCATGATCGCAAGCGCGGGTGGGCGGCGGTCGTGAGCGGACATGGCCCGGCGTCAGTGCCCGGTTTCGCGCAGCGACGCGCGCACCTGCATGTGGCGGGCCTGCACCTCGGCCCCCGGCGCCGGACCGAGCAGGCTGACCACGATCGCCGCGACGGTGCCGGCGATGAAACCCGGGATCATCTCGTACAGGCCGGAGTCCAACCGGTTGACCATGATCTCCTTCCAGAAGATCACCATGACCGCACCCGCGACCATGCCCGCCACCGCGCCGTTGCGGGTCATCCGCTGCCAGAACAGCGACAGCAGCAGCACCGGGCCGAACGCCGAACCGAAGCCCGCCCAGGCGTAGGACACCAGCCCGAGCACGCGGCTGTCGGGGTCGCGGGCGATCCAGATCGCCACCATCGACACCAGCAGCACCGCCGAGCGGCCGACCCACACCAGCTCGCGCTGCGAGGCCGCCTTGCGCAGGAAGCCGCGGTAGAAGTCCTCCGACAGCACGCTGGCGCAGACCAGCAGCTGGCTCGACAGCGTGCTCATCACCGCGGCGAGGATCGCGGCGAGGATCAGCCCGGCCACCCAGGGGTTGAACAGCAGTTCCACCAGGGTGATGAACACCCGCTCCGGGTTGGCGGCCACCGGGCCGGCCTGATCCGGATGCGCCTGGAAGTAGGCGATGCCAAGGAAGCCCACGATCACCGAGCCGGCCAGGCACAGCAGCATCCAGCCCATGGCGATGCGCCGCGCGGACGGGATCGTCTCGACGCTCTGCGCGGCCATGAAGCGCACCAGGATGTGCGGCTGGCCGAAGTAGCCCAGCGCCCAGGCCAGCAGCGAGATGATGCCGACCAGGCCCAGCTGGCCGCCGCGGAACCAGTCGAGATGCAGCGGGTCCTGCACGCGGATGAGATCGATGCTGGCCTCGAAGCCGCCGGTGTGCATGAACACCAGCACCGGCGCCAGCAGCAGCGCGAACAGCATCAGCATGCCCTGCACCACGTCGGTCCAGCTCACCGCGAGGAAGCCGCCGATCAGGGTGTAGAGCACGGTGACCGACGCCCCCCACCAGATCGCCTCGGCATAGCCGAGCCCGAACACGCTCTCGAACAGCCGCGCACCGGCCACCACGCCGGAGGCGCAGTAGATCGCGAAGAACACCAGGATCACCACCGCGGTGAACACGCGCAGGATGCGGCTGTGGTCCTCGAAGCGGTTGGTGAAGAAGTCCGGCAGGGTCAGTGCGTTGCCGGTGCGCTCGGTGTACACGCGCAACGGCCCCGCCACGTAGCGCCAGTTGAGCCACGCACCGAGGATCAGGCCGATGGCGATCCACGACTCCGACAGGCCACTGAGAAAGATCGCGCCGGGCAGGCCCATCAGCAGCCAGCCGCTCATGTCCGAGGCACCCGCCGACAACGCGGTCACGCCCGGCCCAAGGCTGCGGCCGCCGAGGATGTAGTCGTCGAAGTTCCTGGTCGAACGCCAGGCGGCGATCCCGATCACGACCATCGCCGCGAGGTACACGAGGAACATGACGATGGTGGGTGTGTTGGCTCTGAGCACGCGGTTTCCCCCGGATGTAGCAGGACATGCCGTGGGCCCACGGCAAGCGCGCCAGCCTAGCGCACCACGCCCGGCCGGGTCATATGTCGTTCGGGCTGGTGCCGGCGCGGTGCGCTTATGCACAGAGCCTGTGGACAAGCGTCCGGGACAGCCTGTGGACAACATCGAACGGCCCTGCAGCAGCGCGGCCGCGCGCCGTCGTGGTCAAGAATTGACCAGTGCACCTGCGAGATGCGGATCGCGGCAACACCGCGATCTGTCAAGCGTTTTCCGCGCTGAGTGCGCTGCGGATCAGAGCTCGTCCGGCCAGCGGATCGCCGGTGCTGCCGGCGACCCACCGCGCGGCATCGGCACCGCGGCCACCGCGTTCCAGACCTTCAGCGCATCGACGGTGGCCGCGACGTCATGCACGCGCAGCAGCAGCGCACCACGCTGCGCGGCGATCAGGTGCGCGGCCACCGAACCGGCCACGCGCGCGTCGGGCACCTCGCGGCCGGTGAGTTCGCCGATGCTGCGCTTGCGCGACAGCCCCGCCAGCACCGGAACGCCCAGCTCGAGGAACTTCTCCAGCCGCGCCAGCAGCGTGAGGTTGTGCTCGAGGGTCTTGCCGAAGCCGAAGCCCGGATCGACGACGATGCGCCTGCGCTCGATGCCGGCCATCTCGGCGGCGAAGATGCGCTCGGCAAGGAAGCGGTGCACGTCGCCGACCACATCGTCGTAGTGCGGTGCGTCCTGCATCGATCGCGGCTCGCCGAGCATGTGCATCAGCACCACGACCGCGCCGGTTTGCGCCGCGGCGTCGAGCGCGCCCTCGCGGCGCAGGCCGTAGACATCGTTGATGATGCCGGCGCCGGCGGCGACCGCGGCGCGCATGACCTCCGGCTTCGAGGTGTCGATGCTGATCGGCACGCTGGTGCGCGCATGCAGCTGCTCGATCACCGGCAGCACGCGGCGGAGTTCCTCCTCCACCGGGACACCAGCGGCCCCGGGGCGGGTCGACTCGCCGCCGATGTCGAGGACGTCCGCACCCTCCTCCACCAGCTTAAGTCCGTGCGCGACGGCGGCCTCGACCTCGTCGTGGCGGCCACCATCGGAGAACGAATCCGGGGTGACGTTGACGATGCCCATCACCTGCGGGCGATCGAGCCGCAGCACGCGGCCGCGGCAGTCGAGCTGCGCGACGGTGTCGAACATCAGCGCCGCCGTGCGACGCCGGAGCGGGTCGGTTCGATGCGGCGCAGGCGGCGGCTGCGCGCCACCACCCCGGCCATGATCCCGCACGGAAGGCCGAACACCATGCCCAGCACGATATTGCCGGCGAACCAGCCCAGTGCCGCGCCCAGCAGCAGGCCCAGGACCAGCCACATGGGATCCATGACCGCTTCGTCGTTGCTCATGCGCATGCTCCAGATGGCAGAAAGGCCAGAGGTCGACTCTGGCCTTTTGCCCTGCGTGATGCAACCGTGAAAGTCACGGTTCGCGGCTGCGTGCAGCCTCCGCTCAGGTCTGCTCGGCAGCCCCGCCGATCGGCGGCACCGGGCGCGTCTCGCCACCACGGCCATCGCCATCATCGCCACCGCGGCCGGACTTGCCCCAGCCCATCGGCGGCGGCGGCTCGCGACCTTCCATGATCGCGTCGATCTGCGGCACGTCGATGGTCTCGTACTCGAGCAGCAGCTTCGACATCGCATGCAGCTTGTCGATGTTGGCGGTGAGGATCTCGGTGGTGCGGGCGTAGGCCTTGTCGAGGATCGAACGCACCACCTCGTCGATGCGCCGCGCGGTGTCGTCCGACACGCTCTTGTGCTGGGTGACCGAGCGGCCCAGGAACACCTCGTCGTCCTCCTCGCCATAGGCGATCGGGCCGAGTTCGTCCGACAGGCCCCACTTGGTGACCATGTTGCGGGCCATCTTGGTGGCGCGCTCGATGTCGTTGGACGCGCCGGTGGTGACCTTGTCCTCGCCGAAGATCAGCTCCTCGGCAACGCGGCCGCCATACAGCGAGCACAGCTGCGACTCGATCGCGACCTTGTTCATCGAGTACTTGTCGCCTTCGGGCAGGTACATGGTCACGCCCAGCGCGCGGCCGCGCGGAATGATGGTGACCTTGTAGACCGGGTCGTGCTCGGGCACCAGGCGGCCGACGATGGCGTGGCCGGCCTCGTGGTAGGCGGTGAGGGTCTTCTCTTCCTCGCTCATCGCCATCGAACGGCGCTCGGCACCCATCAGGATCTTGTCGCGGGCACGGTCGAAGTGGTCCATGCGGACTTCCTTCGCGTTCTCGCGCGCGGCGAACAGCGCCGCCTCGTTGACCAGGTTGGCGAGATCGGCACCGGAGAAGCCAGGCGTGCCGCGCGCCACGATCAGCGCATCGACGTCCTCGTCGAGCGGCACTTTGCGCATGTGCACCTTGAGGATCTGCTCGCGGCCCTTGACGTCGGGCAGGCCCACCACGACCTGGCGGTCGAAGCGGCCCGGGCGCAGCAGCGCGGGGTCGAGCACGTCGGGGCGGTTGGTCGCGGCGATCACGATCACGCCCTCGCCGCCCTCGAAACCGTCCATCTCCACCAGCAGCTGGTTGAGCGTCTGCTCGCGCTCGTCATGACCGCCGCCGAGGCCGGCGCCGCGATGGCGGCCGACGGCGTCGATCTCGTCGATGAAGATGATGCACGGCGCCTGCTTCTTGGCCTGCTCGAACATGTCGCGCACGCGGCTGGCACCGACGCCGACGAACATCTCGACGAAGTCGGAACCCGAGATCGAGAAGAACGGCACCTTGGCCTCGCCCGCAATCGCCTTGGCGAGCAGGGTCTTGCCGGTGCCCGGCGGGCCGACCATCAGCACGCCGCGCGGGATCTTGCCGCCGAGGCGCTGGAAGCGCGACGGATCACGCAGGAACTCGACCAGCTCCGACACTTCCTCCTTGGCCTCGTCGCAACCGGCGACGTCGGCAAAGGTGACCTTGGTCTGGTCCTCGGACAGCAGCTTCGCGCGCGACTTGCCGAAGGACATCGCGCCCTTGCCGCCGCCCTGCTGCATCTGCCGCATCATGAACAGGAAGAACCCGATGATCAGCAGCACCGGCAGGAAGTTGATCAGGATGTAGAGCAGCGACGGCCCGCTCGACGGCGGCGCCTGGCGGATCTCGACCCCGTGGTTGATCAGGTCGTTCATCAGGCCTTCGTCGCGACGCGGCGCGATCACCGTGCCGCGCGAGCCGTCGGCGCGCTCGAAACTGATCGTGCGCTCGTCCTCGGCGATGTCGACCTTGTTGACGCGGTCGCGCCGCACTTCCTCCATGAACTGCGAGTACACGACTTCCTGGGTACCCACCGTGCGCGGGCTGAAACTCTGGAACACCACCATCAGTACGACGGCGACGATCACCCAGAGCATCAGATTCTTGACGAGATCGTTCATGGAGTTGTCTGCATTCCGAAATTGAGCGGTGGAACCGCGTGTCGCCGGCCGATGTTACTACCGCCGGTCGCCTCGCCCCGGCGCAGGACGCAACGTGCCGTCCCGCCGTTCACTTCATCACCGCGCGCTTTCCCTGCGCGAGCGCGTAGACCTCGGGCGAGCGCTGCCGCGATGCCGCCGGCTTGCGGATGGCGAGCCTGTCGTAGCGGCGGCGCAGGTCACGGACGTAATCGTCGAAACCCACGCCCTGGAACAGCTTGATGAGGAAGGTGCCACCGGGGCGCAGGTGGTCGTCGGCGAATGTCGTCGCCAGCTCGGCCAGGTGCATCGCGCGGGGCTGGTCGACGGCGTCCATACCGCTCTTGTTGGGGGCCATGTCCGACAACACAAGGTCTACCGGGCGACCATCGAGCATGGCCTCGAGGGCCGATAACACCGCATCCTCCCTGAAATCCCCATGAAGAAACTCGACGCCGGCCAGCGGCGGCATCTCGAGGATGTCCAGGGCGATGACCCGGCCGCTGTCGCCGAGTGCCTGGCGGACCCATTGCGACCAGCCGCCGGGTGCGGCGCCGAGATCGACCACGGTCATCCCCGGCTTGAGCAGGCGGTCCCGCTCCACCAGCTCCTCCAGCTTGTAGGCCGCGCGCGAGCGCATGCCCTCCGACTGCGCCCGCTTCACGAACGGATCGGAGAAGTGTTCCTTGAGCCAGCGTTGACTGCTTTTGCTGCGCGAGGGCATGGGGACGGCGGCGCGGGGCGCCGGCGGGTCCGGAGGAGGCGGGCCGGCATGATACCCTGCGCTCCCTTAAGCCGCCCGCCCCCGCACTGCATGAGTATCGCGCTTACCGCCTCCCAGATCCGATTCCTGCGCGGCCAGGCGCACGAACTGCGCACCGTGCTCCAGGTGGGAGGCAAGGGCGTCACCGATCCATTGCTTGCGGAACTCGACGGCCTGCTCGAACACCACGAACTGCTGAAGGTGAAGGTGGCCGCCGCCGACCGCGAGGAGCGCGACGCGCTGGTGGATACGCTGGTTGCCGGCAGCGGCGCGGCGCTGGTGCAGCGCATCGGCAACGTCGCCATCCTCTACCGCCCGGCCAAGGACAAGCGCCGCATCGTGCTGCCGCGCGCCTGACCGCGCCGGCCGGGCAGCGTTCCGGTTCCATCGCAGCGGGCTGATCCCATGCAGCTGACCCTCGAAAATCCCGACTTCGACTACTTCCTCCGCGGTGCCAACGGCAGCGCGGCGCTGGTCAACGACCGTCGCCTGGAGCGCAGCTTCATCGTCGCGCCGGATGCGCTGGTGGAGGAGTGGGGCGTGGCATCGGTGGATGCACTGACCGTGGCGGACCTCGAGGCCGTGCTGGCCCTCGATCCCGAAGTGGTGCTGCTGGGGTCGGGCGACCGCCAGGTGTTTCCGCCGGCCCAGGTGCTGGCCGCGTGCCTGGCGCGCGGAATCGGCATGGACACGATGACCAACGACGCGGTGGCGCGCACCTACCAGGTGCTGGCCGGCGAAGGCCGCCGGGTGGTGGCCGCGTTCGTGCTCTCCGCCGGGTGAACCGGCCGCCGCGGCTTCAGCGTCGCGGCAGGTACGACAGCGGATCCACCGGCCGCCCGTTGTGGCGGATCTCGAAGTGCAGCATGTCGCGCGCGGCGCCGCTGCGGCCCATCTCGGCGATCTGCTGCCCGACGCGCACGCGCTCGCCCTCATTGACCAGCCGCGAGCGGTTGTGGCCATAGGCGGAGAGCCAGTTGTCGTCGTGCTTGACGATGATCAGCTCGCCATAGCCGACCAGGCCGGAACCCGAATACACCACCACGCCGTCGCCGGCGGCGCGCACCGCCTGGCCACCGGTACCGGCGATGCCGATGCCCTGCCTGGTCGGATCGCCCTCGGTGAAGCGGCTGATCAGCTGGCCGTCGGCCGGCCAGCGCCAGGCGATATTGCTGCGCACCGGGGCCGGAGGTGGCGTGGCCGCGGTGCCCGACGACGGACGCGTGGTGCCGCTGCCCTGCGTGGGCGACGGACGCGATGCGGTGGCGCCCCCCGGATACAGCCGAAGCCGTTGGCCGGGATAGATCGTGTACGGAGCGGCGATGCCGTTCCAGGTCGCGAGGTCGAGGGCGCTGACGCCGTTGCTGGTGGCGATGCGGTACAGGGTGTCACCGCGCTGCACGGTCACCGACTGCCCGGGACGCGGCACCGAGCTCCCCGGCCGCACCGGGCCGCTGCCGCCTTCGCGCACCACCCGGCTGCTGCCGCACGCGCTCAACAGGGCGAGCACCGCGATGGTGGCGATGATCCGGATGGCGTGGCGTGGCATCAGGGCGTTGTCCTCACGGCGATGGCGGATGGAAGGCGGGCGCGCCGAAGAGTGCCGTGACGCGGATGAACGCGGCGGCGACATGCTCAGCCGAGCACGCCCGACAGCAGCGGAACGAAACTCACGGGCGCGAGGTCGGTGCGCTCGATGCTGTCGTCGGCGAGCCGGCGCAGGCGCACCAGCGTCTGCCCGCCACTGCCGCCCACCGGCGCGACCAGCACGCCGCCGGGTGCCAGCTGCGCGGTCAGCGCATCGACCAGCGCGGGCGCAGCGGCGGTCACGATGATGCCGTCGAACGGGCCGTTCTCCGCCCAGCCGATGCGCCCGTCGTCGTGTTTGCTGCGCACGTTGAGGCCCAGCGAGCGGAAGCGCTTGCGGGCGATGCGCAGCAGTTCGCCGATGCGCTCGACGGTGTGCACCTCGACGCCGAGCGCGGCGAGGATCGCCGCCTGGTAGCCGGAGCCGGTGCCGATCTCGAGCACCTTCTGCGGCATCGCGGTCTCCAGCAGCACCTCGGTCATGCGCGCGACCACCCACGGCTGCGAGATGGTCTGGCCATGGCCGATGGGCAGCGCGGTGTCCTCGTAGGCGCGGGTGGCCAGCGCCTCGTCGACGAACAGGTGGCGTGGCACGGTGCGGATCGCGTTGAGCACGCGCTCGTCGGCGATGCCATCGTCGCGCAGACGCTCGATCAGGCGGTCGCGCACGCGCTGCGAGGTCATGCCGACCCCGAGGGCCTCGGGCTGCAGGCGCAGGCGCGGGGTCATCATGACCTGCCGTTCCGCAGTTCGTCGGCGAGCCCGCCGACCCAGCTCGCCACCTGCTCGAGCGCCTGGTAGCGCGTGAGGTCGACGTGGATCGGGGTGATCGCGATGTTGCCGGTGCGCACGGCGTGGAAATCGGTGCCGGGGCCGGCATCGAGCTCGGCGCCGGCCGGGCCGATCCACCACCACATGCGCCCGCGCGGGTCTTCCAGCGGTACGCAGGGCTCGGCGCGGTGGCGGTTGCCCAGGCGGGTGACTTCGAAACCGGCGACCTCCGACCATGGCAGGTCGGGCACGTTGACGTTGAGGATGGTGTCGGCCGGCAGCGGATCCGCCTTCAGGCGCTCGACGATCTCGACCGCGGCGCGCGCGGCGGTCTCGTAGTGTTGGCCGACGTGGTCGCGGGTGACCAGCGACATCGCCACCGCGGGCAGGCCCAGGAAGCGCCCTTCCATCGCCGCGGCCACGGTGCCGGAATAGATGACGTCATCGCCGAGGTTGGCGGTGTTGTTGATGCCGGAGACCACGATGTCGGGCTCGATCTCGAGCATCCCGGTGATCGCCACGTGCACGCAATCGGTGGGCGTGCCGTGCACGCGCCAGGTGGTGTCGTCGACCTGGATCACCCGCAGCGGCATGTCGAGCGTCAGCGAATTGCTGGCGCCGGAGCGGTCGCGGTCGGGGGCGACGATCAGGACGTCGTGGCCGGCGCCACGCAGGCCCTCGGCAAGGATGCGGATGCCCGGCGCGTCCACGCCGTCATCGTTGCTCACCAGTACTCGCATGAACCCGCTCTGCCGTGCCTCGCATCGTATGGATGCGCGACATGATAGCGGATGTGGACACTGCCGCCCCGGACGCGGACGCCCGATGCCGTTGCCTGAAGCGGGTCACACGGCTTCTGTCTGGCGTGCAGTCGACCGCGGGGGTCACCGCACGCAGCGGGATAGACTGCGCGCGTGACCGCCGATCGACCGCCACCGCCTGACGACGACGATGCCGCGCTGTTCCGTGCGGCGATCGGGCCGGTGCGCGAGCACACGCCGGAGCCGGCGGCACCCGGACTGCAGCGCCCCCGCCCGCGTCCGCGCGCGCGCATGGCCGAGCGCGACGAGATCGACGCGCGTGGCGAATTCCGCAGGCTGCTCGAGGATGGCCCGCTGGAAGCCGGGCTGCTGGCCGGCGACAGCCTGAGCTACCGCCGCGACGATGTCCCGCCGCGTGTGCTCAAGCGGCTGGCGCGCGGACAGTACGCCGCCCAGGACGAACTCGACCTGCATTTCGCCAACGTCACCCAGGCCGAGGCGATGCTGCGGCAATTCCTTGGCGAGGCACGCGACCACGGTTACGGCTGCGTGCGGGTGATCCACGGCAAGGGCCGGCACGCCGATGGCACCCCGGTGATCAAGAACCTGGTCGACCGGCTGCTGCGGCATCGGGGCGATGTGATCGCCTACCACTCGGCGCCGGCCGCCCAGGGCGGAACCGGCGCGGTGCTGGTGCTGTTGCGGCCGCGCTAGCCCACGGTGGAACCGGCGCTCATGGCTCGAACGGCGGCCGGGCCAGTCACGCCAGCACGCGGCCGCCCGGCCCGATCACTCGATGCTGCGCGGGGCGGTGTTCTTCGGCGGCGGGTTGATCCAGTGCACCAGCAGGCCGCGGCGTCGCGCTTCCGCATTGACGCGGCCGATGTACTCGGCGTCGTCGTGCATCAGGTTGTGTTGCGACGTGGGCGCGGACGACCGCGCCATCGGCTGGCTGCTGGCACAGGCGGCGAGCGCGAGGACCAGCAGCAACGGGACCAGGCGATACAGGGTGCGCATGACGGCTCCTCCTGCCCCGCCCCTGCGGGGCCACGCCTCCGCTTATACGCCGACGGCCATCGTGCTCCAGTGCCCTGCCCCCATATTCCGACAGACGGTGCACGCACGCGCCGGTCCGGCCGGAAACCCGCGATCCGCTCAGTCGAGCGTGCCCACTGTGGTCGCCAGTTCGCGCAAGACCGTGGTCGCATATGCACCGGGCGGCAGTGCGAACCGCACCTCCAGCACATCATCGGCGCGCCAGTCCCAGGCGAGCCCCTGCGGACGCAGCCGGGTGGCGCGGCGCTCCTGCCTGAGGCCTTCGCGTTCGAGCCCGGCGCGCAGTGCCAGTGCGTCATCGTCGCCCAGCGCGGCGACTTCGAGCTGCAGCGCCGCGCCGGTCGCGCGTGGTTCGCCGCGGCCCCACAGCGGTGCGGTCGGATGGATATCGCCTGCCTGCAGGCGCGCAGCCAATGCGTCGTCCATGGGTTCCGGGCCGAACACGCTGCGACTGCCGTCGAGCATCCACACCTCGCCGTCGAGCGCGGCGTCCCAGCAGTCCTGTTCGACACGCCGGGCGAGCACGCGGTTGAAGAGTTCCGAGCGCGCGGCCGACAGCAGCATCGAACGTTCCTCCCGTCGCATGCGCCGCCCCGACCGGGCGCCGGCGGCAGCGAACATCGCCAGCGCCTGCGCCACGTTGGACCCGCCGCGGCCGAAACGCTGCTCGCCGAAGTAGTTGGGCACGCCACGCGCCGCGATCGCCGCCAGCCGCGCCTGCGCGGCTTCGCGATCGCCCTGCACGTCGCGCAGTACCAGCACGAACGCGTTGCCGGCCAGCGCGCCGCGCGGCAGCTTGCGCGAGTGCCGGTGCATCGCGAGCACCCGCAATCCTTCCACCTGCAGCGTGTCGAGCGCCGGCGCCTCGCGACCGGGCAGATGCAGGGTGAAACGCTGGCGGGTGACCGCGTGGCGGTCCTTGAGGCCCGCGTAACCGATCGCATCCACGTCGATGCCCGCCCATGCCGCAAGCGCGCGCGCGGCGAAGGCGGTGTTCATGCCGCGCTTCTCGATGGTCACCAGCAGATGCTCGCCGGCGCCGCTGGCCTCGAAGGCATCGACCTCGTCGACGCGGAAGTCCTCGTCCTGTGCGCGGATGCGCGCATCGATGACGGGGCCACCCAGCGCGTACGGCAGCGGCGCGGCCGTGCTCACGCCGCGACCAGCAGGCAGACCGCCTGTGCGGCGATGCCTTCGCCGCGACCGATGAACCCCATCTTCTCGCTGGTGGTGGCCTTGACGCTGACCGCGTCCACATCGATGCCGAGATCGGACGCCATCGCCTCGCGCATCGCCTGCGCGTGCGGGCCGATCTTCGGCCGTTCGCAGATCACGGTGATGTCGGCGTTGCCGACGCACCAGCCACGCTCACCGATCAACGCGTTGCAGTGGCGCAGGAACGCGCGGCTGTCGGCGCCCTTCCACTGCGGGTCGGACGGCGGGAAATGCACGCCGATATCGCCAAGCGCCAGCGCGCCCAGCATCGCGTCGCACAGCGCGTGGATGGCGACGTCGCCGTCGCTGTGCGCGACCAGGCCGCGCTCGTGGGCAATGCGCACGCCACCGACCACGACGTGGTCGCCCTCGCCGAAGGCGTGGACGTCGTAACCCTGGCCGATGCGGATCTTAGGTAATGCTGGCATGGCGTGCGTGGTGTCCTTTGTCGATTGCGGGCGGCAGCTTGCCATGCGCCGCCGTGGTTTGCTGCGGGCACCCATCCGCGTTGATCGGCGAAATCCGCCGCAGGAACGCGCGTTACCGTCGCCGTGACAGCACGAACTCGAAGCGTTCGAGATCGGCGCGCGTGGTGATCTTGAAGTTGTCCTCGGCGCCTTCCACCAGCAGCGGGCGTGCGCCCTGGCGCTCCATCGCCATTGCCTCGTCGGTGATCGCGAAGCCGGCGTCCTCGGCAGCGGCAAGCGCACGGGACAGTTGCAGGCGGCGGAACAGCTGCGGGGTCAGCGCGCGCCACAGGCGCTCGCGTGGCTCGGTGCCGTCGATGCCACCGTCGTCGCCGGCGCGCTTGAGGGTGTCGCGCACCGGCGCGGCGAGGATCGCGCCGACCGGATCCTCGCGACCGCGTTCGAGCAGCGCGGCGAGATCGGCCAGAGCGAGGTTGGGCCGCGCGGCATCGTGCACCAGCACGAAATCATCGGCGCGCACGTCGGCGGGCAATGCCTGCAGGCCGGCAAGCACCGAGGCGGCACGCGAATCGCCACCCGTGCAGGTCAGCAGCGGGCGGCCATCGATCTCGTGCCAGCCCTGCCACAGGGTATCGTCCGCGGCCAGTACCACCACCGCGCCCTGCACCGACGGATGCGCGAACAGCGCGCGCAGCGTGTGCATGAGCAACAGTTGGCCGGCGGCTTCGAGGTACTGCTTGGGGCGTTCGCCGCCGAAGCGCGTGCCCCTGCCCGCGGCCGGCACCACCGCCCAGATCCCGCGCGGATGTTCCAGGCTCATGGCAGCGGCGACTCCTGCAGCGGCGCTTCGCCCGGTTCGGGATCCTCCGGGTCGGCGGGGTCGCGCGGTGCCGCTGGCGGGATCGCCGGGGCGGGCGCGTCGACGACCCGGTAGAAGACCTCCCCGGGGCGCACCATGCCGAGTTCGCTGCGCGCGCGCTCCTCCACGGCGGCCTCGCCGGTGGGAGATTTCAGGTCGGCGACTTCCGCGGCCAGCGCGGCGTTGCGCTGGGCCAGCCCGGAGTTCTGCCGCGCCTGCTGGTCCACGCGCGCCTGCAGTTCGGCCACGTCACGGTTGCCGCCGGTGCCGAACCACAGCCGGTACTGCAGCCATCCCAGCAGGACGACCAGCAGTACCAGCAGGATGCGCAGGACGCGCATGCAAGGCTCCGGTCAGCGCCTGAGCGAGACGAACGCGTCGCGACCGGCGAAACGGGCCTGCGCCCCCAGCGCCTCCTCGATGCGCAGCAGCTGGTTGTACTTCGCCACGCGGTCACTGCGGCACAGCGAACCGGTCTTGATCTGCGTGGCCGTGGTGGCCACGGCGATATCGGCGATCGTGGTGTCCTCGGTCTCGCCGGAGCGGTGCGAGACCACCGCCGCGTAGTTGGCGGCATCGGCCATCGCGATGGCTTCCAGGGTCTCGGTCAGGGTGCCGATCTGGTTGACCTTGATCAGGATCGCATTGGCGGTCTTCGAGTCGATGCCTTCCTTGAAGATGCGCGGATTGGTCACGAACAGGTCGTCGCCCACCAGCTGCACGCGGTCGCCGACGCGCTCGGTCAGCTGCTTCCAGCCGGCCCAGTCGTCCTCGGCCATGCCGTCCTCGATGGTGATGATCGGGTACTGCGCGACCCAGTCGGCGAGGAAGTCGACGAACTGCTCGCCGGTCAGGCGCCTGTTCTCGCCGACCAGGTGGTACTTGCCGTTGTCGTGGAACTCGCTCGAGGCGACATCCAGGCCCAGCAGCACGTCGTCGCCGGCGCTGTAGCCGGCCTTGCCGATCGCCTCGAGGATGGTGTCGAGCGCTTCGACGTTGCTGCGGAAGTCCGGCGCGAAGCCGCCTTCGTCGCCGACCGCGGTCGACAGGCCCTGGCCCTTCAGCACCGCCTTCAACGCATGGAAGATCTCGGTGCCGGCGCGCAGCGATTCGGCGAACGAGCCGAAGCCCACCGGCAGCACCATGAACTCCTGGAAGTCGACGTTGTTGTCGGCATGCGCACCGCCGTTGATGATGTTCATCATCGGCACCGGCAGCACCGGGGCGCGGTCGCCGGCCAGCAGCTTCCACAGCGGGATCTTCTTCGCCGCCGCTACCGCATGCGCGTTCGCCATCGACACGCCGAGCAGCGCGTTCGCACCCAGCCGGGCCTTGTTCTCGGTGCCGTCGAGGTCGATCAGGCGGCGGTCGAGGCCGACCTGGTCCGCGGCGTCGAAGCCCTTGAGCGCATCGGCGATCGAGCCATTGACGTTGGCGACCGCGCGGCTGACGCCCTTGCCCAGGTAGCGGGTCCTGTCGCCATCGCGCAGCTCCACCGCCTCGCGGGCGCCGGTGGAGGCCCCCGAGGGCACGGCGGCGCGGCCGAAGCTGCCGTCCTCCAGGGTGACTTCGGCTTCGAGGGTGGGGTTGCCGCGGCTGTCGAGGATCTCGCGGGCATGGACGGATGCGATTTTCATTTCAGCTCAGCGCTTTGTGGTAGTTGGAGAGGAAATCGGCCGACGGCAGGCAGGCGCCTGCGGTGGCCTGTGCTTCGAAATGGTAGACGTAGGCCAGTGCGCGCGCCTGGTCGATCGGACGCGACGGCTCCCAGGCGGAGATCGCCTGGAAGGATCGCATGATCGCCTGCGCGTCGTCCTCGGCCGCAGCGAGTGCGGCGCGCGACGGTGCATCGGCGGGGAGCAGCAGCAGCGCCTGCGCGCGCATCTCGCCGGCAAGGTCAAGCGCCTGCAGCGTGGCCACCGCCTGCGCGGGCGTGCGGCGGTCGCGGCTGCGCTCCACGCATTCGCGCAGCGCGTCGATCGCCACGGCGAAGCGGTTCCACTCATTGGCGTCGAGGGGCGCGGTGTCGGCGGGGGTGGGCGCGGTGACCGCCGGCAACCCGGCGGGCTGGGCCTGCACGGCGAACACGGCAGCGGCCGCGACCAGCGCGGCCAGCGCGCGCATCACGCGCCCGCGGTGCGGCTCAGCCCAGGGTCGACTCAAGGAAGCCACCCTGCTTGGCGACACGGTCGAGTGCCTGCATGGTTTCCAGCAGCGCGCGCATGCTCGCCAGCGGCCACGCGTTGGGGCCGTCGGACAGCGCGTTGGCCGGATCCGGATGGGTTTCCATGAACACCCCGGCCACGCCCACCGCCACCGCCGCGCGCGCCAGCACCGGCACGAATTCGCGCTGGCCGCCGCTGGAGCTGCCCTGTCCGCCGGGCAACTGCACCGAGTGGGTGGCATCGAACACCACCGGGCAGCCGGTGTCGCGCATCACGCTCAGCGAGCGCATGTCGCTGACCAGGTTGTTGTAGCCGAAGCTCGCGCCGCGCTCGCAGACCATGATCTGCTCGTTGCCGGTGGACTTCGCCTTCTCGACGACCGGCTTCATGTCCCACGGCGACAGGAACTGGCCTTTCTTGATGTTGACCGGCTTGCCGGCGGCGCAGACCTTGCGGATGAAATCGGTCTGGCGCACCAGGAAGGCCGGCGTCTGCAGGACGTCGACGACCGAGGCGACCTCGTCCATCGGCGTGTACTCGTGCACGTCGGTCAGCACCGGCACGCCGATCTGGCGCTTCACCTCCGCCAGCACGCGCAGGCCCTCCTCCATGCCCGGGCCGCGGAACGCGGTGCCGGAGGTGCGGTTGGCCTTGTCGAAGCTCGACTTGAAGATGAAGTTGATCCCGAGCGCGTCGGTGATCTCCTTCAGCTGCCCGGCGACGTCGAGCTGCAGCTGCTCGCTTTCGATGACGCAGGGGCCGGCGATCAGGAAAAACGGCTGGTCGAGACCGACTTCGAATCCACAGAGGTTCATGAGGGAGCCCTTGTTTGCCGCGAACTGGCGCGGATGGACACGGATGGAGCAGATGCGGGTGCAGGCATGGAACATCGCGCCACGGCAGGCCCCGTGAACGGAGTCCGTTCCTGGTCCGCATCGATCCGCGTGGATCGGTGGCAGAACCGGCTCATGCGGTGGCTTCTTCCAGCCGCGTGCCGCCGGCGGTCGCCTTGCAGTCGCGTGCGGCGCGGATGAAGCCGACGAACAGCGGATGCCCGGTGCGCGGGGTGGACAGGAACTCCGGATGCGCCTGGCAGGCCAGGAACCACGGGTGGTCGGGCAGCTCCACCATCTCAACCAGCAGGTCGTCCATCGACTTGGCCGAGATCACCAGGCCGGCGTCCTCAAGCTGGGTGCGGTAGCGGTTGTTGAATTCATAGCGGTGGCGATGGCGCTCGCCGACCACGTCGCGGCCGTACATGCGGTGCGCCAGCGTGCCCGGCTTCAGGCGTTGCTCCTGCAGGCCCAGGCGCATGGTGCCGCCGAGGTCGGAGTCCTCGCTGCGCAGCTCGACCTCGCCGGTGCGGGTGCGCCATTCGGTGATCAGGCCGATCACCGGATGCGGCGTCTGGCGGTCGTTCTCGGTGCTGTTGGCACCCTCGAGCCCGGCGAGGTTGCGGGCGACGTCGACCACCGCCGCCTGCATGCCGTAGCAGATGCCGAAATACGGAATGCCGGTCTCACGTGCGTGCTTCGACGCCAGCACCTTGCCTTCGAACCCACGGTCGCCGAAGCCGCCCGGCACCAGGATGCCGTCCACGCCCTCGAGCACCTTGCCCGCGCCATGGCGCTCGAGGTCCTGCGATTCCACCCACTTCAGGTTCACGCGGGTGCGCTGGCGGATACCGCCGTGCTTGAGCGCCTCGCCGACCGACTTGTAGGCGTCCTTGTGGTCGACGTACTTGCCGACCACGGCGATGGTGACCTCGTCGACCGGGTTCTCGGCGGCATCGACCACGTCGATCCATTCCGACAGGTCGGCAGGATCGGTGGCCTGGTTGCCCAGCTGCAGGCGTTCGACGATCAGCTGGTCGAGACCCTGCGCATGCAGCCACATCGGCAGCTTGTGGATGTTGTCGAGATCCACCGCCGAGACCACCGCACGCTCGGGCACGTTGGTGAACGAGGCGATCTTGCGGCGCTCGCCGTCGGGCAAAGGCTGTTCGCTGCGGCACACCAGGATGTCGGGCTGGATGCCGATCGACCGCAGCTCCTTGACGGAGTGCTGGGTCGGCTTGGTCTTGAGCTCACCGGCGGCGGCGATGTACGGCACCAGCGTGAGGTGCATGAACACCGCCTTCTCGCCACCGCGATCGGTGCGGATCTGGCGGATCGCCTCGAGGAACGGCAGCGATTCGATATCGCCCACGGTGCCGCCGATCTCCACCAGCGCCACGTCGTAGCCCTGGGTGGCCTCGTCGATGGCGCGCTTGATGGCATCGGTGATATGCGGGATCACCTGCACGGTGGCGCCGAGATAGTCGCCGCGGCGCTCCTTGCGGATCACCGACTCGTAGATCTTGCCGGTGGTGATCGAGTTCTTGCCCGACAGGCGCACGTTGACGTAGCGCTCGTAATGGCCGAGGTCGAGGTCGGTCTCCGCACCGTCGTCGGTGACGTACACCTCGCCATGCTGGAACGGGCTCATCGTGCCCGGATCGACGTTGATGTAGGGATCGAGCTTCATCATCGTCACCCGCAACCCGCGCGCCTCGAGGATGGCGGCAAGCGAGGCGGCGGCGATGCCCTTCCCGAGGGAAGACACCACGCCGCCGGTGACGAAGACAAGCGGAGTGACGGAACGCAGAGGGGAAGTCATGGGCACAGCGGTCGCTGGAAAGCCCCATTCTACAGGTTGCCGGCACGGCCCGCCCGACCGCCCGCTGTCCGGCCGGAAACAGCGCGGGCGCCATCGCTGGATGGCGCCCGCAGCTTCGACCGGTTGCAGCGCGAACGGCTGCGATGGCGCGTCAGGCCGGATCTTCTTCCTCGAGCTCCTCGCGCACCTGCTCGCTGTCTTCGGCCTGCTGCTCGGCGAGGTCGGCCTGCATCTGCGCCTGCTCCGCCTGCTGCGTGGCGTCCAGTGCCGACTGCTCGGCCTGCACTTCGGCAGCGGTCGCGGCCTCGGCGGACTGCGCCGCGGCACGCTCGGCGTCACGCAGGGCGCTCTCGTCGACCTCCTGGGCAAACGCCAGCGGCGAGGCAAGCGCGGCGCCCACCAGGGCGGTCAGGAGGATGTTGTGCTTTTTCATGAGGTGTCTCCGTTTGGCAGTCATGCAGCATTTGCGGCGGGAAGTGCCGTGCTGCGGCAGCGACAAAGGAGCACAGCCAATCCCGCCCCCGACTGAACAACGGTCCCTTAACGCGGCCGCGATCCGCCGCTTACAAAAAAAGGCGAAAACGGCCGGAAAACACGGGTCCACCCGGGTTGTACTGCAAGCGATTTCCGTGCTGGACCGCCGGACGTGTGCGCGAAACCGTGGCCGCCCAGTACCATGCGCGACTGCCTCACCGGTCGCCGCAACGCATGAACAACCGCTACAACGCCGCCGACATCGAAGTGCTGTCCGGGCTCGATCCGGTCAAGCGCCGACCCGGCATGTACACCGACACCACGCGTCCCAACCACCTCGCGCAGGAAGTCATCGACAACGCCGTCGACGAGGCACTCGCCGGGCATGCGCGCGGTATCGAGGTGATCCTCTACAGGGATGGCAGCTGCGAGGTCTCCGACGACGGCCGCGGCATGCCGGTCGACATCCATCCCGAGGAGGGCGTGCCGGGCGTGGAGCTGATCCTCACCCGCCTGCACGCGGGCGGAAAATTCAACAACCGCAACTACACCTTCTCCGGCGGCCTGCACGGCGTGGGCGTGAGCGTGGTCAATGCGCTGTCGACCCTGGTGGAAGTGCATATCAAGCGCGATGGCCAGGAACACCGCATCACGTTCCGCAACGGCGATCGCGACACCGCGCTCGAGGTGGTGGGCACGGTCGGAAAAAAGAACACCGGTACCCGCGTGCGCTTCTGGCCGGACCCGAAGTACTTCGACACCGCGAAATTCAACCTGCGGGCGCTGCGCCACCTCCTGCGCGCCAAGGCGGTGCTGTGCCCCGGCCTGACGGTGAAGCTCACCGACGAGGCCACCGGCGAGCAGGACAGCTGGTACTACGAAGATGGCCTGCGCGACTATCTGCGCGGCGAACTTGCCGGACGCGACGTGCTGCCGGTGGAGCTGTTCGTCGGCCGGCTGGCGCGCGAGACCGAGGCCGCGGACTGGGCGGTGGGCTGGGTGCCCGAAGGCGAGCTGGTGCAGGAGAGCTACGTCAACCTGATCCCCACCGCACAGCACGGCACCCACGTCAACGGGCTGCGCACCGGGTTCACCGATGCGCTGCGCGAGTTCTGCGACTTCCGCAACCTGCTGCCGCGCGGAGTGAAGCTTGCTCCCGAGGATGTCTGGGACCGGGTGTCGTTCGTGCTGTCGATGAAGATGACCGACCCGCAGTTCTCCGGGCAGACCAAGGAGCGGCTGTCATCGCGCCAGGCCGCGGGCTTCGTCGAGGGCGCCGCGCACGATGCCTTCAGCCTGTGGCTCAACCAGCACGTCGAACTCGGCGAGAAGATCGCCCAGCTGGCGATCGAACGCGCCAGCGCGCGCCTGAAGACCGAGAAGCAGATCGTCCGCAAGAAGGTCACCCAGGGTCCCGCCCTGCCCGGCAAGCTCGCCGACTGCATCAGCCAGGACCTGTCGCGCACCGAACTGTTCCTGGTCGAGGGCGATTCGGCCGGTGGCAGTGCCCGCCAGGCACGCGACAAGGATTTCCAGGCGATCCTTCCGCTGCGCGGCAAGATCCTCAACACCTGGGAAGTGGCGAGCACCTCGGTGCTCGCCTCCGACGAGGTGCACAACCTCGCCATCGCCATCGGCTGCGACCCCGGCAAGGACGACATCTCCGGGCTGCGCTACGGCAAGGTCGTCATCCTCGCCGACGCTGATTCCGACGGCCTGCATATCGCCACGCTGCTGGCGGCGCTGTTCCTGCGTCACTTCCCGGCGCTGGTCGCGGCCGGCCACATCTTCGTGGCGATGCCGCCGCTGTTCCGCGTCGACGTGGGCAAGCAGGTGTTCTATGCGCTTGATGAAGAAGAAAAGCGCCTGCTGCTGGAGAAGATCGAGCGCGAGAAGATCAAGGGCCATGTCAACGTGACCCGCTTCAAGGGCCTGGGCGAGATGAACCCCTCGCAGCTGCGCGAATCGGCGATCCATCCCGATACCCGCCGGCTGGTGCAGCTGACCAACGACGACGACCTCGCCACCCGCGGGCTGATGGACATGCTGCTGGCGAAGAAGCGCGCGGGTGATCGTAAAGCGTGGCTGGAGACCAAGGGCGACCTGGCGACGCTGGAGGTCTGAGTGCGGCTGCGTCATTGGCGCCGGCCGCGGCGACGGCGCGCACCGCACGGCGGCGGAACGTCATGGGACGACCTGGCGACGCCGGAGGCCTGGGCGCCGGCATCGGGGCTGCCAGGGGATCACCGGCCTGCTGGTGGTCCCACGATCTAGAGCATCCGTCGCAGCACGCCATCCCGGCGGACGAAGTGGTGCCACAGCGCCATCACCACATGGCCGGCGATCATCGCCAGCAGCAACCACGCGACCGGTGAGTGCAGCGTGCCGCCGAATGTAGCGAGCCATGGGATCTCGCCGCCGCCGGCCACCAGCTCCATGCCGAACACGGTCAGCCCGTAGCCGTTGCCGATCATGATGCTGATGCCGGTCACCGGCATCAGCACGAGCGCCGCGTACAGGGCGACATGACCGGCCTTGGCCAGGAAACCGAGCCAGGCCGGCTGCGGCCCCGGCGGGCGATTGCCCTGGTTGCGCAGCGCCCACGCGATGCGCGGCACCACGAGCAGCAGGACCAGCACGCCGACCGAGATATGCCAGGGCACCAGCGTCTGCCCCACCCAGTGCTCGCCGTCATCGATGCGGTCGAAGATCTTCAACGCCTGCCAAAACACCAGGACTGCGATCGCCCAGTGGAACAGCCGCGACAGCGTGCCGTAACGTTGCGGGGTATCGCTCTTCATGTGGACCCTCCCGGTGTGGAAGGCCCCATCATCCCGCAATCCCGCGATGACCGCCGTGGCTCCGCGGTCAGGCAATGCTCTCGACGATGCCGCCCTCCACGCGCAGGGCCGCACCCGTGGTCGCGCTGGCCTGCGGCGATGCGGCGTACACGCTCATCGCCGCGACTTCCTCCGGGCTGGCGAAGCGACGCAACAGTGTCGACGGACGGTTCTCGGCGAGGAACAGCGCTTCCATTGCTCCCTCGTCGACACCGCGTTCGGCAGCCAGCGTCGCCATCATCTCCGCGGCCCCGGCGGTGCGGGTCGGCCCGGGCAGGATGGTGTTGACGGTGACGCCAGTGCCGGCCAACACCTTGGCCAGTCCTCGCGACAGCCCCTGTACGGCGGCCTTGGTCACCCCGTAATGAACCATTTCGGCCGGGATATTGAGGGCAGACTCGCTGAAAATGAACTGGATCCGACCCCAGCCGCGATCGCGCATGCCCCGCGCGTAATGCCGCGACAGGCGCACGCCACTCATCACGTTGACTTCGTGGAACCGGCTCCACAACGCATCGTCGATATCGAAGAATTCGTGCGCGCCATAGATGCCGAGGTTGTTGACGAGGATGTCGGCATCCGGCCGCGCGGCGATCAGCGCGTCACAGCCGGAGGCTGTGCCGACGTCGGCCACCACGCCGCCGGCATCGGCGCCATCGGCGTCAGCGCGAAGCTGCGCCAGCGCCGCGTCCACGCGCTGCCGGTCGCGGCCGACAAGAGTCACGCACGCCCCCGCCCCGGCAAGGCCGGTCGCGATGGCAAGGCCGATACCGCCGGTGGACCCGGTGACGATGGCGGATTTTCCTGACAGATCGATCTTCATGTGCAGCTCCTGTGGGCGGCCGGGGCGGATGCGGACGGACGGCCTCGTACCCGTGAGCCAGATATGGCGACGCCGAGCCCGACGCGGAAGCACGTGTCCCGGAACGCGCATTCCCACCCGGGCCGGACGGGTACGCCCCGCGGTTCGCGATCAACGCTGCTCGGTGGTTTCCACAACCCGGTCGGGGATGCGCCGGGTGTTGCCGATCTGCGCGAAGATCGCCGCGGACGCCGCGGTCACCGCGCCGATGCAGATGAAGGTCCAGCGGAATGCCGCCAGCACCGGCTCGCTGGCCTGCGCGCCGACATCGGCCGAGAACGCCGCCAGCAGGCCGCCGGCGGTGGCCACACCGAGGCTCATCGCCAGCATCATCACCATCGACAGCAGGCTGTTGCCGGCGCTGGCCTGCTCGCCGCCGAGATCACGCAGGGTCAGGGTGTTCATCGCGGTGAACTGCAGCGAATTGACCGCACCGAAGCAGGCGAACTGCACGATCAGCAGCCACAGCGGCTGCCCAGGGCCGATGAACCAGAAGCTCGCCATCGCCGCGCCGGTCAGCACGGTATTGACCACCAGCACCCTGCGGTAGCCGAAGCGATGCACCAGCGGCACCACGATGCGCTTGGACGACATGCCTGCAAGCACCACCGGGATCATCATCATGCCGGCCTGCGCCGGCGGGTAGCCGAGCGCCACCTGCAACAGCAGCGGGATCAGGTACGGCATGCCGCCGCTGCCCAGCCGCGAGAACAGGTTGCCGATCACGCCCACCGCATAGGTGCGCACGCGGAACAGCGCCAGCGGAAACAGCGGCGCCTTCGCCCGCGCGGCATGCAGCCAGTAGGCGACCAGCGCGACCAGCCCTGATACCAGCAGCACCACGATCGCACCCCGCCGTGGCGTTTCGCCGGCCAGCGCATCGACGGACACCGACACCGCGATCATGCCGAACGCCAGCAGGCCGTAGCCGACGCCATCGAAGCGCGCGACCGGCGCGCGCAGGTCGGGCATCAACCGCATGGCCGCAAACGCGCCGGCGACGCCCAGCGGCAGGTTGATCAGGAAGATCCAGTGCCATGAGGCCACCTGCACCAGCCAGCCGCCCAGCGACGGCCCGATCAGCGGGCCCATCAGCCCCGGCACGGTGACGAAGGTCATCGCGGCGAGGAAATCCTGCCGCGGCACCGAACGCAGCACCGCCAGCCGCCCCACCGGCAACAGCATCGAACCGCCAACGCCCTGCAGCACGCGCGCGGCGACCAGCGTGTCCAGGCTCTGCGCCAGCGCGCAGGCCAGCGAGCCGAGGGTGAACACCACGATGGCGATCAGGAACAGGCGTCGGGTGCCGAAGCGATCGGCCAGCCAGCCCGACGCGGGAATCAGCGTCGCCACGGTCAGCGCATAGGCCACCACCACCGCCTGCATGCGCAGCGGGGACTGGCCGAGATCGGCCGCCATCGACGGCAGCGCGGTATTGACGATGGTGGTGTCCAGCATCTGCATGAACACCGCCGCGGCCACCAGCCACAGCATCGGCTTGTGGACGCGCAGGATCTCGGAATCGGTCATCGCGCGAAGGATGGCGACGGCCGCGTGCGCCGCGTGTTAACGCGATCGCGGGCTACGGATGCAACGCGGCCGACAACAGCCCGCGCAGCAGCGGCTGCAGGCGCGCCGCACGCGCGGCGTCCCACTCGAACGTGGCCTCGTCCATGTAGCAGCGCTGGCTGATCTCCAGCTGCACCGCGTCGACCCCGGCCTGCGGTCGCCCGTAGTGGCGGGTGATATGGCCGCCCTTGAAGCGGCCGTTCACGGCGACGTCGTAGTCGTGCTGTGCGGCAAGCACCGCGTCGAGCCGCCCCTGCAACGTCGCCGAGCAGCTCGCGCCATTGGCGGTGCCGAGGTTGAGGTCCGGCAGGCGGCCGTCGAACAGCCACGGCAGGGTGCCGCGGATCGAATGCGCTTCCCACAGCACGGCCCGGCCGTGCGCGGCATGCAGCCGCTGCAGTTCACCGGCCAGCGCGTCGTGATAGGGCCGCCACCAGGTTTCGACCCGCGCGGCGATCTCGTCGGGCGTCGGCTCCTGCCCTGGCAGGTAGACCGGGCCGCCATCGAAGCGCCGCACCGGGCACAGGCCGGTGGTGTTCTGGCCGGGATACAGCGAGGTGTCGTCCTCGGAGCGGTTGAGGTCGATGACATAGCGCGAGTGCGTGGGCACGAGCACCGAGGCACCCAGCTCGCGCGCGAACGCGTACAGGCGCTCGACATGCCAGTCGGTATCCGGCACCTGCCGGGCTTCGGGTGTGAGCCGTGCGGCGATCGCCTCCGGCACGCGCGTGCCGTTGTGCGGGATGCTCACCAGCAGCGGTGCATCACCGCGGTGCAGATGGAAGATGTCGTGGTCCATCGCACGAGTGTAGGCGAGCACGGCCCGCTTCCGCAGCGCTCAGCGCAGCAGCACGAGTTCCTCGGCGCTGGTGGGATGCAGCGCCACCGTGTCGTGCAGGTCGGCAAGCGTCGCGCCCATCTTCAGCGCCACCGCGAAGCCCTGCAGGATCTCGTCGGCCGCATCGCCCAGCAGGTGGATGCCGACCACGCGCTGCTGCGCGGGGGCCTCGCCGTCCGCCACGCAGACCAGTTTGAACAGGCTGCACAGCGGGCTGTCGGCCAGCGCCTGCAGCATCGGCCGGAATTTGGTGCGATAGACGCGCACCGCATCGCCATGCGCCTCGCGGGCCTGCGCCTCGGTCAGCCCCACCGCACCCATCGGCGGATGCGAGAACACCACCGTCGGGATATTGCGGTAGTCGAGCCTGGCATCCTTCTGACCGCCGAACAGGCGGTCCATCAGCCGGCGCGCAGCGGCGATCGCCACCGGCGTGAGCGCGACCCTGCCGGTGACGTCGCCCACGGCGTGTACGCGTTCGGCACTGGTGTCCTGCGCGTCATCGACCTCGATGCTGCCACGGTCGTCGAGGCGCACGCCGGCCGCGTCGAGCCCGAGCCCTTCCGTGCACGCGCGGCGGCCGATGGCGAACAGCACCTTGTCATACGGTCCGCTGCGCGCACCGTCGTCGCCGCACACCACGATGCCGTCGCCGTCGTGCTCGAGCGCCGTCGGCTCCGCGCCCAGATGCAGGCCGATGCCGAGATGCCGGTAGTGCTCCTGCAGCTGTTCGATGATTCCAGCGTCCGACGACGTCAGCAGCCGCGTCGACCGCGCGTGGATGTCCACACTGCTGCCCAGTGCCTGCAGCACCGCGGCCAGTTCCACCGAGATGTAACCACCACCGACCAGGGCCACGCGGCGCGGCGCCTCGGTCCAGTGGAAGAAATCGTCGGAAACCACCCCGAGTTCCGCGCCAGGGAAGTCCGGGCGCACCGGATACGAACCGGTGGCGACCAGCACATGGCGCGCCTCGAGCCGCACGCCCTCGCCGGTCTCGACCGTGCGTGGGTCGAGCAACCGGCCGCGCTGCGGCATCCACACGATGCCCGCCTCGTCCAGGCGACGCCGGTAACTGGCATGGATGCCGGCGATATAGCGCTGGCGGTCGGTCATGAACTCGCGCCAGGCGAACGCCGGCCGCGGTGGCACGTCGAAGCCGAGATCGGCGGCCTGGTCGATACGGTTGGCGAGCTCGGCGGCCAGCCACATCGCCTTCTTGGGTACGCAACCGGCGTTGACGCAGGTGCCGCCGAGCTCCGAAGGCTCCAGCAGCGCCACGCGCGCACCCAGCGCGGCCGCGCGGAACGCCCCGGCCAGCCCGCCGGAGCCACCCCCGATGACGACGAGGTCGAAGCCCAGCGGGTCGCGCGCACTCATCCGAACCGCGCCGGGTCGAACGGCTTCGGATCCAGGTGCGGTTCGCCGCCGGTGACCAGTTCGGCGATCAGCCGCCCGGTCGCCGCGCTCATGCTGACGCCGAGCATGCCGTGGCCGGTGGCCAGCCAGACATGCCGATGCGCGGGGGCACGCCCGATCAGCGGCATGTCGTCGATCGACAGCGGACGCCAGCCATACCACTCCTCCAGCTTCTGCGGGCCGACCGGTTCGTGCATGTATTCGGCCGCGCCGCGTTCGAGCGCATCCAGCCGGCGACGGTTGAGGCTGGTGTCGTAGCCGGAGAATTCCATGGTGCTGCCGAGGCGATAGCCGCTGTCCCACACGGTCACGCAGACGCTGCGTTCCTTGAGCACGATCGGCCGTCGCGGCGCCAGCGCAGGTCGGGTGTAGGTGATCGAATAACCCTTGCCGGGCTGCACCGGGATCCGCAGCCCCAGCGAGCGGCCGACCGCGGGCGACCACGAGCCGGCGGCGAGCACGACGTCCTGCCCGTGGAAGCTGCCGCGCGGGGTGCTGACGGCGACGCCACTGGCATCCGGGTTGATCGCCTGCACCGCGCAGTTCTCCTCGATGACGCCACCAGCAGCGCGCACCACGCGCGCCAGTTCCGCGACGTAGCGGTCCGGGCGCAGGCGCGCATCGCCGGGGAAGCGCACCACCCCGGCCACGCCGTCGCGCAAGGCCGGTTCGCCGCGCAGGTAGGTCGGCCCGTCGATGATGTCGACGTCGATACCGAGCGCACGCAGGTCGCCGGCCTCGTGCTCGAAGGCCAGCAGGTCGCGCTCGCTGCGGTAGACGTAGTCGACACCCGAGGCCTCGAACTCGCAGTCCAGGCCGAACCGCGACATCCACTCCTCGAGTGCCTGCCGCGATGCCTGCAGCATGCCGGCACGTGCGGCCATGGCGCGGCGCCAGTCGTTGGGATTGCAGCGCCAGGCGAAGCCCAGCATCCAGCGCCACAGCACCGGGTCGAGCCGCGGCTTCACGTAGAACGGCGCGTCCGGCGTGAACATCCACCCCAGCGCCTTGCCCACCGCGCCCGGGGCCGCCAGCGGCGCGGCGTGGCTGGGGGTGATGGTGCCGCAGTTGCCGTGCGAGCTGCCGCAGCCGACGCTGCCGGCCTCCAGGATGCGCACGCCGCGGCCGGCTTCCAGCAGTGACAGCGCGCAGGCAAGGCCCACCACGCCACCGCCCACGATCAGTACGTCGTCGCTTCGTTCCATCGCACAAGTCTACGCGTCGACCGGCATGCGCCGCAGCGGCGGACGATGGCCATAGGTCCACCAGCGCCATAGCCACTCGACCGGCCCGAAACGGAATCGCGCAAGCCACCAGTGGCTCGCCAGCACCTGCAGCGCGAACACCACGACCGCCAGCGCCAGCAGCATCGCCGGGCCCCACTGGCCGAACTGCCCGAGGCCGTAGCCATAGAACAGCGTGGAGGCGACCAGCGACTGCATGAGGTAGTGCGTGAGCGCCATCCGCCCGGCCGGCGCCAGCCGATCGAGCGCGCCGCGCCAGCGCGGCCTGCGCCAGGCCAGCACCACCAGCGACAGCATGCCCAGCGCCGTCGGCAGCGCGGCAACCTGCAGCAGCGCAAGCGCCAGCATCCAGCGGCCGAACCCGCCGGCCTGGGTCACGTTGAGGCCGACCGTCGAAACGATCGCCACCGACGCCAGCAGCCCCACGGGCAGCGCGACCCCTGCCGTCAACCGGTGCCAGCGAAGGTGGGCGTCGGCATCACGGATGCGCCCGCTGCGCAGCAGCCACCCTCCGATCAGAAACATGCCAAGTGCCGCCGGTACCGACATCAGGTCGGAGCCGAGCATCGTCGACAGGTCGCGCACGCGCTGCACCGTCACCGCGGCCCACCCGCCCTCGGCGTACACGCGGCCCGCGATGGCCGCAGCGTCGTCAGCTGGCAGCTCGATGTCGCCGGCCAACGCCATCAGCGCGGCGAACATCGCCCAGATGCCGAGATACAGCATCAGCCCGAGGTCGCGCTGCCGGGGCGGCGGCAGCCCACGCAACGCAAGCAGCAGGAACGCCGCCAGCGCATAGGTGCGCAGGATGTCGCCCGGCCACAGCAGCACCCCATGCAGCAGGCCGATCACCAGCAGCCCCCAGGTGCGGCGCTTCCAGACCGCTCCAGAGACCCCACGCTGCTGCACGAGCGCGAAGCCGATCCCGAAGAGCAGCGAGAACAGCAGCCAGGCCTTGCCCGTCACCAGGACCTGGATGCACCACGCCACGGCCACGTCCGCACCCGCCAGCCCCTCGCGCATGCCATCGGCCAGCGTGTCCCACGGCCGGTTGAACGTCTCCAGGTTGACCACGAAGATGCCCAGCAGGGCCAGCGCGCGCAGCGCATCGAGCACGCCGATCCGCGCGCGCTCGTCGATTGGCGCCCATTGCGTCATGTGATCTCCCCGGCCGAGCGGCGACCTTGCCGGAGCACCGCGGTGCCGGCAAGCCCACCCGCACATACGAAGGGCCCGCACTGGCGGGCCCTTCGTGAAAACGCTGCGTGGCGGCGACGCCTCAGTGGTGGTGGCCACCGTCGCCGTGCACGTGGCCGTGCTCGACCTCTTCGGCCGAAGCCTCGCGCACTTCGACGATCTCGATGTCGAACTGCAGGTCCTTACCGGCCATCGGGTGGTTGAGGTCGACATCGACCACGCTCATGCCGACCTTCTGCACGGTGACCGCGCGCGGGCCGAAGTTGGTGTTGAGCACCACCTGCATGCCGGCGGTCAGGCGCTGGTTGCCGAAGTGCTTCTTGGGCACGCGCTGGGTCAGCCCGTCGCGACGCTCGCCGTAGGCATCTTCCGCCTTGACGTCGGCCTTGAAGCTGTCGCCGGTCTCGCGCCCGTCCATGGCCTTCTCCAGGCCCGGAATGATGTTGCCGTGGCCGAACAGGATCGCCAGCGGCTCGCCGCGGTCGCGCGAGCTCTCCACCGGTTCCTGGCCGGCCTCGGCGACGGTGTAATGGAAGCGGACGACACGGTCTTTCTCGATCTTCATGGGCGATCCTGCTGGCGCGGCCTGTGCCGCGTGGGATGGAAGGGCGGGGATACACGGCGCCGCGGCTTCAAATCGCCACGCCGATCGGCCAAGATGCGGCCTCGATGAGTGACGATTATCCCGGCTTCCGCCGCGCCACGCCAACCCGCGCCCCCCGTTCGCTGCTGGCCTGGGCTACCGCGGCCTCGATCCTGTCGCTGCTGGCGGGCTGTGGGGGCCGCGATGTCCGCCCCGCCTCCGCCCCCGCGCCCTCACGCCATTACGCGCTGGTCGCCCCGTCCGATCCCGCAGCCGCCAACTCGGTGGTGATCCGCGCGATCAGCCTGGTGGGCACGCCCTACCGGTTCGGCGGCAACACACCGGAGGGCGGCTTCGACTGCAGCGGCCTGGTGAACTACGTCTACCGCGACATGCTGGACCTGCGCCTGCCACGCTCGTCGCGTGAACTGGCGGGGGTGCAGGGGCCGCGCATCGAACCGGGCCGCCTGGCGTCCGGCGACCTGGTGTTCTTCGGCAGCCGCGGAAACGTGACCCATGTCGGCATCTACGTCGGCGAAGGCCGTTTCGTGCATGCGCCGAGCAGCGGCGGCACCGTCCGGCTCGATCACCTCGACGGCCATTACTGGCGCGACAATTACTCAGGCGCACGTCGCATTCTTTGACGCCAGTCGTATTCATTCAGGAAATCTCTCGCATTCATTGACGGGCTCTTAACAAACCGCCCGGCCCCGTCGTGCACCATCACGCCACCGCTACATTCCTGACTTGACGCGTGACGACAGCCAAAACCCAGCTTCAAGGCCAAACCGCCGCCACCGCGCCCCGTCGAGCCCGACGGATTTCCTCTTTCATCCTCATCGGCCTGCTGTCCGGCCTCGCTCTGCCTGCCCTTGCGGCGCCCGGCCTGGCAGGCGACTCCGCGGACCAGTCGCCGATGGTGGCCACCGTGAGCCAGCAGCTGGCCGACCCGCTGCCCGCCGGTGGCCCGGAGGTGCTGTTCGCCTCCGACGTCAACCAGCTGATCGCCGCTGCCGACCTGGTGCGCCAGGAATCGAAGGCGCAGCCGCGCGGCGGCGTGCAGGTGCTGCTGCAGCGCGCGATGACCCTGCTCGGGACCCCGTACCGTTGGGGTGGCACCTCGCCCGAGCGCGGCTTCGACTGCAGCGGGCTGGTGAGCTACGTCTTCAGCACCGCACTGGGTATCGAGCTTCCGCGCGTCTCGCGCGACATGGCCAACTCCGGCCAGCGGGTCAACCGCGACCAGCTCGACGCCGGTGACCTGGTGTTCTTCAGCCGCCGCGGCGGCCGCATCGACCACGTCGGCATCTACGTCGGCGAGGGCCGCTTCCTGCACGCACCGCGCAGCGGCCGTGACGTCACCGTGTCCGAACTCGATACCGGCTACTGGGCCGGCAAGTTCATGCAGGCCCGGCGCGTCGCCGGCGTCTGACCAGCGCATCTCCTCGTACAGGCCGCCTCCGGGCGGCCTTTTTTTTGGATCGCGTCGCTACGCTGCACTGCGGCTTGCCCGGGCCCGGCGCGCGAAGCGATGCTCGCCGACTGCCCGGGGAGAACTCGCCATGATCCGCACGGTCCTCGCCATCCTGGCCGGCCTGGTCGTCGCCATCGCATTGATGCTGGCCATGGAAGCGCTGGGTGCGTGGCTGTTTCCATTGCCACTCGACGCCCGCATCGCCGGCGAGGAGGACCTCGCGCGGCTGGTCGCACAGGCGCCGCCGGCCAAGCTCGCACTGGTGCTGCTGGGCTGGTGCCTGGCGGCGCTGGCGGGCGGCTGGGTCGCGGCGCGCCTGTCGCTGGCACGGACCAGCATGGCGGCGCTGGCGGTGGGTGCACTCATCGTTGGCGGCGTGATCCTCAACGTGATGGCGCTGCCGCATCCGGCCTGGATGATCGCCGGCGGCCTGTTGCTGCCATTGCCGCTGGCCTGGGTGGGCGGCCTGCTGGCACGCCGCACCCGGCCTGTTCACCCGCGGCGCTGATCGCCACAGCACTTCACCGTTCCCGGGAGGGGAACCACATGCAATCCACGCTGATCACCACGCTGCTGCTGCCACTCGCGCTGGGCGTGATCATGCTCGGCCTCGGCCTCGGGCTCACCATCGACGACTTCCGCCGCGTGGCGCGCTACCCGCGGGCGGTGATCACCGGACTGCTGCTGCAGACCGGCGTGCTGCCCTGGGTCGCGCTGGGCCTGGCCCTGCTGTTCCGCCTGCCGCCGGAACTCGCGGTGGGCCTGATGCTGCTGGCGGCCTCACCCGGCGGCGCCACCGCGAACATCTACAGCCATCTCGCCCGTGGTGATGTCGCGCTCAACATCACCCTGACCGCCATCAACAGCGTGCTGTGCCTGGTCACGCTGCCGGTGATCCTGGACCTCTCGTTGCGGTTCTTCCTCGGCGAAGGCCAGTACGTGCCGCCGCCGGTGCAGAAGATCATCGAGGTGGCGGCGATCATCATCCTGCCGGTGGCGATCGGCATGACCGTGCGCGCACTCGCGCCGGCGTTCGCCGCGCGCATGGAGAAGCCCATCCGCGTGCTCTCGGTGCTGGTGCTGGTGCTGCTGATCGTCGCCGCCGTGGCGCAGGCCTGGGAGACCCTGCTCACCTGGTTCGCCGCGGTCGGCCTGGCCTGCCTGCTGTTCAACCTCGCCAGCATGGGCATCGGTTATGCCGCGCCGGTCGGCCTGAAGCTGCCACGGCGGCAGGCCATCGCCATCGCGATGGAAATCGGCATCCACAACGGCACGCTCGCGATCTTCATCGCGCTCAACGTGCTCGGCAACGCGACGATGTCGGTGCCCGCAGCGGTCTACAGCCTGCTGATGTTCTTCACCGCGGCGGCCTTCGCCGGGTGGGCGGCGCGACGCCCGGCGGAGATGGCGGCGCAGCCGGGCTGAATCCCGCGATGCCGGCGACGGTGTCCCGCCGCCGGCATGGCACCGCCGTCAATCGGCGCTGAAGTCGCCGTACGGCGCGAGCTGGTCGGCGACACCGGCATCGCCGACGACGACGATGCTCTGCCGCGCCGGATCGAAGAACTCGCGCGCGACCGCCTGCACCTGCGCGGCGGTCACCCGGCTGGTGCGGTCGACATAGCTGCTCAGGTAGTCGGCAGGGCGGCCGAGCACCCAGTTCGACGCCAGCGCCGAAGCCACTGCGCCCTGCAGCTGGTTCTGGAACAGATAGGTGCCGGCGGTGTAGCGCTTGGCACGCTGCAGCTCGTCGGCCTGCACCGCGGACGTACGCATCGCCTCGAACTCCTTGAGGAATTCGCCGATGGCGGCACCGGTCACTTCATTGCGCACGTCGGCCTGGGCCTGGAACGCGCCACCCTGCGCGCGCAGGCCGAAACTGCTGCCGGCGCCGTAGGTGTAGCCCTTGTCCTCGCGCAGGTTGCGCATCAGCCGGCTGTCGAAGCCGCCACCGAGGATGGTGTTGGCCAGCGCTGCAGGGATCGCACGGTCGTCGTCGGCATCGAAGGCGGGGCGGCCGATGCGCACCGCCGACTGCACGCTGCCCGCCCGCGGGATCAGCACGAACTGCGCCTGTGTCGGGTAGTCAGGCGCGGGCACGGCGGCGACCCCCTCGCCCTCGCCGCGCCAGTCGCCGAACGCGCTGCGCGCCAGCGCCAGCGCCTGGTCGCCATCGACCGGACCGGCGATCACCAGCAGCGCCTGGTCCGGACGGAATCGCGCCGTGTGCGCCGCCTGCAGGCCTGTGACGTCGGTCGCGGTGATGCCGGCTTCGGTCGGCAGCGTATTGCCGTAGGGATGGTCGCCGAACAGCAACCGGCCCATCGCGCGGTTGGCCTGGTAGCCGGGCTGGGCTTCCATCGCTTTCAGTGACTGCAGCGCATTGGTCTTCGCCAGCTGCACCTCGTTGGCCGGGAACGCCGGATTGCGCACCACGTCGGCGAACAGGTCCGCCAGCGGCTGCGCCGACGAGGACAGGCCCGACGCCATGACCAGCAGTCCGTCGCTGCTGGCGCTGGCGCCCATCGAGGCGCCCAGCCGCTGCAGCTCCTCGGCGATCTGCACCGAGCTGCGGGTGGCGGTGCCTTCCTGCAGCAGCCCTGCCAGCAGGTTGGACATGCCGGGCAACCCTTTCGGGTCGCTGGCGAGGCCGCCGCGCACGGCGAGCACGTAGTTGACCTTGGGCAGCCCGCCCTGGCGCGGCAGCACCCAGACGGTCAGGCCGTTGTCGAGGCGATGCTCGATCAGGCCGAGCTCGGGCAGTGCGCGGTCGGCGTCGTAATCGGGCAGCCCGGCGGGCAGTTCTGTCGGCGGCGCGGCCACCGGAGCCGTGCCAGGCTGCTGTGCGTGGGCCATGCCGGCGAACAGGCAGGCGCCGAGGGCAAGGGCGAGCGGGCGCAGGATGGCGCCACGGGCGGAACGGTTGTGGATAGCCATGGCGGTGTCCTCAGTCCTGCGTCGGGGCGGCGGCGGGCGCGGACGCTGCCGGCGCGGCGATGCCGCGTGCGGGCGCCATCGCGGCCGGCACGCGGTCGATGACGGTGCGGTTGCCTTCGGTGAGATAGGTGCGTGCCACGCGCTGCACCTCAGCCACGGTCACCGCCTGCACCCATTCCGGCACCCGGTTGAGGGTCTGCGCATCGCCCCACAGCAGCTGCGCCTTGGCCAGCTCGTCGGCGCGCGAGATGAAGGGCTCCAGCGCATTGACGTAGTCGGCCAGCATCTTGGTCTTGGCGGCGGCCAGCGTCTCTTCCGGCACGCCCTCGGCAACGATGCGCGCGATCTCCTCGTCGATCGCCGCCAGCACCGCGTCCGGATCCACGTTCGGCTTGTACAGCGCGAACAGCGTCATCAGGGTGGGACCGTCGTAGTCCCAGGCATGGCCCAGCGGCCAGCCCATGCCGCCGTCGAGGTTGATCAGCTGCTCGCGGCCCTTCACCAGACCCTGGTAGAGCCGCGAGGCGTCGCCGCCCGCCAGCAGCTGCGACAGCACCGCCATCGGTGCATGGTCGGCACTGCCGCGCCCGGGCATCTTCCAGCCGACCGCAAGCGCCGGCACCTGCGCCAGCGCATCGGCCTGCGCCTCGCGCCGGCTTTCGGTATTGAGCGGCTCGGAGACGTCCGGGCGGTCGGGCGTGGGCCGCGCCGGGATGCCACCGAAATACTCCTCCACCAGCGCGAACGCCTCGTCGGCGGACACATCGCCGACGATGCCGATGACCGCGTTGTTGGGCCCGTAGTAGTCGCGATGGAAGCCCTCGACATCGGCCAGCGTGGCGCCCTCGAGATCCTTGAAGCTGCCGTAGCCGTCGTGGGCATTGGCCCAGTTCGAGAACGCCAGGCGGTTCATGTCGAACACGAAGAACAGGCCGTAGGGCTGGTTCTGCACGTTGACGCGGATCTCCTCCTTGACCACGTCCTGCTGGTTCTTCAGGTTCGCCGGGGAGAAGTCCAGCGTCTTCATGCGGTCCGCTTCCAGCCACAGGATCGGCTTCAACGCCGACACCGGTGCGGTCTCGATGTAGTTGGTGTAATCCGGACGCGTCGAGCCGTTGAGCATGCCGCCGCCGCCCTGGATCACGCGGTCGAAGGTTCCTTTGGGAGCAACCGGCGTGCCCTGGAACATCAGGTGCTCGAACAGGTGGGCGAAGCCGGTGCGGTTTTCCGGCTCCAGCCGCATGCCGACGTGGTAGACCACGCTCACGCCGACGGTCGGCGAGCTGCGGTCCTCGGACACGACCACGGTCAGCCCGTTGTCGAGGGTGTGGGTGCGGATCGGCATCGTCCAGCGGTCAGGCTGCTGTGCGGCAGCCGGGATCGCCAGCCATGCCAGCAGCGCGAGCGCGCCGCCCAGGACTGTTCTGCAACGCATACGTCGTCTCCCTGGCCCTCCCCAGGGCCCGAGCGCCGACTATAGCGCGGGGCCTGCGGTGGCCGGAATCCGGCAGCCGTCAGCCCTTGCGCTCGACGGGGACGGCCGGCGCGTCGGCGTCCTCGCCGCCGATACCGAGGTTGCTGCCGGCACGCTCGTAGACCTCGCGATCGAGCAGGCCGGTCTCGCGCGCGACCAGCACCGGCACCAGCATCTGCCCGGTGACGTTGGTCATCGTGCGCATCATGTCGAGGATGCGGTCGATCGCGAGCAGGATGCCGAGCACCTCCAGCGGCAAACCGGCCGCACTGAGCACCACGGTCGCCATCACCACCGCGGTGCCGGGGACGCCGGCGGTGCCGAAACTGCCCAGCACCGAGGCCAGCAGGATCGCCACGTACTGGGCGAAGCTGAGTTCGATGCCGTAGTACTGCGCGGCGAAGATCGCCGCCAGCGTCGGGTAGATCGCGCCGCAGCCATCCATCTTGATGCTGGCGCCCAGCGGCACCGCGAACGCGGCGTAGTCGCGGTTCACGCCGAGGCCATGGGTGACCGAACGGATGGCCGCCGGCATCGCCGCGAAGCTCGACGAACTGACGAATGCCACCTGCATCGCCGGCCCGGCCCCGCGGAAGAACTTCAGCGGGTTGAGCCCGTGGGTCAGCAGCAGGCCGCCGTACACCACCACGATGTGGAAGGCGCAGGCCACGTACAGCGCGATGACGAAGTTGCCCAGCGGCAGCAGGCGCTCGAAGCCGTAGGTGCCGACCAGACCCGCGATCAGGCCGAAGGTGCCGATCGGGGTGATCTCGAGCACGAAGCGGGTGACCTGGATCATCACGTCACTGGCCTGCCCGACCAGGCGGCGCAGGCCTTCGGTGCGGTCGCCCAGCTTCACCAGGGCGAAACCGACCAGGCCGGCGAAGAAGATCACCTGCAGGATGCGCCCTTCCGCCAGCGCCGCGAACGGGTTGGTCGGCACGATGTCGAGCAGCACCTGCACCGGCGTGGGGACATCGCGCGGCTGGTAGTCGACCGGCGCGGTCAGCGTCACCCCGACACCGGGGTTGAACAGGAAGGCCGCGCCCAGCGCAACGCCGACCGCGATCGTCGCGGTCACCGCGAACCAGCCGAAGGTGCGTCCGCCCAGGGTCGCCATCGACTGCTGCCCGTGCAGGGCGGACACGGCATTCATCACCGCGAAGAACACCAGCGGCACCGCGATCATGCGGATCAGGTTGACGTACAGCGTGCCCAGCGGCTGCAGCCAGGTCTCGGCGGCGGGGCCGAGCAGCCAGCCGGCCAGGGCGCCGAGCACGAAGCCGCCCGCCACCCGCTTCCAGAACGCGATACGGAACCACCAGTCCAACATTCGGGGCATCCCGGGCACCGGGCCCGACAGCAGACAAGGGGGCGACGATACCGGAGCGATTGCCATGATGCAGTCGTCTGGCTGCAACACTGAAGAACACTACCGGCGGCATAATGGGCGGCTTCCCCGCGTCGACGTTCCATTTTCAGCCAATGCACAAGCTTTCCCTGTTCTGCGTGGCGGCCCTGCTGGCCGCCTGCGCCGCTCCGCAGCGTGCGCCCCATCCGGAGACGCCGATTGCACCGGTGACGGTCCCGGCGATCGACCGCCCGGACGGCGAAACCGCCGCCTGGTGGTTCCGCAGTGGCGCCGCCGCGGCCGCGCAACGCGGCGCGATGGAGGGCCGCGCGCGCAACGTGATCCTGTTCGTAGGCGACGGCATGAGCCTGACCACCGTCGCCGCGGCGCGCATCCTGGCCGGGCAGCGTGAGGGCGGCTCCGGCGAGGAGCGGCTGCTGAGCTGGGAGGCATTCCCGCACACCGCATTCGCGCGTACCTACAACACCGACATGCAGACGCCCGATTCCGCCGGCACCATGACCGCGATGGCCACCGGCGCCAAGACCCGCGCCGGTGTCATCGGCGTCGGCCAGGCGCGTGCGCGTGGCGACTGCAGCGACCTTGCAGGCAATGCGCTGCTGTCGATCCGCGACCTCGCCGAGAGCGCCGGCATGGCCACCGGCATCGTCACCACCACCCGCATCACCCACGCCACGCCGGCGGCGACCTATGGCCATTCGCCCGACCGCAACTGGGAAGGCGACGTACACCTGCCGCAGGATGCGATCGATACCGGCTGTACGGACCTCGCCCGCCAGCTGGTGGAAATGCCGGGGCGCGGGCCGGACGTGGTGTTCGGCGGCGGCCGCCGCTATTTCATGCCCGCAGGCCAGCGTGATCCCGAGTGGGACGACAAGGTCGGCCTGCGCCTGGACGGCCGCGACCTGATCGCCGACTGGCAGGCCCGGAACCCCGATGGCGCCTATGTCTGGAACCGGGAGCAACTCGAGGCCGCGCGCGGGCGCACCCCGGTGCTGGGGCTGTTCGAATACGACCACCTGCACTTCGAACACGACCGCGCGGGGGATACCGGCGAGCCCAGTCTGGCCGAACTGACCTCGGAAGCCATCGACCGCCTGCGCGACGCCGGCGACGGCTACTTCCTGCTGGTGGAAGGTGGCCGCATCGACCATGCCCACCACTACGGCAATGCGCACCGCGCGCTGACCGACACCATCGCGCTGGCGGCTGCGGTGCAGGCAGCCGTGGATGCGACCGACGCAGCGGACACGCTGATCCTGGTCACCGCCGACCACGCCCATACCCTCACCTTTGCCGGCTACCCGGCACGCGGCAATCCGATCCTGGGCAAGGTGGTCGGCAGCAGCGGCGAGGACGCGACCACCGGCTACGCCCGCGACGCACTGGGCCTGCCCTACACCACGCTGGGTTATGCCAACGGCCCCGGCTATACCGGCGCCAGCGGTGCGCAGGCCGAAGGTCCGAAGACCTTCTTCCATGTCGGCAGCGGCTTCGAGGCCGCGCATGGCCGCCCGGACCTGAGCGACGTGGACACCACGCATCCGGATTACATGCAGGAAGCCACGCTGCCGTTGTCGAGCGAGACCCACGGCGGTGAGGACGTCGGCATCTGGGCCCGCGGCCCGGGTGCGCAGGCGGTGCGTGGCAACGTCGAACAGCACGTGCTGTTCCACTTCATGGTGCAGGCCACCCCGCGCCTGCGCGAGCGGCTGTGCGCGCAGGGCCTGTGCACGGACGACGGCGTGCCGGTGGTACTGCCGGATCCGGCGGACTTCGGGTTCGGGCCGCGCGCGCGGCTGGATTGAGCGGGTGACGCATCGGCCGTGAACCGGCATTCCCCTCGGCGGAAATCCATTGACGATGGTGCCGGGCTGCCGATCCCCGGACTCCCGCCTTCGCGGGAGTGACGGCCGGGTCCGCCGCTTCGCGAGGCCGGCTGCGGCCCCAGGTCCTGCCCTTTGGTACGACAGGCCCCCGGACGCCGCTTCGCTATCCTCGCCACATACCTGTGAGGAGCGAATGCGATGAACCGACTCGACGGCAAGGTCTGCGTGGTCACCGGCGCCGCCAGCGGCATAGGCCTGCGCATTGCCGAGGTGTATGCGCAGGCGGGCGGCAGGGTCGCCATCGCCGATCTGCGCTACGACAGTGCCGAAGCGGCCGCTGCTCGCATCCGCGCGGACGGCGGCCACGCGATGGCGGTGGCGATGGACGTCACCGATGAACAGCAGGTCGTCGACGGCATCGCCTGCGTGGTCGATGCCTGGGGCAGGGTCGACGTGCTGGTCGCCAATGCCGGCATCCAGATCGTCAACCGGATCACCGACTTCAGCTACGCCGACTGGAAGAAGCTGCTGGCGATCCACCTCGACGGATCCTTCCTCACCACCCGCGAATGCCTGCGCGACATGGAGAAGCGCCGCGACGGCGGCGCGATCATCTACATGGGCTCGGTGCACTCGCACCTGGCGTCGAAGCTCAAGGCACCCTACGTCACCGCCAAGCACGGGCTGCTCGGGCTGGCACGCACGGTGGCGAAGGAAGGCGCCGAATACGGCGTGCGCGCCAATGTCATCTGCCCCGGCTTCGTGCGCACCCCGCTGGTGGAGAAGCAGATCCCCGAACAGGCGCGCGAGTTCGGCATCAGCGAGGACGAAGTGGTGAAGAACATCATGCTCAAGGACACCGTGGATGGCGAGTTCACCACCGTCGACGACGTCGCCAATGTGGCACTGATGCTCGCCGCGTTCGAGACCAACGCACTGACCGGCCAGAGCATCACCGTGAGCCACGGCTGGTTCATGCAGTAGCGGGCGCGCTTCGCGGCAGTGCAACAACACGCGTGGCGCGAGCCGGTTAGGATCGGACGGGTGGACCCGTCACGGACAGACCGGCGCTCCCGCCGCTCGCTGACGGCCCGAGACGAGGGAGGAGTTGGGTATGGGAGGTTTCGACCCCTGGAATGGGCTCGTTCTGCTGTTGCTGGTCGCGATCCCCGCGGCAGTCATCCTGGCGATGGTGTGGCTGCTGCGCCGCAACCGCCACGCGCTTCGTCCCGGAATGAAGCGGGAGCGCGCACCGCTCGGCACGCAGCGACGGGCGACCGGGATCTCCCACGCGACGGACTGATCCGCACCCGGCTTCAACCGGAAACCCCTGCACCCGCAGGGGTTTTTCATTTCCGGCCGGACGTGGCGTCAGAACGGCTTGGCCAGCACCAGCCAGACCACCACGATCAACCCCAGCACCGGCAGTTCGTTGAACCAGCGCAGCGCGCGCGACGACGGCACGGCACGCCCCGCCCCGGCGCCCTTGAGCCAGCGCCCGGCAATGACGAAGTGCACCATCAGCAGCACCACCAGCAGCAACTTGGCGTGCAGCCAGCCGGTGCCCGGCCCGACCATCGTCGGGAAACCGTCGAACATGCGGTAGCCCAACCACAGCACCAGCCCCAGCACGAACGCGAAGCCGAACATGGAATGGCCGAAGCGGTACAGCCGCCGGCCCATCAGCACCAGGCGATCGCGCACTGCGGATTCGGCACCTGCCTCGGCAATGTTGACGAGGATGCGCGGCAGGTAGAACGCCGCCGCCATGAAGGCAACCACGAACACGATGTGGAAGGTCTTGACCCAGAAATAGGCTTGCATGCGCGGTGTCCTTTACGACGACGTTCGGGCCCGTGCCCGGTGCCGGTATCGTACCGGCATGGACAAGACATACGACCGTGCCGACTTCGACCGCTGGTACCGCAATGGCGGCATCGGCGGCACGCAACGCCTGATGCGCAAGGTGGCGCTCGCCGTGGCCACTGCCGAATACCACCTGGAACGCCCGCTGCGCAGCGTGCTCGACATCGGCTGCGGCGAAGGCGCATGGCGCGCACCATTGCTGAAGTTGCGGCCGAAACTGCGCTACATCGGCTTCGACAGCAGCAGCTATGCGGTCGAACGCTACGGCGCCCGGCGCAACCTGCACCTGGCGCGCTTCGCCGACTTCGAATACCTGCGCCCCTGCCCGCCCGCCGACCTGGTGGTGTGCAGCGACGTGCTGCATTACCTGCCGGCGCGCGAGATCGATCGCGGGCTGGGTGGCGTGGCGGAACTCTGCGGCGGGATCGCCTTCCTGGAGACGTTCACGCGGGAGGACGACGCCGAAGGTGACGATGACGGCTACCTGCGCCGGCCAGCCGGCTTCTACCGCGGGCGTTTCATGGCCGCCGGGTTCCGCCCGCTGGGCTCGCATTGCTGGCTGTCACCGGCGCTCGCCGACAGCGCCACGGCGCTCGAAGTCATCGACTGAGCCCCGGACAGGCGCAATGCAGGTACATCCGATATGCTGCGACGCAGCATCCTGACGCCTGCGAGGCGCGATCCGCCCATGTTTCTTTACCAGCTCCACGAATTCGGCCGCGCCTTCCTGGCACCGCATGCCTACTGGGCGGAAGCCAATGCGCGGGCCTTTTCCGCACCCGGCAGCCTGCTGGCGATGCTTCCGGGCGCCGACCAGGTATCGGCGGCCAGCGAGCTGTTCCATCGCGTTGCCAAGGACTACGAGAAGCCGGAGTTCGGCATCCACTCGGTCGAGGTCGACGGCAGCGTGTATCCGGTGGTCGAACGCGAGGTAGCGCACAAGCCGTTCTGCCGGCTGCTGCGCTTCAAGCGTTTCAGCGACGACGCCGGTGCCATCGGCGAGATGAAGGGCCAACCGCCGGTGCTGGTGGTGGCACCGCTGTCCGGTCACCACGCCACCCTGCTGCGCGACACCGTGCGCACCCTGCTGCGCGACCACAAGGTCTATATCACCGACTGGGTTGACGCGCGCATGGTGCCGGGCGAGGAAGGTGCGTTCACGCTGGACGACTATGTCGCCTATATCGAGGACTTCATCCGCCTGATCGGCGCCGACGACCTGCACGTGATCAGCGTCTGCCAGCCGACGGTGCCGGTGCTTGCCGCGGTGTCGCTGATGGCCGCGCGCGGCGAAACCACGCCGCGCTCGCTGGTGCTGATGGGCGGGCCGATCGATGCGCGCGAATCCCCGACCTCGGTCAACAACCTCGCCACCCAGCGCCCGCTGTGGTGGTTCGAGAACAACCTCATCCACCAGGTGCCGGCCAACTATCCCGGCCGCGGCCGGCGTGTCTACCCGGGCTTCCTGCAGCATTCCGGCTTCATGGCGATGAACCCGGAACGGCATTTCATGTCGCACTGGGATTTCTACCGCAACCTCGTCAAGGGCGACCTCGACGACGCGCAGTCGCACCGCCGCTTCTACGACGAATACAACGCGGTGCTCGACATGCCGGCCGAGTACTACCTGGACACCGTGCGCATCGTGTTCCAGCAGCACCTGCTGCCGCGCGGGGAGTGGGACGTGGGCGGCGAACGGGTGACGCCGGCGGCGATCGGCGATACCGCCATCCTGACCATCGAGGGCGAGCTCGACGACATCTCCGGCCTCGGCCAGACGCGCGCCGCGCACACGCTGTGCACCGGCGTGCCGCAAGCGCATCGGGCACACATCACCGTCGACGGCGCCGGCCATTACGGGATCTTCAGCGGCCGCCGCTGGCGCACCCGCGTCTATCCGCAGGTGCGTGACTTCATTGCGCGCTACGCGGGCAAACGGGTTGCGTCGACGACACCGGCGGCGCATTCATCCCGCTCCGGCGCGACCTGACGGCGCTGCAGTCACCGGCCTGCATGAGTCCCTCTCCGGTTCACGGGGAGAGGGTCGCGGTGCGGGCAGAAGGCGCGTGCAGCGGCTCGAAGACGCCCTCATCCGGCGCTACGCGCCACCTTCTCCCGCGAGCGGGAGAAGGGCGGAGACGACGCTTGCTCATGCGTACTGCGCGGTCCTGACCAGCAGGTGCTTGGCCAGCAGGCCGTGCATGCGGCCGATCGCGCGGGCCAGGTGCAGGGTGACGAACAGCAGCAGTGCGCCGACGAGCGCTACCAGCGGCAGCAGCCAGGCGGCGTCCTCGACGAGATCGACACCCCAGAACCACACTGCATAGTCGACGCCCGGCAGCAGGGCCAGTGGCGACAGCAGCATCGTCAGCGACAGGCTGCCCAGCGTCACCGCGATGGTGAAGTAGATGACGCCCAGCGGCAGCATCAGCAGCATGTACAGCAGCGTGCTCCAGCTGCGCGGGTCGGTGAACATGTCGCCGATGCGCTGCAGGATGCTGCGCCCGCGTGCGTTGTACAGCGGCCGCCGCGGCATGCGCTCGCCGAGCATCACCTCGACGATGCGGCCTTCCACCAGCGACAGGATCCGCACCGAACCGAAGAACAGGATGACGAACGGGATGCCGATGATCAGGATCGCCAGGCCTGCGGAAAGCGACAGCCCGGTCACCACCCAGGTGAAGTAGAAGATGCCCGTCGCCAGCGCCAGCACCATGTAGAACAGCGATGCATAGGCGCGCGGATCGGCGGCAACGCCGAAGAACCGGCCGAGGAGCGAATCGCGGGACTTCGGCGGCGGTGCGCGCAGCGCGGTCTGCACGGTGACCTCGGTGTCGCGATAGATGTCGGCGACCTCCTCCGGCGCCCCGTAGCTCGAGGCCACGGCGGCGATCACCTCGGCCTCGCTGCGACCGGGATTCTCGGCAAGCTCGGAACGCAGGTATTCCTCGGCGTCGTACAGCGCGTCCTGGATCAGCGCGGGATCGGCCCCGGCCAGCGAGCGCCGGAGATGCTCGAGGTATTCGGGGATCGTCGTCGGCAACCGGTTGGCGTTCATTCGGGCACTCCCTTGAGGACGGAATCGACGGAATCGCGGGTGGCGGTCCAGGCCTCGATCCAGCGGCCCAGCACCCCGCGCCCGGCGGTGGTGATGCGGTAGTAGCGACGCGGCGGGCCCGACACCGAAGGCTCGACATGGCTGGCCAGCAACCCCGCCGCCTCGAGGTTGCGCAGCACCGGGTACAGCGCGCTCTGCTTGCCGGCCAGCGCCCCGCCATCCACGCCTTCGAGCTGCTTGGCGATCTGGTAGCCGTACATCGGCGCCGGCGCCGTGGCCAGTACCGCCAGCAGCACCAGCGACACCGTGCCCGCGCTCAGTTCCTTCTGGAACTTGCGCAGCTGCAGGTCGATGGCGGATTCGTAGCTGGTCATGGCACGGGGCTTCGCTATGTCGAGATGCATGCTATTGGCAACTTCGCACTAGTGGATGTGCCGGAAGTACGGGGCGCGCGCTCGGGCGCGGTTGCGGCGAGAATCGACGGTCACCGTTCCAGGGGATTCCGAAGATGCCGCGACCTGTCCTGCGCCTGTCCATGCTGTGCGCCGCCCTGGTGCTCGCACCCGCCTTCGCGGCGGACCCGCCGCCGCCGCCGACCACGCAGGCCCTGCTCGATGCCTCGCAGGCGTCGGACTGGCGCACGCCCGATCCGGGCGACCTGCTCTATATCGATCTCGAGGCCGGCCGCGTGGTCGTGGAGCTGGCGCCACGTTTCGCGCCCGAGCATGTTGCCAACATCCTCACGCTGGCCCGCCAGCGCTTCTGGGACGGGCAGACCATCTACCGCTCGCACGACAACTTCGTGGTGCAGTTCGGGGCGAATGTCGAGGACGAGGCCGCGGGTCCGCCGCTGGGTGATGCGCGTGCCACGCTTCCGGCGGAGTTCGAACGTCCTGCCGACGGGCTCGCCTTCCACCGCCTGCCCGATCCGGACGGCTGGGCGCCGGAAGCCGGCTTTGTCGACGGCATGCCGGCGGCGCGCGATCCGGCCGCGGGGCTGGCGTGGATGGCGCACTGCTACGGCGTGCTGGGCGCAGGCCGCGGCGCGGCTGCGGATTCAAGCAACGGCACCGAGCTGTACGTGGTGATCGGCCAGGCCCCGCGCCAGCTCGACCGCAACATCACCCAGGTGGGCCGGGTGCTGCAGGGCATGGAACTGCTGAGTGCGCTGCCGCGCGGCAGTGGACCGCTGGGCTTCTACGAGGAGCCGTCGCAGGCGACGCCGATCCGCTCGATCCGCCTCGCGTCGAACGTGCCGGAGTCCGAACGCACCGCGCTCGAGGTGCTGCGCACGGATACGCCGTTGTTCGATGCGGTGGTGGAATCGCGCCGCAACCGCCGCGACACGTGGTACCTGCATCCGGCCGGGCACATCGATCTGTGCAACGTGCCGGTGCCGGTGCGCACGCCGCCGGAGGGTTGAGCCGCAGGCCTGCAATCCCCTCACGCCGCCTTCCCGGATGCGTGCCTAGCCTGCCGATCCATCCCGAACGAGAGAGTTGTCGTCCATGCCCATGCTCCGCATCCGCATCACCGGCGAGGACGATACCGTCCGCGGCATCATGAACCTGCTGCAGAGCCTGGACGGTATCGAACACGTCGAGGAGATCGCAGACCTCATGCCGCACATGGATGACGACGACTCCAGTTCCGCCGGCCTTGCCGAGGAACGCGGGCCGAACATGCACGAGATCGAGATCGACGCGCCCAACGATTCCACCGCCCGCAAGGTGCGCGAGGCGGTGACCGAGCTGGCCTACCAGATGGGCGCGATCGTCGAGTTCGAGGACGACGAGGAAGACACCCGCTGATGCGCCGCGGCGCGGAGGTCAGAACTCCGCGCCGTTGACCTGCACGACAGTGAGCGCGCCCGGGTCGACCCCGTCCAGGCAGCGCACGTTGACCGCGACCGTGGCATTGCCCTGCGGGTCGGTGCCCTCGCTGAAGGGCGCAATCCCGCAGGTGGCGCAGAAGTGATGCTGCAGCTGCCGCCTGTTGAAACGGTAGGTGCCGAGGTCGCCGGAGTCGGTCGTCAGCTCCAGCGCCTCGCGCGGAAAGAACGCCAGCAGGCCGCCGCGCCGGCGGCACATCGAACAGTTGCAGTCATAGACCTCGCCGAGGCCTTCGCCGGCGTCGAGCGAATAGGCGATGCGTCCGCAATGACAGCTGCCTGCGTAATGCATGAGGGCGTACCGGGGATGGGATGCCGGGAGTCTACGGCGCGCCCCGGGCTGGTGGGCCGCCGCCGTCGTCATGCCGGCGTCCGTGACGGCTGCGTTCGAACCACCACAGCGATGCGGAGACCGCCAGCCAGGCGAGCCACCACGGCCATGCCGGGCCCGGCACGGGCTGCGCCGGTTGCGCCACGGGCGTGCCCGCGCAGCCGCCTTCGCAGTGGCTGACCAGGTCCAGGGTGGCAGTGGCCCGTCGCGCCGCACGCAGTGCCGGCCAGGCATCCACGGGATGGACATGGAACGCCGTGCGCACGGTGTCGCCCTCCAGTACGCGATGCCAGCCCGGCTGGCGCGGCCAGTAGCCGGCGCAGCTGTCGCCGCCCACGGCCCGGGGCCACAGCCGCGAGGCGCCGCCATTCGGCGCGAGCACCCGCGCCTGCGCACCGGCACCACAGATCCGCACCCGCTGGTCGGCGAATGCCGGTGCATCGATGCGCACTGCCGGCATCGCCTGCGCGCGCGCGACCGTCGCCACCGCCTCGCTCCACAGCGCACCGTGCAGGTCCGCACGGCCCGCGAGCACCAGCCGGTAGCTGTCCTGCAGCGTCCACACCAGCACCCGGCCCTGCCCGTGCGGGCGCCACCATGCCCATGGCCCGCCCTCGCCCGCGACGCCGAGCGCAATCGCGTGCGCGCCCTCGACCTGCAACTGCCGCGCCAGCAGCGCAGGCACCGCTGCCTGCGCCTGCTCGAGATCGAACGGCGCATCGGCGGTGCCGGGCCCGAGACGCGCACGCAGGGCCTCGGCGTCGCCGGCACCAGCCAGCGGCAACCGCAGCGGCACGGTGCCCTGCCCGCCCGACAGGCGGAAGCCGGCACCCGCCAGGCCGGCAGGCGTACCGGGCGCGTCGGCGCGCAGCACCAGCCCCATGCCGGACTCCACCGCAGTCAGCACCGAAGCGCGACCGCCGGCGCCGAGACCCGCCCAGCTGCGGGCATCCACCACCAGCACATCGGTCTGCGCGAGGCTCGCCGCATCGATGCCGCCGCCTGCGCCCAGTGCCATGCCTGCACCCAGCGTGATCCGCATCTGCAGCGGCAGCCCGGCATCCACCGCCCAGCGCCGCAGGAAACGTGTTTCCGCATTCGCAGCGCCAGCCAGCATCCGCAGCCGTGGCGCGGCCGCTGCGTCGATCCAGAGGTGCAGCGGCGCCTCCTCGACGAGGACATCGGCGGGGTCGCGCAGGCGCAGCTGGAAGCGTGCGGGACCGGCCGCAAACGTCGGCGCCTGCACGACGAAACGGCCACTGTCGTCCAGGACCGTGCTGTCCACGCGCACGCCCGCGGGATCGACGAGCTCGACCGCGCCGCCGACCACGCCATGTACGCGGCCACTCACCCGCAGGGCGTCGCCGGCCACCGTCGAGCCCGGCCAGGTGATGTCGGCGAAGCCCCGCACCGGCGGTGGCGGATCGAACTCCACCGCGACCACGGGCGGCACGTCGAGGTCGCGCGCGACCAGGCCATCGCCGAACACCCGCAGCACCCGGGTGTCCGGATGCAGACGCAACGCGGTGGCGAGATCGGGCACCCTGCGCACCCCAGCGGCCGCCTCGGCTTCCGGCAGAGCGACGACAGCGCTGCCGGGCCGGACCGCCGGCGCGTCGGCACGGCCGCCGGTCAGCACCGTCAGCGTGGCGTCCGGCTGCAGGCCTGCCGGCGGATGGATGGCGAGGACCAGCAGCACCGCCCACGCGGGTTGCGCCAGCAACAGCAGCGCCAGCCGCCACCCACGCGAACGCGAGCCGGGCGGCGCACGCCGCTGCCAGAGCACGATGCGCACGCCCGCCAGCAGCGCAAGCGCCGCGGTGATGGTGGCGGTGACCGCCAGCGAAGGCGTCGACAGCATCATTCCGCCGGCTCCGCTGCGTCGCGCAACGCACGCAGGTAACGCGCACCGCTGTCGTCGACCGCGCGCGGCGCGATGCCGCCGGCGGGACGACGCATCGCATGCCACAGCAGGCCGCGCAAGGTGTCGCGGCAGTCGTCGCATCCGGGATCGTTGCGCACGGCATCGATCGCGGCGACCAGCGCCAGCGGATCGTCGAGCGGCGCGCTGCCCGACCAGGCCTGCAACGCATCCAGCAGCGGCAGCGGATCGGCCGCGTTATCGGCCAGCGCCCACCACGCTTCGTGCAGCCGTGCGTCATCGGCGGGGCCTGCCAGTGCCGGCAGCGCGCGCGAGGCCAGACCCTCGCGATCACCACCGAGACGCCGGCTCTCGTCGATCGGCGGCAACTGCGCACCGACCCGCGCCAGATAGATGCGGTCGGCCTCCTGCACCTGCTTGATCAGCTCCAGTGCGCGGTTGGCATACGGCAACGCCGCCGACGGCTCGGCCTGCCGCAGGTGCAGTTCCGACTGCCACATCTCGTTGAGCGCACGACGCAGGGTTTCGCGGGTTCTGGGATCGAGCAGGGTCGCCGCCTCGGGAATGTCATGGGTGTGGCCGAATGCGGCGACCACATCGCCGGCGCGGCCGAACACGCCGTCATCGGGGGCGGCGTCGGCGTGGTCGTGGTCGTCGTGGGCTGCCGGGGTGTCGGGCGACGCGGCGTCGTCGTCGGTATGGGCATGCCCGTGCCCGTGCGCGTCGGCAGTCGCGCCGGCCTCGGGCAGCGCATCGGAGCCGTCGGCGAAGATCCCGCCCGGCGACACCGCCGGGCGCGGCGGTGGCGCGGGTGCCTCACCGGCCACCGGTGGCGGTTGCGGCGCACCCTCGGATTCCTCGCCGAGGAACTGGCCATAGCGCAGCCGCAGCAGCCGCTGGTCGACACCCAGCGAATCCGAACGCTCGGCGAAGCGCGCTGCATCCAGCTGCGCACGTTCGGCGATCAGCGCCTCGGCATCGATGATGATCTGCCGCTGGCTGCGGAAGTACGCCGGCAGCACCTGTCGGGCGAGGCCTTCCAGCCCGGCGACATCCGGTGGCGCCGGCGGCGGCCAGCGCAGGATGACGCTGGCGCTGCGACCGGTCTGCGCTTGCGGCTGGCGCTGGTCGCGCACCTCGAGCCGGGCGACGAGGTCTTCGCCCGGCTGCAGGCCGAACTCCGCGATATCGAGCGTGACCGTAAAGCGTCGCAACCGTGGCTCCCCCTGCCCGGCCAGTGTGCGCAGGTGCTCGTGGAAGGTCTGGTTCTCGCCGCTGCCCTCGGTACGCACGATCCGCAGCTGCGCCTGCGCGGCGACACCGTGGTCGTCACTGGCTTCGAAGAGCAGCCGCCACTGTCGCTGGCCGTCGGCGCGCAACTGCAGCGTCGTTTCGGGTTCCAGCACGCGCACCTGCGGCGCGCGGTCGGCCACCGCATCCAGCCTGTGCAACGGCGGCATCGGTTGCGCAGCGGCGCCGGCAATGCGCAGCCGGTACAGGCGCGAGCGTTCCAGCCGCTGCGACACCGTCCAGTGCTCACCGTCGCGCTGCAGCGCGACGCGCTCGCCATCGAGGAATTCCAGCGCGACCGCTGCCGGTTGCGGGGCGATGCGCAGCCGCCAGCCCAGCTGCGAGCCGGCCGGCGCCTTCGCATCCAGCACGGCCACTGTGTGCGGTTCGATGCCGGTGTACGCCGGTGGCTCGATCCGCAGCGTGGATGCCTCGAGGCGTGGCACCGCCGCAGCAGCGCGCGGATCGCGCTGCGCCGGCGCCGTCGCGGTGCGCAGCGTGTCGGTGGATGGCCACCACGCCAGCAACGCCAGCCCGAGGACAGCGACGCCCCAGGACAATGCCAGTGCGCGCCACGGCCATGGAGCACGCAGATCCGGCGGCGGCTGGCTGCGCAGCCGCTCGTCGAGCCGCGCACGTTGCAGGCGCTGCAGCGGGCGCAATGCCTCCGCATCGACGAACAGCAGCGCAGCACTGTCGTCCATATCCGCGCGTCGCGTATCGAGCATCGACGCCAGCCAGCCACGGTCGAAGCGCCGCAGCCGGTGCGCCATCGTGGCGACCAGCGCGCCTATGGCAATCGACGCGAGCACCAGCGCGGCGATCGGCCCGCCCACCCGCCACGCGAGCACGGCCAGCACCGCCAGCCAGGGCAACGCGATGAGCGATGCCACCAGCGCAGCGCGCATGCGCGCCTGCCGCAACCTTGCCAGCGCCGCTGCACTCATGGTGCGGAAGCCCGGCGTGGCGAGGTGGCGAGCCAGCGCTCGGCCAGCAACAGCAGCAGGATCAGCCACAGCAGCGGCGCGCGCAGATCACGCAGCGCCGCCGGCCAGTGCAGGTCGGCCCGCACCGGCGTGTAGTCGGCTGCGGGGGCACGCATTGGCGCCGGCATGGGCTGCAGCTGTCGGCGCAGCTCCGCGGGGAACGCCGCATCGGCCAGCTGCGGCCAGTCGGCCAGGCGCAGTGCGCGTTCGAGATGCAGGATGCGCCCGCGGCCATGGCGCGCGCCGTGCGCCAGCACCGCACCGTCGCCATCGCGCCAGGCCGGCACCATCACCGGTGCGTCGGCCCATGTCGCATCCGCGGCGAGCAGCACGGTGCCGCCGGCCGCGGCGAAGTCACCCACGGCCGGCGGCACCTCGCCGGCGACCAGCCACGCCAGCGCGTCCGCGGTGGCCGGCACCGCGAGTTCGGGGCCACCGGTATCGAGCTCGTTGCCGGCGTCCGGTGTGCGCCATGCGAGCACCGCCGCGCGCAGGTAGCGCACCGCGGGCGCATGCTCCGGGTCATGGCGGATCGCCAGCCGTGGCGGTCCGGTGGCGGCGGGCGTGTCGACGGCGGCGTGCGGCACCGGACGCCATTCGATCGCGCGCGACAGCTGTGGGCGTTGCGCATCGGCACCATCCAGCGGGTCGGGCACATGGACCGTGAGCGCCACGTTCGCCGGCAGCTCCATGTCGAGCTGGCGCAGCAGGCTGCCAGCCGGCGCAGCCGCAGCCGCGCGATCATCCCTACCCTCGACCAGCGGCCAGCCCGGCGCCAACCAGCGACGTTCCTCCCCGGCCTCGACCGGCGGCAGCGAGGCGGGATCGACGCCAGGCACCAGCACGCTCCAGCGCTGCACCGCCGGTGCATCGGGTACCGCCGGATGGGCGAGCCAGAGCGCGAACAGCACCAGCAGCAGCAGGCGTAGCAGCAGCAGCGGCCATTCGTCCAGCCGCACCTGCCGCCGCGGACGCGCCTTCGCGCGCAGCCAGCGCAACGCGGCGAACGGCGTTGGCAGCAGCGTCTGCCGGCGTGCCAGGTGTACCAGCAACGGCAGCAGCAGCGCCGCCAGTGCGAACAGGCCGGCCGGCAGCAGCAGGGTCGGCATCAGCCGCGGCCCTGCGGTGCGAACAGCGTCCGCAGCGGCGCATCGAGCGGCTCGTCCAGCACATGCCGCACATGGCGGATGCCGGCCGCGTCCAGCCGTGCGGCGAGCGCCGCCTGCGCGACGCCGAAACGTTCGAAAAAGCCAGTACGCAGGGCGGCGCCATCGCCGGGCAGCACCTCGCCGGTTTCCGGATCCTCGAAGCGGCGGCCACCGCGATAGTTGAAATCCCGCTCGCCAACGGTCAGCAGCTGGATCGCCAGCACCTCGCGGCGCGCTGCGGCCAGCCGTGTGACCAGATCGACAGACGCGGGATCGAACAGGTCGCCGAGCAGCACCACGATGTCTTCGGCCCCGATGCGCTCCCACACCGGAGCCAGCCGCTCGCTGCCGGGCCAGGCACCGGTGGCGCGAACGCCATCGAGCACCAGCAACTGGCGGTCGCGCTGGCGTGGGCCGCTGCCGGCGTCCACGCCATCGACGCGGTCGTTGCCGACCACCAGCAGGCCGCTGCGATCCCCCTGCGCGATCGCCAGCTCGGCGATGGCAAGCGCAAGCTGGCGGGCGGCGTCGAGCCGGGCGAAGCCCGGACGCGATTCGTCGGCCTGCCCCATCGACGCGCTGGCATCCAGCAGCAGCCACACGGTGAGCGGGCTCTCGCGCTCGGCCTCGCGCACGAACAGGCGGTCGCTGCGCGCATAGAGCTTCCAGTCGATCGCCTTCAGTTCGTCACCTGGCTCGTAGGCGCGGTACTGCGCGAACTCCATGCCGCTGCCGCGCTCACGGCCGCGGTGCTGGCCGATGCCGCCACGCGCACGTGCGCGGCGTGGGGCGATGCGCAGGCCGCGAAGGCGTGCGCGCAGTTCGGGCGACAGCGTCAGCACGTCGGAGGTCAGCGCGTGCCCGGGAACGGCACGCTGTCGAGCAGCGCGGTGACGATGTCGTCGGTGCTGCGCTGCTCGGCCTCGGCGGCGAACGACAGCAGCAGGCGATGGCGCATCACCGGCGCCGCCAGCGCGACCACATCCTCGCGGGTGGCCGCCAGCCGTCCACGCAGCAACGCACGGGCCTTGGCCGCGAGCACCAGCGACTGCCCGGCACGCGGGCCGGCGCCCCAGCGCACGTAGTCGCGCACCGCCTGCGGCGCGTCCGCGCCCGGGCGGCTTGCGCGCACCAGCCGGGCGATCCACGCCAGCAGTTCGTCGCCGACATGCACCTCGCGCACCAGCGCCTGCAGCGCCAGCACGTCGTCGCCACCCATCACCTGCGGCACCGCCGCCTTCGCGCTGCCGGTGGTGCGCAGCAGGATGTCGCGTTCCTCGGCCTCGTCCGGATAGCCGAGCACGATCTGCAGCAGGAAGCGATCGAGCTGCGCCTCCGGCAGCGGATAGGTGCCGGCCTGCTCGATCGGGTTCTGGGTGGCCAGCACGAAGAACGGCGCCGGCAGCCGGTGGGTGGTGCCGGCGTAGCTCACGGTGTGCTCGGCCATCGCCTCCAGCAGCGCGGCCTGGGTCTTGGGCGGGGTGCGGTTGAGCTCGTCGGCCAGCAGCAGGTTGGTGAACACCGGCCCGGGCTGGAAGCGGAACGCGCGGTGGCCGGTGCCGTGGTCCTCTTCCAGCAGCCCGGTGCCGAGCAGGTCGCTGGGCATCAGGTCGGGGGTGAACTGCACCCGGCGGAAGTCCAGCGCCAGCGCGTCGCCCAGCGTGCGCACCAGCAGGGTCTTGCCGAGGCCGGGCACGCCTTCCAGCAGCGCGTGGCCACCGGCCAGCAGCGCGACCAGCAGTTGCTCGACGACATCGGCTTGGCCGACCACGGCCTGGCCGATGGCGGCGCGCAGGTTGTCGAGGCGGCCACGCCAGGCGTCGAGGTCGGATTCGGTGATCGGTGTGCTCATGTCGGGAATCCTCTATGGAGAGAGCGCCGGTGGCGGAGCGGCGTATGCGGGCACCGTGCAGGAGCACCGCCGGTACGGGCCTCATGCGGTCAGTGCGTAGACGACGATGTTGACCGCGAACTTCGTGTTGTCCTCGGCCAGGAAGCGCTTGTTGCGCCAGTCGTAGTCCCATTCGCAGCCGTAGTCCTTGTTGCTGTAGAGCACGCCCAGGCGCCCATCGATGCTGATGCCCTTGAGGTAGTCGTGCACCAGGTCGTCGCCCCAGCCGTTGAGCTCGAAGCTGGTGGCGGGCGGGCCGTCGGGGAACTGGAAGAAACTGCGGTAGATGCCATGGTTGCCGGGCAGTCGGCGCAATGCGTCATTGCCGAAGATCGACGCCATCTGCGCCTCGAAGGACTTCGCGAACAGGCCGTCGATGTCGTGGTTGCAGTCGTCGACGAAGACGAAGCCACCGTTGCGCACATAGCGCTCGAAGTTGCGCCGTTCCGCCGGGCTGAACTCCACCAGCTTGTGCCCGGCGAGGTAGCAGAACGGCGCCGACAGCATCTTCGGGTCGGCCAGCTCGACCACGTGTTCTTCCGGGTCGACGCGCAGGCTGGTGTAGTCGATCAGCGAGGTGATGACGTTGGACGGCATCCGTGCGTCGACGTCCCAGTCGCCGGAGTCGTACTTCAGGCGGGTGAACCAGAAATCGTAGCTGGTCGACTGCGCGCGCAGGCCGGGCGGCAGCGCCAGCAACGCGGCGCCGCCGAGCATGGCCTTGAGGAACTGCGAACGGTTCATGGGTAACGCCGGTCAGGCACCGAAGCGCCCTCATCCGCCCTTCGGGCACCTTCTCCCGTGAACGGGAGAAGGGTTCTGGCATGCATGCGAGCCGTCTGGAGCGGCGCCGTCACGGCCGCCGTCCCGCGTAACAGACCCTTCTCCCGCCTGCGGGAGACAGATCGGCAGGATTGCCGATCTGGACGGCGGAGCCGCCCGGAGGGTGAGCGCCATGGACGGCGCGAATCCAGGTGGCGCGAAGCGCCGGATGAGGGCAGCGCGCCCCCGCATCACACCGCGTCGGAGAGCGAGCTGAAGGTGAAGTCGCGCAGGCGCATCGGCGGCAGCAGCATCGCGAAGCTCGACTCGTCACCGGAGACCAGCACCGGGCGGCCGAGCTCGTCGATGTTGTTGAGCATGATCACCGGCGATTCGTTGAAGCGGAAGTTCTTCACCGGATGCACGATACGGCCGTTCTCGATGTAGAAGGTGCCGTCGCGGGTCAGGCCGGTCAGCAGCACGGTCTGCGGATCGACCATGCGGATGTACCAGGTGCGGGTGACCAGGATGCCGCGGTCGGTGCCCGCCACGAGATCCGCGGTGGTGCCCTCGCCACCGGCCATGATCAGGTTGCCCGGGCTGCCCACCGCGCGCTGGCCCTGCTGCTGCGCCCAGTAACGCGAGTAATTGAGGTTGACGACCTTGCCGTCCTGGATGATCGGCATCGCTTCGCGCGGCAGGCCCTCCCCGTCCCAGGGCATCACCGGTGCATCCGGATGCCACGGGTCGGCGGAAATGTTCACCCGCGGGTCGTAGATCTGCTCGCCGAGCTTGTTGCCGCCGCCGGCCTTCGACAGGAAGCTGCGGCCCTCGTCGGCCGTGCGCGCATCGAAGAAACGCATCATGAAGGAGATCAGGCCGGCGGCCGCGTGCGGCTCCAGGATCACCGTGTACTTGCCCGGCTCCAGTGCCCTGGCATCGGCGGATTCGGACGCCTTGCGCATCGCCACGCGGATGTCGCGGCTGGCGTCGAAGTCGCTGGCGTTCTTGAGGCTGCGGCCGACCCAGCCCGAGCCGGTGCCGTCGGCGGTACGCACGGTGCAGGTGTAGTTGAAGTTGGTGCCCTGCTGGTAGCCGAAGTTGCCGTTGGAATTGGCGAAGGCGGTGAAGTTGCGGCTGTCGAGCAGGAAGCCGGCGGCCACCAGGTCCGCCTCGCGGCACGGCAGGATCGAATCCGCGGCCACCTGCGCGCGGAATTCCGGCGTGATCGCCGCGGTGGATTCGCTGAAGGTCGGGCTCGGGCGGTAGTTCTGCTTGCCGATCGCCGGCATGAACTCCGGGTTCTCCGGCGCCAGCCGGGCCAGGTCCTCGGCGCGGCGCACCACGCGCTCGAGCGCGGCATCGTCGAACTCGTTGACGGTGGCGGTGCCCACGCGCCGGCCGAACGCGACCTGCACGGCGAGCTCCACATTGCTGACGATGCCGCTGGTGGACACGTTGTTGAGGGCGAAGCGGATATTGCCGTCGATGCCGCCATTGAGGGTGGCGGTGCACTCGTCGGCGGTGGACAGTGCGACGACCTTCTCGAGGATGGTGCGCGCCTGCTCTTCGGTATAGATGGTCATGTTGCGGAGTCTCCTGGTCAGCCGAGCGAGCGGGCGGTGTTGATGATGTTGATGCCGTTGAAGCGGGTCGTTGCCGAACCGTGCGAGACCGCCGAGACCTGGCTCGGCTGGCCCTTGCCGTCGAAGAACGAGCCGCCGAGGCGGTAGTCACGCTCGTCGCAGATGGCCGCGCACGCGCCCCAGAATTCCGGCGTGCGGATCTGATAGGCGACGTCCTCGACCATGCCGGTGATCTCGCCGTTCCTGATCTCGTAGTACAGCTGGCCGCCGAACTGCGCGTTGTAGCGCTGCTGGTCGATCGAGAACGAACCGTCGCCGACGATGTAGATGCCGTCCTCGACGTCGGCGATCATCTCGGCCACCGTCAGCGGCGTCCTGCCTGCCGCCAGCGACACATTGGCCATGCGCTGGAACTGCACGCTCGACCAGGAATCGGCATAGCAGCAGCCATCGGACTCGGTCTTGCCGACGATATGCGCCTGGTCGCGGATGGTCTGGTAGTCGACCAGGGTGCCGTCGCGCACCAGATCCCAGCGCTTGGTCGGCACGCCCTCGTCGTCGTAGGCCACCGCGCCGAGGCTGCCCGGCTGGGTCTTGTCGGCGAACAGGGTGACGATGTCGCTGCCGTACTGCAGGCTGCCGCGCTTGTCGAGCGTGGCGAAGCTGGTACCGGCGTAGTTGGCCTCGTAGCCGAGCACGCGGTCGAGTTCCAGCGGGTGGCCGACGTTCTCGTGGATGGTCAGCCACAGGTTGGACGGATCGAGCACCAGGTCGTAGCGGCCCGGCTTCACCGACGGCGCGCGCAGTTTTTCCTGTGCCTGCTTCGCGGCGGCGATGGCGTCCTCGCGCATGTCGTAGGAGGTGCCGTAGTTCACCACCCCGTTGGGCGAAACGTACTTCTGCGACGCGTCGCCATCGAGGTACTCGTAGCCCATGCCCATCGGTGACGACAGACCGGCACGGGTGCGGAACTTGCCGCTGGTCTTGTCGATCGCGGTGACGGTCATCGGCACCCAGATGCGGTGGACGTCCTGGTCGATGTAGGAGCCGTCGGTGGAGGCGAAATATTTCTGCTCGTTGACCAGGAACATCATCGAGTTGACGAAGCTGGCACCGGCGCCGAGCGCCGCGGCGTTGACGCCGAGCAGCAGGTCGACCTTGTCCTTGACCGGCACGTCCATGCTGTTCTTGCGGATCGGCGTACGCCACGAGACCTCGCCCAGCGACGGCGCCGGCGCAAGCCGCACCGGCTCGGTCTGGATCTTCGCGTTGGCACGTGCGATGGCGGTGGCCTGGCGAGCGGCCTCGGCCACGCCGTCATCGGTGAGCGTGTTGGTGGCGGCGAAGCCCCAGGCGCCGTTGGCGATGACGCGCACGCCGACACCGGTCGACTCGGTGTTGACCACGTTCTGCACCTTGTCCTCGCGGGTCATCACGAACTGGCGCAGGTAGCGGCCGATGCGCACGTCGCAGTAGCTGGCGCCGGAGCCGGTGGCCGCCTGCAGCGCGGCGTCGGCGAGCCGTTTCTTCGTGGCCACGTCGATAGTGGTGACGAGTTCGTCGGCGGCGATCGCGCGCCCGAACACCGATGGCAGGACGAGCCCGCCGATGCCAAGGCCGCCAAGGGCCAGGAAGTCGCGTCGTTGCAAGGCAGTTCTCCCCAAATATGCACGCGACGGCTGCCGCGGCGGTGGTACAGCGGTGGTCGCGATGGCCGTACGTGGCTGCTCGCGACGCTCGTTGGTTCCGGCATGGTGCACGGATCGGGCTGGTGGCGCCTGCGGCGACGGCCGCCGGCAAGGTGGATCGCCTACAGGCTCCTCGCCGTGTTGATGATGTTGATGCCGTCGAAACGCGTGGTGGCCGAGCCGTGCGACACCGCCGACACCTGCCCCGGCTGCCCCTTGCCGTCGAAGAACGAGCCGCCGAGCCGGAAATCGCGTTCGTCGCAGATCGCCGAACACGCGTTCCAGAACTCCGGCGTGCGGATCTGGTAGGCGGCGTCCTCGACCATGCCGGCGATCTCGCCGTTCCTGATCTCGAAGAACAGCTGGCCGCCGAACTGCGAGTTGTAGCGCTGCTGGTCGATCGAGTACGAACCGCGGCCGTGCACGTACAGGCCGCGATCCACACCGGCGATCATCTGGTCCACCGTCAGCGGCGCCTTGCCCGGTGCGAGCGAGACATTGGGCATGCGCTGGAACTGCACGCTCGACCACGAATCGGCATAGGAGCAGCCATCGGATTCGGTCTTGCCGAGGATATGCGCCTGGTCGCGGGTGGCCTGGTAGTCGACGAGGATGCCGTCGCGCACCAGGTCCCACTGCTTGGTGGGCACGCCCTCGTCGTCGTAGCCGACCGCGCCGAGGCTGCCCGGCCGGGTCCTGTCGGCAAACAGGGTGACGATGTCGCTGCCCCACTGGTAGCTGCCGCGTTTGTCGAGCGTGGCGAAGCTGGTGCCGGCGTAGTTGGCCTCGTATCCGAGCACACGGTCGAGCTCGAGCGGGTGGCCGACGTTCTCGTGGATGGTGAGGAACAGGTTCGACGGATCCACCACCAGGTCGTACTTGCCCGGCTGCACGGAGGGCGCGCGCAGCTTCTCCTGCGCCTGGCGCGCGGCCGCGATCGCGTCCTCGCGCATGTCGTAGCTGCGGCCGTAGGCGACCACGCCGCCGGGCAGTTCGAAGCGCTGCGAGCGGTCGCCGTCGAGATATTCGTAGCCCATGCCCATCGGTGCCGACAGCCCGTCGCGGGTGCGGAACTTCCCGCTGGCCTTGTCGATCGCGGTCACCGTGAACGGCACCCAGATGCGGTGCACATCCTGGTCGATGTAGGAGCCGTCGGTGGAGGCGAAGTACTTCTGCTCGTTGATGACGAACATCCGCGAGCTGACGAAGCTGGCACCGGCCCCCATCGCCGCGGCATTGACGCCCAGCAGCAGGTCCACCTTCTCCTCGACCGGCACTTCCATGCCATTGCGCACGACCGGGGTGCGCCAGGCCACTTCGCCGAGCGCCGGCGCCGGTGCCAGCCGCACCGGTTCGACCTGCAGCCTGGCATTGGCGCGTGCGATCGCCGCCGCCTGGCGTGCGGCATCGGCGACCGCCTGCGTGGTCAGGGTGTTGGTGGCGGCGAAGCCCCAGGCGCCGTCGACGATGACCCGGATGCCGGCGCCGATCGACTCGCCATTCACGACGTTCTCGACCCTGTCCTCGCGGGTCATCACGTACTGGCGCAGGTAGCGGCCGATGCGCACGTCGCAGTAACTGGCACCGGCATCGCGCGCGGCCTGCAGGCCGGCGTCGGCCAGCGGCTTCTTCATCGCCGCGTCGAGCGGCGTGGCCAGCACCTCGGCGGCAACGGCGCGGCCGAACCAGCCCGGCACCAGGACACCGGCGGCGCCCAGGCCACCGAGGGCGATGAAGTCGCGTCGTTTCAAGGCAGTGCTCCAGCGTGCATCACGGCGATGCGGGTATGTCACCGACACATGCCGGCCCTGCCCGATTCTCGACAGTGTGGTGCGTGAAAGGCATAGGCCGATGGTCATGCATCGCCTGCAGGTGCGCACATCGGGCGCGGCGACTACGCTTGCCGCCCTGCCGTCCCACGTTCGCGGAGTGCTTCGATGCGCCACAGCCTGCTTGCCCTGTCGCTGATCGCTGTCCTCGCCGGCTGCCAGCCGTCGACCACCCCCGCCGCCACGGACAACCCTGCTGCCACGACCACCGTGGACGCACAGGGCGAAGCCGACCAGGCCTTTGCCGCACTCGCCGACCGCGCGTTGGCCACCTGGTTCGAGCAGTCGCCGATCAGCGCCACCCGCACCGGCGAGCATCGCCACGATGCGCGCATCGACGACCTCAGCGCGGAAGGACGCCAGCGCGCCGTGGATGCCAACCGCGCCCTGCTCGCCGAACTCGATGGCATCGATGGCAGCCAGCTGTCACGCGAGAACCAGGTCGATGCGCTGCTGCTGCGCAACCGCCTGGAAGCCACTATCTGGAACGTGGAGACGCTGCAGTCATGGGCCTGGGACCCGCTGCTCTACAACGGCCTGGCCGGTGGCGCGATCTACAACCTGATGGCGCGTGAGTTCGCGCCGCTGCCCGAGCGCCTGGCCTCGGCGACCGCGCGCATGGAAGCGCTGCCCACGCTGTTTGCACAGATGCGCGAAAACCTCGATCCGGCGCGGGTGCCGAAGGTGCATGCGGACACCGTGGCACGGCAGAACCGCGGCCTGCTGTCGCTGGTGGACCAGTTCATCACTCCTCACGCCGGCAGCCTCGATGGCGACGCACGCTCGCGCCTGGATGCCGCGGTAGCCGGTCTGCGCGCCGCGGTCGAGGAGCACCAGGCCTGGATCGACGGCACCCTCGTGCCGAATGCCGCAGGCGACTTCCGCATCGGTGCGGAGCTGTTCGACCAGAAGCTGCGCTACTCGCTCAACGCCTCGCTGTCGCGCGAGGAGATCCGCCAGCGCGCCGAGGCCGATATCGCGCGCGTGCGCAGCGAGATGTACACCATCGCCCGGAACGTGCTGGAGGACCGCGACGGCGCCCCGGCGTTGCCGGCGACACCCGACGATGCGCAGCAGCAGGCGGCGATCGAGGCGGCGCTCGAACTCGCCTATGCCGAACGCCCCGCCCGCGACCAGGTGTTCGACTTCGCGCGGCAGACGCTCGACGTGGCCACCGCGTTCACCCGCGAGCACGACCTGGTCACCGTGCCGGATGCGCCGGTGCGCATCATCGAGATGCCGGAGTTCCAGCGTGGCGTGGCCGTGGCCTATTGCGACTCGCCCGGCCCGCTCGACAAGGGCCTGGAGACCTACTACGCGATCTCGCCGATCCCCGACGAATGGAGCGACGCGCAGGCGACCTCGTTCCTGCGCGAGTACAACGACCGCATGATCCACCTGCTGTCGATCCACGAGGGCGTGCCCGGGCATTACCTGGAAGGCGCGCATTCGGTGGACCACCCGTCGACGTTGCGCGCGGTGCTGCGATCCGGACCGTTCGCCGAAGGCTGGGCGGTGTACACCGAGGAGGTGATGGCGCAGGCCGGCTATCTCGACCACGACCCGCTGTTCCGGCTGGTGCAGCTGAAGTTCTACCTGCGCTCTGTGGCCAACGCGATCCTCGACATCGGCGTGCACGTCGAGGGCTGGGAGCGCGAGCAGGCGATGGAACTGATGGTACGCACCACCTTCCAGCAGGAGAGCGAGGCCGCCGGCAAGTGGGTCCGCGCGCAGGTCAGCTCCGCCCAGCTGCCGACCTACTTCGTCGGTGCGCAGGAACACTTCGACATGCGCCGTGCGGTCGAGGAGAAGCGCGGCGATGCGTTCGACCTCAAGGCCTACCACGACGAGGTGCTGTCGAAGGGCGCGCCGCCGGTGCGCTTCGTGCGCCAGCTGATCCTCGACGAGCCGATCGGTTGACCCGCAGCCGGTACCGGCGCGGCCGTCGCCGGATGCCGCGCTCAGACCCCGGCGGCGGACACGATGTCGGTCGCCGGGCGCGGGCGGCCGATCACGTAGCCCTGCGCGCGATCGCAACCGAGGTCGCGCAGCAGTGCCAGCGTGGCCTCGTCCTCCACCCCCTCGGCGACCACCTCGAGGCCCAGGTTGTGCCCGAGATCGACCATCGTGCCGACGAGATGGCGGGCGCGGTCGCTGGTGGCGATGTCGATCACGAAGCTGCGGTCGATCTTCAGCTCGTCGGTGGGCAGCCGCTGCAGGTAGGCCATCGACGAATAGCCGGTGCCGAAATCATCGATGGAGATGCGGATGCCCTCGTCGTGCAGCTCCGCCAGCACGCCCTGCGCGCGCACGACGTCGCGCATCAGCGCACTCTCCGTCACTTCCAGCGCCAGCGCCGCCGGCGGCACCTGCCAGACCCGCAGCAGATCCATGACCTGCAGCGCGAAGCCGGGCATCTGCAGTGCCACCACCGACAGGTTCACGTTCATGCGCACCATATGGCCCTCGCGCCGCAGCTGCGCGAGATGGCGCAGCGCCACGGTGAGGCTCCAGCGCGTGAGTTCACCGATCAGGCCCGTGTGTTCGGCCTCGCCGACGAATGCCGGTGGCGGCACCATGCCGATGCGCGGGTGGTTCCAGCGGGCCAGCGCTTCGTAGCCGGAGATGCGGCTGCCGTGCAGGTCTAGGACCGGCTGCAGGTAGAGCTCCAGCTGGTTGCGCGCCAGGGCATCGCGCAACTCGTCATGGGTGAAGCTGTCGGCATGCACCGGCCGGTGCCAGAAGGCGAACCCGTCCGCCTCGTTGCGTGCTTCGTGGCAGGCCTGGTCGGCGTGCAGGCACAGCGTGTCGGCGTCGGCACCATCGGAGGGGTACAACGCCAGCCCGACGGTCACCGACGGATGCAGCTGCCAGCCTTCCAGCATCAACGGCTGCCCCAGCGCGCGCACCAGCTTGGCCGCCGCAAGCGCGGCGTGCTGGCGCCCGCGCACACCGGGCAGCAGCACCACGAACGCGTGTTCGCCGATCCGCAGCACCGTGTCCTGGGCACGCAGGCTGGCGACCAGCTTCGCTTCCATCGCGGCGGCGAGCGCATCGGCCACCGCGTAGCCCAGCGACAGCTCGGTCTCGCGCGTGCGCCGGCCCCGCACCACCAGCACGGCAAGCTCCTCGTCGCCGCTGCCGGCGGCGATCGCCTGCGCCACCGCCTGCATGGTGGCGCCGCGGTTCAGCACCGCTCGCGCGCCACCCGCGCGGTTGCCGGGTTCACAGGAACAGCTCGACCGGATCGAGGCCGCACTCGTCCGGCGACAGCGCCCCGACGATGCGGATGGCGGCATCGCGATCGCCCTGCATCATCAGATCCAGCGTGCCGAAATGGTCGAGCACCTCGCGGTCGGGCGTGGTCAGCACCATCACCCGTGGCATCAGCCGGCGTGCGGCGTTCTGCGCCATCACGATCGCCACTTCGCCGGTATTGAGCTCGACCAGCGAGCCCACCGGATACACGCTCATGCACTGCATGAACTGCTCGACGACCTCGCCGGCATACGCGGTGCTCCGGCCCCGGTAGAGCTGCTGCAGCGCGACGTGCTGCGCCATCGCCGGCCGGTGCGGGCGGGGGCTGGTCATCGCGTGGTAGGAGTCGATCACCGCGGCGATGCGCCCCAGCAGCGGAATGCGATCGCCTTCCAGCGCGTGCGGATAGCCGCTGCCATCGATGCGTTCGTGGTGGGTGGCGATCATCTCGCAGACATGCGCCGGCACCGCCGTGCCATGGTCGAGCAGGTCCAGCGCATGCTGCACATGGGCCTGCACCTCGCGCATCTCCTGCGCGTCCAGCGATCCGGGACGCACCAGCAGCTCGGGCGGCACCCGCAGCTTGCCGATGTCGAGCAGCAGCGCGCCCGCCGCCAGGTCCACCAGCAGGGGCTCGGGCAGGCCGAGGTGGCGGCCGAGCGCGGCGGCCAGCGCGCTGCAGCCCAGCGCGTGGTCGTAGGCGTAGTCGCCACGCTCGCGCAGCCGGTCCACCCACAGGAAGGCGTCGGCATTGCGCACCATGCTGCGCACCATCGGTTCCACCGCCTCGCGGACCTCGCCGGCGGCGATCGGCCGGCCGGCACGGACCTCGTCGAGGATGCGCGTGGCCAGGCGCACCACTTCGGCCTGCGCCTCGCGCGCCTGCGGCAGTTCGGTGTCGAACGCCGCCAGCTGCGGATACGCCTGGCTGTGCTGCAGTGCCTCGATCTCGCTGTTGTCGAACACCGGGCCCACGTCGCGTGCCGGTGCGGCGACCACCACGGGTTCGGGCGGTGCCACGCCCAGCAGGGTGTCGACATAGACCCACTCGCACAGCGACGCCAGCAGGTCGATGTCGGCCTGGTCGGCGATCATCACCCCCTGCAGCGGGAACGGCGTACCTTCCCAGTCGCGATCGAGCCGGCAGACATACATGCCCTCGACGAGGTCCGCGACGGCGACCTTGCGTTCCTCAACCCTCAGGGCCATTCCCTCGTTCTCCGGATCCGTTGCTGACAGTGACCCACATGAGCCCCACGGACACGCCTGGCGCCCTGCCCGCTATCCCGGTGAGATCGGCCACTCGCGCGGTTTCTTGAGGGCCACCGGTCCCGCGCGCGGGCCGCCACGACGCGCCCCGTACAGCCTGGACACCAGGCCGGAGTATGCGCGAACCGCGGCGCGGGCCGTGAGGCCCGGGTGGCGATCAGCGGACCCTCCCGCGGCTGCACCGCCGGGCCGCCCCCCCGGTCCGGCTCAGGCCCGCAGGGTGGCGCCACCGTCCACGTAGAGGTCGCTCATCGCGATATGCCCGGCCTGCTCGGAGAGCAGGAACATCACCGCGTTGGCGATATCACCGGGTTCGGCGAGCTTGCCCAGCGGGATCCCGCTCTTGAAGTTCTCCAGGGTGCCGGCGATGACCCGGGCCTCGCCCCCGTCGTCGGCCCACATGCCGGTCTGCATGGGGGTCCGGGTCGAGCCGGGAGCAACGACGTTGCAGCGCACGCCGTGTGGTGCCAGTTCGAGGCCGAGGCAGCGCACGAACATCGTGGCCGCGGCCTTCGACGCGGCATACGCGGCCATGGCCTGGCGGGGAATCCCGGCGGCATTGGAGCCGACCACCACCAGGGCGCCACGCCGGCGCGGCGCCATCACGCGGGCCAGGGCGCGGCCGACGTGGAAGACCCCGTCGGTGTTGACGGCGAACGTGCGGCGCCATTCGGCGTCGGAGGTCCCGGTGACGGCAGTGGTGGACAGTACCCCGGCGACATGGGCGGCGAGGTCGATCGGGCCGATGTCGGCTTCGACCCGCGCGACCAGTGCATCGACCGCGGCGGAATCGGTGACGTCGAGGGCGAAGGCATGGACGTGGTCGACGTCGATTGCCGGTGCGGCGAGGTCGGTGGCGATCACGTTCGCGCCGCTGTCGCGCAGCAGGGCGACGACCGCAGCGCCGATGCCGCCGGCGGCGCCTGTGACCAGCGCGATCCTGCCTTCAAAGCCGGTGAGATGCATGGCGGGTCCTGGGGGTGGTCGACTGAGAGGTTGCCTCACCCCTGCCCTTCTCCCGTCGACGGGAGAGGGGTGGCGGAGTGCGGGCGTTGCGCGGGCAAGCGATCGTGCGTGCGGTCCGATTCGAACCACCGCAACCGGGCATCGAGCAGCGGGGCGATGCGCGTGGTGGCATCGCGGCCGGTGAGTTCGGCATGCAGGAACGGCAGCTCCAACCCTTCGACGAGCGCGGCGTGCGGCGCCCACAGCGAGGACTGCAGCTGCGGACGGTTGGCGTGGTCGTTGCCGGCGCGCACATGCAGCAGGGTGCCGTCGTAGCGCGCGTGGTGGTGCTGGCGCACCAGCCGGTTGGTGTCGGTGACCGTGCGCACCACCCCGTCGAGCACCCCGCCCGGCAGGTTGCCGAGCGCGCTGTCGCCACGGCGCAGGAAGTCGACGATGGCCTCGCGGGTGGTGAGTTCCGGATGCCCCTCCGGGTCGTAGCCGGCGATCGCCAGCAGGGCGCGCAGGGCGGCGACGGGATCGGGTTCCGGCTCGGCGCGCCAGCACTCCGCCGGATAGGCATCGAGCAGTGCCAGCACGCCGACCTCGCGCCCGAGCGCGCGCAGGCGCACCGCCATCGCATGGGCGAGGATGCCGCCGACCGACCAGCCGAGCAGGTGAACCGGCCCTTCGGGTTGCAGCATGGCCACGCGTTCGACATAGCCCGCCGCCAGTGCATCGATGCTGGCCGGCAACGGCTGCGCCGTGTCCAGCGCCGGTGACTGCAGGCCATGCACGTCGCGCGCGGGCGACAGCGCACGCGCGAGTTCGCGGTAGCACCAGCTGATACCGCCGGCGGGATGCACCACGAACAGCGGTGCCCGCCCCGGATCGCCACGGCGCAGGCGCACCAGCGGCGCGAGACCGTGGTCCGGCGCTTCTTCGTCGGCGTCGATGCGCGCGGCGAGCGCGGCGACGGTGGGCGTCGCGAACAGTGCGCCGAGGCCGGGATCGCGGCCGAAGCGGCGCTGGATCGCCATCAGCAGGTGCACCGCGGAGAGCGAATCGCCGCCCAGGGCGAAGAAGTCGGCGTCGGCGGGAACCGCACCGGCGTCCAGGCCCAGTGCCTGCGCGAACAGCGCGGCCAGCGCCTGTCCGGTGGGCGAACGCGGCGCCTCGCCTGCGGCCGCCCCGTGCACCGGTGCCGGCAACGCGCCGCGGTCGAGCTTGCCGTTGGCGGTCACCGGCCAGTCGTCCAGCACCACGAATGCGGCCGGCACCATGTAGTCGGGCACGCGTGCGGCCACCGCGGTGCGCAGCGCGGCGAGGTCCACCGCGCCTTCCGGTTGCAGGTAGGCGACCAGGCGGCGGTCACCCGGCCGGTCCTCGCGCACGATCACGCCGGCACGGCGGACGGCAGCGCTGGCGAGGATCGCGGACTCGATCTCGCCGAGTTCGATGCGCAGGCCGCGCAGCTTGACCTGGTGGTCGCTGCGGCCGAGGAACTCCACCGCGCCATCGCGCCTCCAGCGTGCGACGTCGCCGGTGCGGTAGAGGCGCGCGCCGGGCACGTGTGGATCGTCGATGAAGCGCTCGGCGGTGAGGTCGTCGCGGCCGAGGTAGCCGCGTGCGAGCTGCACGCCGCCAAGGTAGAGATCACCGACCACGCCCGCCGGCAATGGCCGCATCCGCGCATCGAGCACGTACAGCCGCGTGTTCCACACCGGAAAACCGATCGGCACAGGGCGCGAGATGTCGTCCGCCGACGCCGGCCAGTAACTGACGTCCACCGCCGCCTCGGTAGGACCGTAGAGGTTGTGCAGTTCCGCCTGCACGGTGGTGTGGAAGCGGTCACGCAGGTCGGCGCCGAGTTCCTCGCCACTGCAGAACACGCGCCGGACTGCCAGCCCCTGCGCCTGCGGCGCGGCGAGGAAGGCTTCCAGCATCGACGGCACGAAGTGCAGCGTGGTCACGCCGCGGTCGCGGATCAGCCGGGCCAGCGCCAGCGGGTCGCGGTGCGCGTCGGGCGCCGCCACTACCAGCCGCGCGCCGGCCAGCAGCGGCAGGAAGAACTCCCACACCGACACGTCGAAGGTGGCCGGGGTCTTCTGCAGGATGCGGTCGGAGGCGTCGATGCCGTAGTGGGTGCGCATCCATTCCAGGCGATTGACGATCGCGCGGTGCTCCACCACCACGCCCTTCGGCTCGCCGGTGGAGCCGGAGGTGTAGATCACGTAGGCGGCGTCGCCCGGTTGCGGCATGCCTGCGAGCGCGGCATCGGTGTCGGTGCCCCAGGCGTCCGGCACCAGCACCGGCGCGGTATTGCCGAAACGCGGTGCATCGCCCTGGCCCGCCAGCACGCAGACCGGCTTCGCCGACTGCAGGATGCGCTGCAGCCGCGCGTCCGGATGGGCGCGGTCCAGCGGCAGGTAGGCGGCACCGGCACGCAGCGTGGCGACCAGTGCGACGATCAGTTCGAGCGAACGCGGCAGCGCCACCGCGACCACCGCATCGGCGGCCGCACCCAGCGCCTGCAACTGCCGCGCGAGCGCGCGCGTGCGGCGTTCGAGCTCGCCGTAGGTCAGCGACGCACCTTCGAACTCCACGGCCACCGCATCCGGGGTGGCCTGCATGCTGTGTTCGATCAGCGCGGCGAGGGTGGTATCGGGCACCGCGTGCGCGGTGGCATTGACCTCGAACAGGTAGCGCCGGGCCTCGTCCGGAGTGGCCAGCGGCACGTCGTCCATGTGCTCCGCACTGCAGGCGGCGGCAAGGAAGGCCAGCAGGCGCGTGGCATGCGCGGCCACGTCGTCGGCGTCGTAGAGCGCGGGGTTGGCCTCGATCTCCAGGTCGAGCGCATGGGTCGCGTCGCCACGGAAACCGATGGTGACATCGTCGACCGGGCCGGTGCCGAGGATCTCCAGCGAGACCTGCAGAGCCCCCAGTCGCGGCGCGCGGTAGAACGGCTGCACGTTGACCAGCGGGCCGTGCAGGCGGCGCTGGCCACCGAGCAGGCCGAGGTCACGCCGCAGCTGTTCGCCACGGTAGCGGCCATGCCGGCGGCCACGCACCAGCGCGCGCGCGATCGCCTGCACGAAAGCGGCGGCGTCCGTCTCCGGCGTCGCCGGTACGCGCAGCGGCAGCACGTTCATCACCATCGCCGGCACCCGCGCCGACGCGCTGCCCAGGCGGCCCATGAACGGCACGCCGACCACGGCTTCCTGCTGGCCGGACATGCGCCGGCAGTATTCGGCGGTGAACGCGGTCAGCACGTCCGGCCACGGCTGGCCGATGCGCTGCGCGCTGGCCAGCAGTGCCGCGCGCAGGTCCCCGTCGACGGCGACGACATGGCGGTGGCAGTGATGCGCGGCCGCGGCGAAACCGCCGCCGAGGCCGGTCGCCGCGGGCATGCCGGCCATGGCCTCACGCCAGAAGGCGGCGTCCTTCCCGCGACGCTCCGAGACACGGTACGCGGCGTCCTCCTCGAACACCGGCGGCAATGCCGCAAGCGGCGCACCGGCGTCTGCATCGCCGCTTGCGCCATACAGCGCGCAGACCCGATCGGCGAACAGCGCCATGCCGTAACCGTCGGTGGCGAGGTGATGCACGCGGAAGTACCAGACGAAGCGATCCGCACCCAGCCGGTACAGGTGCTGCACCGCGAGGCGGTCGCGCACCGGATCGACGGGGGTGCCGCGGTCGCGCCGCATGGCGTCGCGCGCGGCGGCCGCGGGATCGACGGCCACGGACAGGTCGATGAATTCAAGCCGCGGCAGGTGCGCGTCGTCGACGACCTGCCGGGGGCCGTCGTCGCCATCACGCATGCGCAGCCGCAGCGCAGTGGCTTCGTGCGCGGCGCGGTCGGCAGCGCTGGCGAACGCCGCGACATCGAGCGCGCCATCGATCCACAGCGCATGCGCGGTATTGAACGCCGGGTTGTCCGGCGCCAGCCGCTGCGCGTACCACAGGCCGGACTGGGCCTCGGTCAGCGGCCAGCCGGTGTCGGCAGCGACCTGCGGCATGGCCTCACCGGCATCGGGAACGACGCTCATGGCAAGCCGGATCCGACGCCGTTACCGCGGGTCACGCACATGGCGGCAGACGCTCCTGACGGACATCCGCGATCGCGCGCGAGCGCGCTTCCGCGGTGAACCGGGTCCACTGCACGGGGCGGCAGGCGCGTACCACTACCGCCATCAGCCCTGCCCCGCCTGCTTCTGCAGCTGCTGCACGGTCGCCCACCATCCCGCCAGGGTGACGTGCTCGGCCAGGTGCGGGAATTCCAGCGCGATGCCGGTCTCGCCCCAGCGCATCACCAGGCCGAGCACGCGCATCGAATCCAGGCCCAGGTCCATCAGGTTGTCGTCGTCGCCGATGTCGGCGGGCGATTCGCCGAGCAGGTCGGCGACGTCGGCGCGCATGCGCTCAAGCGTGAGGGCGTTCGGTGCGTTCACTGCAGGATCTCCAGGAGACGGTCGGTGGCCAGCGGCACGCCGCAGGTGCGGGCGATCCACGCCAGCGCCATATCGTGATCGGCGCGCGAGAAATCGGCCACCGCATCGGCGGCGACAAAGGTCTCGATGTCGCGCTGGAAGGCTTCTGTCGCGGTCGACAGCAGGCCGATGTGGGCGTAGACGCCGGTGATCAGCAACTGGTCGCGGCCGCGCACGCGCATCAGCTGCTCGAGGTTGCTGCGCTGGAAGGCGCTGTAGCGGTGCTTGACCAGCACATGGTCGCCCGGCGCGGGCGCCAGTGCGTCGATGATCGCCTCGTGCGCCTCGATCGCCTGCATGCCCGGGCCCCACAGGTCGGCCTGCAGGCCGCGGTCACGGCGATCCTGGTCGCCGCGCTGCGCGGTGTAGAACACGGGGATACCGAGCGCGCGGCTGCGTTCGAGCAGCCGTGCCAGGTTGGCGACGGCCGGCGCCAGCGGCGCGGCATCGGCGTCGAAGCGCGACAGGAAATAGCGCTGCATGTCGTGCACCAGCAGCGCGATGCGCTGCGTTTCCGGTTGCCAGGCGCCACGCGGCGTCGGCAGCTCGTCGGCGCGCGGGAGTTGATACGTGGGGATGGTGGGGAGTGCCATGCTTGTCTTCAAATCGGGAGTGGCGCCCAGCGGCTGCGCCGGCCGCCGGGCGTCGCGGCAGGCGCGCCGGCACGCAGGTCCTGCGGGAAATACAAACGGTGCGCTCGCGCGGTCATGGTGTCGGCGCCTCCTGCGCCGCCAGAAAGCGCGCGCGAAGCTGCGCGCGCAGTTCGCGGCGGCTGATCTTGCCGACCGCGGTGGTGTCGAACGCATCCACGAACACGACCTGGTCGGGCACCTTGAACGCGGCCAGGCCGCGTCCGCGCACCCAGGCCTTCAGCGCCGCCGGCTTCGGTTGTTCGCCACGCGCGATCACGAAGGCACAGCTGCGCTCGCCGAGAAAGTCATCCGGGATCGACACCACCGCGGCATCGAACACCTGCGGGTGCGCCAGCAGATGGTCCTCGATCTCCTCGGCGGAGATCTTCTCGCCGGCGCGGTTGATGTGGTCGGTGGCGCGGCCCTGCACGACGAGGCAGCCCCCGGGCAGCCGCTGCACCATGTCGCCGGTGCGGTAGTAGCCGTCGTCGGTGAACGAGCGCGTGTTGGCGGCGTCGTCGTTGTGGTAGCGGCGGATGGTGTACGGCCCGCGGGTGAGCAGGTGGCCGACCTCGCCATCCGGCACCGGGTTGCCGTGGTCGTCGACCACCAGCACCTCGTCGTCGGGGCTGATCGGGCGGCCCTGGGTCCCGAGCACGATGTCGTCGGGGTCGTCCAGGCGGGTGTAGTTCACCAGCCCCTCGGCCATCCCGAACACCTGCTGCAGGGTGCAGCCCAGTCCCGCGACCACGCGCCGCGCGGCTTCGGGCACCAGCTTGGCGCCACCCACCTGCACCACCTGCAGGCTGGAAAGGTCATGCATGGTCTTCGCCGCGGCGTCCGCCCACAGCAGCGCCAGCGGCGGCACCAGGCCGACACAGGTCACCCGTTCGCGCGCGATCAGCGGGAACGCCGCGTCCGGCCCGGGCCCCGGGCTCAGCACCACCCGCGCGCCGGCGTACAGCGCACCGAAGAAGCCGGGCGAACTCATCGGGAAGTTGTGCGCGACCGGCAACGCGACCATGTACACGCTGTCGCGGCCGATGCCGCACAGCGCGTTGCTGGCGCGGAAGCTGTAGATGTAGTCGTCGTGGGTGCGCGGGATCAGCTTCGACAGCCCGGTGCTGCCGCCGGAGATCTGCAGGAACGCCACCGACTGCGGATCGGGATCACCGGGCAGCGTGGCGCGGTCGCCATCGAGCGCGGATACCGCGGTGAACTCCTGCGCATCGCCGACCACGAACACGTGCTGGACCGACGGCACTTCGGCCTGCAGTTCACGCGCCAGCGTGCGGTAGTCGAAACCCTCGTAGCGCTCGGCCACCACGTAGCCGCTGGCCTCGGCCTTGCGCGCGAAGTGCGCGACCTCGGTGATGCGGTGTGCCGGCAGCGCATACACCGGCACCAGCTGCGCGCGGAACAGCGCGCAGGCCACGGCGATGAATTCCGGGATATTGCCGAGCTGCACGATCACGCGGTCGCCGGGCACCAGGCCCTGTGCGAGGAAGCCTGCGGCGATGCGCTCGACCTCCTGCCACAGTTGTGCATAGGTCCAGCGGATATCGCCACCCACCACCGCGACTTCGCCGGCATGGCGCTGCGCGCGATCGCGCAGGAAGCCGGGGAAGGTCTCGCCGCGCCAGTAGCCGGCCGCGCGGTAGCGGGCCACGAACGCATCGGGCCAGGCCTGGCGCAATGGAAGTCGGGTTGAAGCGTGCGGTTGGCTCATCGTGCGTCGTCGTCGGTCATGGCGCGCGCACGTCGTCGATGCCCAGCGCATCGAGCATGGCGCGGAACTTGGCGGCGGTCTCGTCGACCTCCAGTGCGGGCTCGGAGCCGGCGACGATGCCGGCGCCGGCGAACAGCCGCAGCACCCGCCCCTGCACGCGTGCGCAGCGGATCGACACATGCCACTCGCCATCGCCCGCGGCATCCGTCCACCCGACCGCGCCGGCGTAGAAGCCGCGGTCGACAGGCTCCAGCGCGCGGATCGCCTCCAGCGCGGGCAGCCGCGGGGTTCCGCAGACGGCGGGGGTGGGATGCAGCAGGCCGGCCAGCATCGCCGACGACACCGCCGGATCCTTCAGCGTGCCCTCGATGCGGGTGCCGAGATGCCACATGGTGCGGGTGGCATGCAGCGACGGCGCCACCGGTGCGTGCAGGCGGCTGCACAGCGGTGCCAGCGTGTCGAGGATCGCCTCGACCACATGGCGGTGTTCGTCGTGGTCCTTGGCGGACGCCAGCAGCGCCTTCGCCGCGGCGGCGTCGCGCGCCGGGTCATGCCAGCGCCGCGCCGACCCGGCCAGTGGATGCGAGACCACCGCGGTGCCACGCCGCGATACCAGCAGTTCCGGGGTCGCCCCGACCAGCCATGCGGGCGCCTCGCCGGCGGTGACCGGAAGCGGCACCACGTAGGTGGTCACGCTGGCGTCCTCGCCCAGCCGCGCCGCCAGCCGTTGCGGATCCACCGGGGTGGCGGTTTCCACCCGCAGGCTGCGCGCCAGCACCACCTTGTGCAGGGCCTGTGGATCGTCCGCCTGCCCCAGGCGGGCCATGCAACGTGACACCGCCGCGGCATAGTCGGCTTCGGACGGCTCGGCCACCGCCGCGCTCGGCTGCAGCCACGCACCGTTGTCGCGACCAGGCATCCCGACGGCCAGCCGCCGCTCCGGCTGGTAGAGCGCGTCGTCGGCGTGCGGGTCGAACGGCAGCGCGCCCACCAGCAATGCCGGCCCGGCCGGGCGCGCCGCGAAGAATGCATCGACCCGCGCACCCAGGGTCCCGGCGGGGCCCGACGGCAGCCGCGTCAGGCAGCCCTCGGCGTCGAGCCGTTCGGCAGGGGTGTGCAGGCGGAATGCGCCGGAGGGGGCCGGCCCGCACCAGGGGGCCGCCGTGACCGGGTCGGGCGCAGCCGACATTGGGCCTTCGCTCATCACGCCAACCCCGGGCGGTGCCGCACCGCCGCCAGCGCCAGCACCGCAAGCACCGCACCGACCATCAGATAGGGCGCCCCGGGCGACACCCTGTAGAGCAGCGTGCCCAGCAGCGGCCCGATGACCATGCCGAACCCCTGCACCGAGGCCACCGTGCCCTGGGCCGCGCCCTGCTCATGGGCCTCGACGGAATCCGCCGCCAGCGCCTGGAACGACGGGAACACGAAGCCCATCCCGAACGACGACACCGCATAGGCCAGCAGCAGTTGCCACTGCACGTCGATCAGCGCCAGCGAGGCGAAGCCGATCGCGCTGATCGCGGCGCCGAGCGCGATCCAGCGCGACGGCGGCACCGACTTCAGCCGCATCACCAGCATCTGCGACACCATCAGCCCGACACCGACCGCGGTCAGCGACAGGCCAGCCACGCGGGCGCCATCGGCCGGAGACAGGCCGAGCCGGTCGATCGCGAAGAAGCCCACCATCACCTGGGCGATGGTCACCGACACCATCGCCGCGAACACCGCGCCCACCGGCAGCCGCAGCCGCGGGTCGCGCCAGGTCAGCGCCTGCCGGGGCGGCCGCGGCGCGTCGCCCACCAGCGGTCCGTCGAGCGGAAGCCGCCACCACACCACCAGCAGCGACAGCAGTGGCAGGGCCGCCGCCACGTACAGCGCCAGCGACAGGTCGTGGAAGGCGATCCAGCCCGCCGCGGCCGGTCCGACCGCCATGCCGAGGGCATTGGCGGCACCCAGCCGTGCCATCACCGCGGCACGGTGGCCCGGGCGCGCGCCATCGGCGACCAGCGCGGCCGCAGTGGGCGGCACCGCCGCATAGAACAGACCCACCAGCGCCCGGGTGCCGACCAGCGCCAGCACCGAGACCAGCACCACCGGTGGATTGCGCAGCGCGACATCGACGAACACCGCCATCGCCAGGTACACCGCGGCATATGCGGCCAGCGCGATCAGCAGCACGCGCCGGCGGCCGATACGGTCGCTCAGCAGGCCCCAGCGCCGGGCGGCGAGCATCCACAGCAGGCCGGCCGCGGTGACCGCAAGACCGGCATGCCACTCCGCCAGCCCCAGCAAGCGGACCACGGGCCCGACGACGGCCACGAAGGCCATCATCGCCATGGTGCCGGCAAGCGCGGTGAACACCAGCGCGGGCAGCCCGGGAATGGTGTGGGTTGGAGGACTGACGGCGGACATGCGGCTCCGGATCGGTACCCCAGTCGCGTCATCGACGCTCGGGCTCGGGTGCAGGCAGCGCCAAGCTGCTGCGCAGCCGTGAATGATAACAGGTCTCATTCACTGCCATGCACGGCGTCGATGGCGAACGCGAACACAGTTGATAACGATTCTCAGTCGCCCTAGGATGGACGGCTGCCGGCGGCGGGATCAGCCGCCGCAGCGACGCCCGACAACCCGTGCCGGAACCCGAGATGCCCTGCCCACGCCGCGTGTCCCTGTCCGCTTCGACCATCGCGCTGATGATCCTGTGTGCGCCGCTGGCCGCACAGGACGTCTCTCCGGCGACAGGGGAACCTGCGGACTCCACCGACGTACGCACGTTCGACACCGTGCACGTCACCGCCGAGGCCATCGCGCGCCAGGCGCTGGGTGCATCCACCATCCTCGCCGACGATATCGAGCGCCTGCCCCCGCGCAACGACATCGCCGAGTTCCTGCGCACGCTGCCCGGCGTGAATCTGACCGGCAACTCGACCAGTGGCCAGCGTGGCAACCAGCGGCAGATCGATATCCGCGGCATGGGCCCGGAAAACACCCTGATCCTGGTCGACGGGATTCCGGTCTCGAGCCGCAATGCGGTGCGCTACGGCTGGCGCGGCGAGCGCGATTCGCGCGGCGACACCGGCTGGGTGGCGCCCGAGCAGATCGAACGCGTCGAGGTGCTGCGCGGGCCGGCCGCGGCACGCTATGGCAACGGCGCCGCTGGCGGCGTGGTCAACATCATCACCCGGGCGCCATCCGATGCGTTCACCGGCTCGCTGAACCTCTATGGATCGGTGCCGACCCACGCCGTCGACGGTGGCAGCCAGCGCGCCGGCCTGCAGATGAGCGGCCCGTTGTCCGACCGCCTCTCGTTCCGCGTGTCCGGCACGGTCGGCAAGGCCGATGCGGACGATTTCGGGATCAACCGTGACCACGCGTCGGTGCGCACCGGCAGCAACGCCGGCACCTTCCCGGCCGGCCGCGAAGGCGTGCGCAACCGCAACGTCTCCACCCGCCTGCTGTGGGAACTGGTGCCCGGCCACCGCATCGACATCGGCGCCGGCTTCAGCCGCCAGGGCAACATCTATACCGGCGACAGCCAGAACACCAACCGCAATGCCGAAGTGCTGAAGTGGATCGGCGCGGAGACCAACCGCAGCTACCGCCGCACCTTCGACATCAGCCACCGTGGCGAGTACGGCGATTCCACGCGCTCGCTGGTGTACGCCGCGCTGGAGGACACCCGCAACACGCGGCTGCTCGAAGGCCTGGCCGGCGGCACCGAAGGCATCTTCATCGTCGATGGCGGCTTCGGCGACATCGACCTGCGCACGCTGACGCTTCATGGTGAGCTCAACCACACCGTCATCGGCGACAGCGTCGACCATGTGGTCACCGTCGGTGCGGAATGGGTCGACAGCCGGCTGCATGACGCCGCCTCCGGCCTCAAGGACCGCAACCCGCAGCCCAGCGTGCCGGTGCCGCCGGGGACATGGGACGGCCGAGCCGATGCGCGCATCGCCTCGGTGTTCGTCGAGGACAACATCTACATCGGCGAGCGCCTGACGGTGACTCCGACGCTGCGTTACGACCACCACGACCGCCACGGCGGCAACCTGGGCCCCGCGCTCAACGCCGCGTTCGGGTTCCTGCCCGACTGGACCCTGCGCGCCGGCATCGCCCGCGCCTACAAGGCACCCAATCTCTACCAGAGCAATGCCGGCTATTCGCTCTACAGCAACGGCATCGGCTGCTGGGGCGGGGGTGGCCCCTGCTTCCTGGTCGGCAACGACGCGCTCGAGGCCGAGACCAGCATCAACAAGGAGCTCGGCGTGCAGTTCGCGGACGGCCGCATGCAGGCCGGACTGACCTGGTTCCACAACGATTACCGCGACAAGGTGGAAGCGGGCCGCGTCGCCGTCGACCGCGGGAGCAACGTCGACGTGTTCCGCTGGGACAACGTACCCAGGGCGGTGATCGAGGGCCTGGAAGGCAGCCTGGAACTGCCGTTGGCTGATTCGCTGCGCTGGAATACCAACGTCACCTGGATGCTGGAATCGGAGAACCGCACGACCGGCGATGCGCTGTCGACGATCCCCGAATACACCGTCAACACCGCCTTCGACTGGCAGGCAAGCGAACGCCTGGCGCTGCTGGCGCGCGCCACGTTCTACGGCGAGCAGGTGCCGCAGCGCCTCGACTACCAGGGCCGCCCGGTCACCGGCAGTGCCGCGGACCGCATGCCGCCCTACGCGCTGGTCGGCCTGAGTGGCCGCTACCGGATCACCGACCGTGTGAGCGTGGTCCTGGGCGTGGACAACCTGCTCGACAAGCGCATCTTCCGCCGCGGCAACGCATCCGGCGTCAACCTCGGCACGCCGAACGCCATCGAGGGCGCCGGCGCCTACACCTACAACGAACCGGGACGCGCCTGGTTCGTCAGCACCCACATCGGCTTCTGACGTGTTCGACGGTCCCCGCATGACAGCCCGCTTCCATCCTGTGAGTTCCCGACCGGCCAGCTGCCGGACAACCCTGCGCTGCCGTGCCGCGGCCACCGCCGCGGCCGGCCTGCTGCTCCTCGCCTCGCTCGCCATGACAACGCCCGTCTCCGCCCAGCAGCGCAATCCGCTGCAGACCATCGGCCAGACCGTGGCCGATCGCGCGTCGCAGGCTTACGCCTTCGAGCGCTTCACCGTGACCAGCGACGACGGCAGCCGCAGCTGGCGCGTCCATGTGGCGGTGCCGAAGAGCCCCGTGCCCGCGGCGGGTTGGCCGACGTTCTGGATGCTCGACGGCAACGCCGCGCTGATCGAGTTCGACGATGCACTGCTCGACGAACTGGCGGCGCAGCCGGAGCCGCACGCACTGGTGTTCATCGGCTACGACAACGACCTGCGCATCGATTCCCCCCAACGCAACCGCGACTACACCCCGGCGGTACTGCCCCCCGAGGATGCGGAGACCGCGCCACTGGGCAGTGGCGGCGCCGATGCGCTGGCCGAACTCATCGAGCGCCGCATCCGCCCGCAGCTGGCAGAGCGCCTGGCGATCGATCCGCAGCGGCAGACGCTGTGGGGCCATTCGCTGGGCGGTCTGTTCGTGCTGCATACGCTGTACACGCGCACCGGCGCGTTCCAGACCTACGTCGCCGGCAGTCCGTCGATGTGGTGGGGCAACGCGCATGCCGTGCGCGAGAGCGAGCGCTTCATCGCCCACAACACGGGGCATCCGGCGCGGGTGATGATCCACCTCGGCGGCGCCGAGCGCGTTGGCGACCGCGGCAAGCGCGACCTCAGCAACCCGCGCGTGGTCGCCCACCTCAAGCGCATCCAGGCGGCGACGCCGGATGCCGCGATGCGGCTCGCCGAAACGCTGGCGACCGTGCCCGGGGTCGATGCCTCCTACCGCGAGTTTCCCGGCCTCGGCCACGGCCCGATGTTCCGCGCCTCGCTGATGGGCGCGCTGCACGCGGTGACCGGCGTCGCCGACCGCAGCGACACGCCGCGACCGCCCGCCGGCGAATGAGCACCCTGGCCGGCCTGTCGAACACGTCCTCCCATCGCGGCCGTGCCCATCGCGGGCCGACCCCACTAAATCCCCGGCGTAGGCCATCGACCGTCCGCGCCGCCAGTGGCCGGCCCGACGCCGGATGTTCCGCTCTCGCCAATGCAGCAGCCCCCGCCGCACCGCCACCCACACCCCATCACTCCCGGCCCGGGCCGGCATCCATCGCAAGGAGTCCGCAATGAGCAGCACGCGTTCCCGTAATTCCCGTCTGCGCCTGGCGGCGCTGGGCCTGGCCCTGACGATGGCCGCCGGCATCGCCGGCGCGCAGGTGTTCGGCACCCCCGACAGCGACTTCCGCGGCAGCGTGCGGGCGACTACCCCGCTGGTGCTGCCCGGCAGCGAGGCGGAGATCGCCGGCAGTGGCTTCAAGCCCGGACAGTCGGTCACGCTGCTGCGCGGCGAGACGGTGCTCAACCCGCAGCCCTACATCGCCGATGGCGAGGGCGGCTTCAAGGCCACGCTGGCGATCCCCGCCGATGCCGCCGCCGGCCAGCATCCGGTCGTGGTGCGCGTCGCCAACCCGGATGCGGCGGCGGTGTTCGATCTCAAGGTGTCGAAGGAGATCCCGCTGTCGGCCCAGGACCGCTTCGATGTCAGCGCGAAGCCGCTGGTGCGCGGGCTCTACCAGGTCGCGCACGGCACGGCCAGCGACGCGCTGTTCGTGACCGCCGCGGTGGGCCGGCCGCCGGTGACGCAGTCGGAACTGCTCAGGCTCGACCCGCAGACGCTGGAAGTCACCGCACGCATCACCCCGGCCGCGGTACCCGGCCACGAGGACGGCCGCGTGTTCGCGGTGTACGGCGTCGGCGTCGACGACACCCACGGCAATGTCTGGGTCACCAACACCCACGACGACACCGTGGCCGTCTACCGCCAGTCCGACCTGTCGCTGGTCAAGCAGTTCGACCCCGGGGTGATCGCGCACCCGCGCGACGTGGTGGTGGATGCCGCCACCGGCCGCGCCTGGGCGAGCAGCTTCGGCGGCGGCGTACTGGTCGCGTTCGACACCAGGACGCTCGAGGTGGTGCAGGAAGTGACGATCCCGTCCGGCGAGCGCGGCGAGACCTTCAGCCCGATGGCGCTGGCGCTGGATCCGGTCGCACACAAGCTGTACTCCGTGAGCCTGTCCACCGGCGAGGTCGCCGTGCTCGACGTCGCCACCGGCACCGTCGACAGGGTGTTCCGCGTGCCGGGCGTCAAGGGCGCGATCGGTGTGGCGGTCGACCCGCGGAAGCGTCGCGTCTACGTCGCCGCGCAGGGCAGCGACAACCTGGTCATCGCCGACGCCGACAGCGGCGAGGTGCTGCATGACGTCTACGTGGGCGCCGGCGCGGTGTATGTCGCGGTCGACCCGCAGTCGGGCCTGGCCTACGTGCCGACCCGGGTGGCAGGCACCATCGCGGTGGTGGACAGCGACGGCAACATCGTCGCCAACCTCGACGGTGGCACCTTCCCGAACCACGTGTTCCCCGACGGCCGCGGCCACATCTTCGCCACCAACAAGTCGCGCGGCGAGAACGACCCCGCCGGCGACCATATCCGCCGCATCACCCCGAAGACGCGCTGAGGGCCCTGCCGGGACCGGTAAAATGCGCGCTTCCGCCTGCAGGACGCCCCGTCCTGCAGGCAATGATGGATTCCTCCATGCCTGACCGCCGTATGCCCCGACTGTCCATCCCTGCCCTCGCCGCCTGCCTGGCGCTGGCGCTGGCCGCGTGCTCGCCTGCACCGACGTCTACAGGCGCGGAGGGTGCCGCGTCGGCCGATACCGCCGGCGCCACGGCATTGCCACGGGGCTGGCAGCACGTGGTCGGGGTCGACGTGCCGGACGCCGGCCCGGTGGTCCAGCAGCTGCCGGCGACGGTGCGTTCCGACGACGGCGTCGAGGTCACCGTGACCGACAGCCGCCGCACGATTGCCGGGGGCGACGACGTGATCTCGGTGATGGAGGCGCTCGACCTCGACGCGCACGTGTTCGCCGCGCCGATCAACACCGCCACCGCGGCCGGGCGCGCCGCGCCGAAGCAGTTCCTGTTCAACCGCACCACCGGTGCCGAGGGCGTGCTGAGCCTGGACGCCACGCTGTTCGTCGGCAACAGCCTGCGCCGCCACGGCAACAGCGGCCTGGCCGCCAAGCTGCGCGATGCCGGCCTGCCGGCGGTGATCGTCGACGACCTGCAGCCCGCACCCGACAAGGTGCGCAAGACCGCGGCGCTGTTCGGTGCCGACGAGGCCGGCGAACGACTGGCCGTGCAGGTGCAGGCGCAGCTGGACGAGGCGGCGCGGATCGCCAGCGGCCACGCACGGCGCCCGAAAGTGATCCACGTGTCGGCCACCGGTGCCGGCGGCCAGCCGACCGTCGGCGGCGCCGACACCGCGGCCGCGGCGCTGATCCGCCTCGCCGGCGGCGACAACATCGGCGATGCCGCCGGGGTGCGCGACTACTCGGTGCTCAGCCAGGAAGGCATCGTCGCCGCGGCACCGGACGTCATCCTGGTCAGCGAACACGACCTCGAACTGTTCGGCGGCGCCGACGCGCTGTGGTCGCAGTACCCCACCCTGCGGCAGACGCCCGCCGGTGCGGCAGGCCGGGTCTGGGTGATGCCCGACGTCCAGCTGAAGTACACCAGCGTCGCGTCGGGCGCCGGCGCGATCGCGCTGGCACGGGCGCTGTCGGCACTGGCGGACCAGGCGCCTTGAGCACGCCGTACGCGGCGTCCGCTCCGGGCCCGCGCCGCGCACGCCCGGCGATGGTGCGGCAGCTGGCGGTGCCGGTGGCCCTGTTCGCGCTGCTGGCCGGCATCCTGCTGTCGTTCGGCGTCGGCCCGCTGAAGGTGGCTCCCGTGGACGTGCTGCAGGCCATCGGCGTGCAGCTGGGGCTGGTGGCACCCGGCGACCTCAGCACCCGCGATATCTCGGTGGTGTGGAACCTGCGCATCCCGCGTGCCCTGCTCGGCGCGATGGTGGGCGCCAGCCTCGCGCTTGCCGGTGCCAGCCTGCAGGGGCTGTTCGGCAACCCGCTGGCCGACCCCGGCATCGTCGGCGTGACCCAGGGGGCGTCGCTCGGCGCGGTGTCGGCGATCGTGCTCGGCGCCTCGGCACTGGGCTACTGGACGATCCCGGTCGCGGCCTTCCTCGGCGGTGCGCTGGCGACCACCCTGATCTACCTGCTGGCACGCCCCGGTCGCGGCGAGGGCACCGCCACCCTGCTGCTGGTCGGCATCGCCATCGGCGCGGCATGTTCGGCGGCGATCGGCCTGCTGACCTATGTCGCCGATTCCGCCGAGCTGCAGTCGCTGGTGTTCTGGCAGATGGGCTCGCTGGCGCGCGTGGGCTGGACCGACGTGGCCGCCGCCGCGCCGGTGTTCGCGGTCGGCGTGGGCGCGCTGCTGACGATGGCCACGCCGCTGGACATGCTGGCGCTGGGCGAACGCCAGGCGCGACATATCGGCCTGGACGTGCGCAGCGCGCGGTTGCGGCTGATCACCTTCAGCGCGTTGCTGGTCGGCTCGGCGGTGGCCTTCGCCGGTTCGATCGGCTTCGTCGGTCTGGTGGTGCCGCACGTGGTGCGGCTGATCGTCGGCCCGGGCCATCGCCTGCTGCTGCCGCTGTCGGCGCTGCTGGGCGGGCTGCTGGTGGTACTGGCCGATACCGCGGCGCGCACGCTGGACCCGCCGTCGGAGATCCCGCTGGGGCTGTTCACCGCGGCGATCGGCGCGCCGTTCTTCCTGTGGCTGGTGCTGCGCCGCAAGCCACGGGGCGCGCCGTGAGCGCCGCCGTCGACCGTGCACCCGCGCTCGCGCTGGAGCACGCAGCGCTGGTGATCGATGGCCGGGTGATCGTCGACCATGTCGATCTGCGCTTCGCACCGGGCACGCTGACCGCGCTGGTCGGGCCGAATGGCGCGGGCAAGTCATCGTTGCTGTCGCTTGCCGCCGGTGACCGCAGGCCCAGCGAAGGCCTGGTGTCGGTGGGTGGCCGCGCGCTGCCGGAGTGGCGCGTGCGCGAACTTGCGCGCGAGCGCGCGGTGATGCCGCAGGACCACAGCGTGCGTTTCGGCTTCGGCGTGCGTGAGGTGGTGGCGATGGGCCGGCTGCCGCACGACAGCGACCCCGCACGCGACGACGACATCGTCGAAGCCTCGCTCGCCACTGCCGACCTGCTCGCGCTGACAGAACGCAACGTGCAGACGCTTTCCGGTGGCGAAGCCGCGCGCACCGCCTTCGCGCGCGTGCTGGCGCAGGACACGCCGGTGGTGCTGCTCGACGAGCCCACCGCCGCGCTCGACCTGCACCACCAGGAGCGCCTGCTGCAGCACGCGCGCCGGCTGGCCGATGACGGCGCCTGCGTGCTGGCGGTGCTGCACGACCTCAACCTCGCCTCGGCGTACTCCGACCGCATCGTGATGCTGTGCGAAGGCCGGGTGGTCGCCGACGGCACCCCGCGCGAGGTGCTGCAGCGCGAGACCATCGAGCGCGTATACCGGCAGCCGGTGCTGGTGATCGAGCACCCCACCCGCGGGGTGCCGCTGGTACTGACCGACATGCCGCGCGAGATCGCCGCCGGCACGCCGATGCCGCCGCGCTGAGCGCAACGCTGCTGCGCTGCGTCGCCGGGCACCGACACGGCGCGGTTAGTATCGGCGCGGACATCACACCGGAGCCCGCCATGCGCACACGCCGCGATTTCCTGACCACCGTTTCGCTGGCCGCCAGCGGCCTTGCGCTGGCACCGCTGGTGGCGTGCACCGGCAACGGTGCCGCGCAGCCCGCTCAGCCGGTGCAGTCGACCTCCATCCCACACGCGACCGGCGCCCTGATCATGCGCACCATCCCCGCTACCGGCGAGCAGGTGCCGGCGATCGGGGCGGGCACGTCCGGCAGCTACGAGGTGCCGCTGGGGTCCGCCGACTACAACACCCTGCAGGAGACCATCCGGGTGTTCTTCGAGGGCGGCGGCCGGGTGTTCGACACCTCGCCCAACTACACCAACGCCGACGAGGTGCTGGGCGCGCTGCTCGACGAAGGTGGTTGGCGCGAGCGCTGCTTCCTGGCCACCAAGATCGCCGCTGACAGCCGCGCGGAGATGGAAGCGCAGTGGGCCGAGAGCAGGCGCCGCCTGCGGACCGACCGGGTCGAGCTGCTGCAGGTCCACAACCTGCGCGCCTGGGAGATCGCACTCCCCTACGCGCGCGAGCTCAAGGCGCAGGGCGCGACGAAGTACATCGGCCTCACCCACTTCGTCGAACGCAGCCATGCCGATCTCGAGCGGGTGATGCGCGCGGAAAAGCCCGACTTCATCCAGGTCAACTACTCCGTCAACGCACCGGAAGCCGCGCGCTCGCTGCTGCCGGCCGCGCAGGAACTGGGCGTGGCAGTGCTGGTCAACCGCGCCTTCGACGACGGCAAGCTGTTCGCCGAGGTGCAGGGCCGTGCGCTGCCGGGCTGGGCGGCGGAGCTCGGCATCACCTCGTGGGCGCAGATGTTCCTGAAGTTCGCGATCAGCCACCCGGCGGTGACCGCGGTGATCCCCGCCACCGGCAAGCCGGACCGCCAGGCCGACAACCTGCAGGCCGGTCGCGGCGAGCTGTTGAGCCGCGCGCAGCAGGAGGAACTGGTGGCGACGTTCGCCTGACCACAGTTGCCGCAGGCCGCGTCGCCTGCGGCGCCCTCAGCGTGCGCCGCCGCGCTGGCTGGCGGCGACGCTGCCGAGGATGATCGCGCCGGCCAGCGCCATCGACCAGGTCAGCGGCTCGTCCAGCAGCAGCCACGCCCAGGCGACGCCGAACAACGGCACCAGGTAGGTCACGGTCGATGCGCGGCTGGCGCCGATGCGCGCGATCAGCCGGTAGTACATGACGAACGCAATGCCGGTGCACACCACGCCCAGCGCGGCGGCTGACAGCCATGCGGCCATCGGGACGGGCACCGTGGGCCAGTGCGCCACGGCCAGCGGTGCCAGCAGCAGCGACGCCATCCCCAGCGTGGCCGACGCGACCGCGGCAGGCGGCAGCCCGGTGAGGTGCCGTCGCACCAGGTTGATGCCCAGCCCGTAAAACAGCGATGCGCTGGCACCCGCCAGCACCGCGCCGCCGACGCTCATCCCCGCGACCTTGCCGCTGGCCAGCACCACCACGCCGGCAAACCCTGCCAGCAGTGCGGTACCACGGCGCGAGCCGATCCGCTCGCCGAAGAACATCGCGCCCACCAGTGCGGTGAACAGCACGGTCATCGCGTTGGCGATCGCGCCGATGCCGGCCGGCGCGCGCTGGGCCGCCCATGCGAACAGCACGAACGGAATCGCCGAATTGATCGCGCCGATCAGCGCGAGCTTCGGCCACAGCTGCAACGGAAACGCGCCACGGTGATGCCAGAGGAACGGCAGCAGCACCAGCGAGCCCAGCGCCAGCCGCACCTCGACCAGTGGCACTGCGCCGAAGTCGTTCGCGGCCACCCGCATGAAGAGAAACGAAGCCCCCCAGATCGCGCCCAGCAGGCACAGTTCGACCAGCGTGCGGCCATCGGTGCCGGCATCCCGGCGTACGGCCCGTTGCACCCATGCGTTCAACGGCTGCGATCCGTTGGAGTAGGACCGGATTCTCCGCTTGCCGCCGGCGCGCACAAGCGCATAGTTTGGGCGCCAGCCACAAACAGGATTCGCGTCCCGATGGCAACGCGCAGCGACTGGCTGTCCGCACTGGCGGCGTTCGAAACCGCAGCGCGTTACCAGAACTTCGCCCACGCGGCCGAGGAACTGCACCTCTCACCGCCAGCGCGGTCAGCCACCAGGTGCGCAAGCTCGAGGCGCGCCTGGGCGTCACCCTGTTCCAGCGTCATGCACGCGGTGTCTCGCTGACCGCCGAAGGTCGCCGACTCGCCGATTCCGCGAGCCACGCCATCGGCGATCTCGACAGCGTGATGCGCGAGCTGCGCGCCGGCCCCGATGCCCGCGACACCGTGGCGATCACCACGCTGCATTCGTTCGTCCACGGCTGGCTGATCCCGCGGCTGCCGCGCTTCACCACGGCGCATCCCGGGATCCGCCTGCGCATCGACACCGGATTCGCACTCACCCGTTTCGACGACGGCGGCCCGGATTTCGGCATCCGCTTCGGGCCCGGCAGCTGGCCCGGCCTGTCGTCGCAACTGCTGCTGGAGGAACGCCTGTTCGCCGCCGCGGCGCCGACGTACGCGGGCCTGGCGCGCATCCGCTCGGTGGCCGACATCCCCGTGCACCCATTGCTCGCCGACCTGTCGCACTTCGGCTGGCACGACTGGCTGCGTGCCAATGGCGTGCATGGCGCCGACGCCGATGCGCGCATCGTCTTCAGCGACAGCACCGCGATGCTGGAAGCCGCTGCCCACGGCCTGGGCATCGCGCTGGCGCGCGAGCACGTGGCGGCGCCGTGGCTCGGGAACGGGCGCCTGCGCGCGCTGCCCGGGCAATGGGTGTCCGGGCGCCGGGCCTATCACCTGGTGCACCCGGGACACCGCCGGCTGCGGCCGCCGGCGCGCCTGTTCCGCGACTGGTTGCTTGCGGAAGCGGCGGCCACCCCAGCGGCCGCTGACGCGATGGATAATGCGCGCCCCTGACGTGCCGGATATCCACCGATGACCCCCGCCACCAAGGCGCACTGGCAGATCCATTTCTGCGTCCTGCTGTGGGGATTCACCGCGATCCTCGGCAAGCTGATCACCCTGCCGGCGCTGCCGCTGGTGTGGTGGCGGATGCTGCTGGTGGCCGGCACGCTGCTGCTGGTGCCGCGCGTCTGGCGTGGCCTGCGCGCACTGCCGCGGCGGCTGGCCTGGAGCTACGCCGGCGTCGGTGCCCTGGTGGGCCTGCACTGGCTCACGTTCTACGGGGCGGTGAAGCTCGCCAACGCCTCGGTGGCGGCGACCTGCATGGCGCTGGCCACGGTGTTCGTGGCGGTGATCGAGCCACGTCTGGCCGGGCGCCGGCTGTCGATGCGCGACCTCGCGCTCGGGATCGCGGTGCTGCCGGGTGTGGCGCTGGTGGTCGGCGGCGTGCCGGGCGAGATGCGGGCCGGTGTGGCGGTGGGTGCGCTGTCGGCACTGTTCGTCGCGCTGTTCGGCTCGTTCAACAAGCGCCTCGTCGACCGCGCGGATCCGCTCACCGTCACCACCATCGAACTCGGCGCCGGCACGCTGACGCTGACCCTGCTGTGGCCGGTGCTGGCAGTGGCCGCGCCGGTGTTCGCCGGCGGCTTCGTGGTGCCCGGCGCGCGCGATGCCGGCCTGCTGCTGTTGCTGGCCTTCGCCTGCACCCTGCTGCCGTTCGCGCTGTCGCTGGTGGCGCTGCGGCACATGAGCGCGTTCTCGGCGCAGCTGGCGGTGAACCTGGAACCCGTCTACGCGATCGTGCTGGCCATCCTGCTGCTGGGCGAACAGCGCGAACTGACGCCTGCGTTCTATGCCGGCGTGGCGATCATCATGGCGGCGGTGCTGGTGCATCCGCTGCTGTCACGGCGCCGCGGGTCGGCCGCGCCGGAACTGCATGCCGAGAACCTCGCCACCGGCGAAGCGCGCGACCTGCTCGACACCCGGCGCGACTGAGCGCGCGCCTCAGCCGGCCTCGACCCGGTTGCGGCCACCGCGCTTGGCCGCGTACAGCGCGACATCGGCACGCGCGAACACGTCCTCCACCATTTCGCCCGGGCGGCCCTCGGCCACGCCGAAACTGAGCGTCACCGGCAGGCCGATGGACAGGTCGGCGACCGCCTGCCGCAGCGTCTCGCATTCGCGCATGGCGGCATCCGCCCGCTGGCCGGGAAACAGCACCACGAACTCCTCGCCACCCACCCGCGCCACCCGTCCGCGGGCGGCGTGGTGTTCACGCAGCGCATCGGCCACCGCCACCAGCACCCGGTCGCCCTCGGAGTGGCCGTGCTCGTCGTTGACCTGCTTGAAGTGGTCGATGTCGCAGATCGCCACCGAATATGCGGCACCGGTGTCCGCCACCGCCTGCAGCTCCTCGGCGAACGCACGGCGGTTCGGCAGCCCCGTCAGCGGGTCGGTGCGGGTCAGTTCCACCAGGCTGGCGTTTTCCTGTTCCAGTGCCAGCTGGTACTGCTGCAGCTGCTCCTCGTACCACTCGCGCTCGCGCAGCTGCAGCTCCAGCTCCCCGCTGACGCGGCGCAGTTCGATCAGCCGCGATGCCTGCCGTGACAGTGCCACCAGCGCCAGCTTCTGCTCCTCGTCGAGCACCCGCGGCTCGCGATCCATTACGCAGAAGCTGCCCAGCGGCAGTCCGTCCGGATCGAGCAGCGGTGCACCGGCGTAGAACCGCACGCGCAGCTCGCCGGTGACGAAGGGGTTGTCGCGGAATCGCGGGTCCAGCCGCGCGTCCGGGACGATCATCAGCTGCTCGGGCTGCAACAGCAAATGTGCGCAGAAGGAGTCGTCGCGGGCCGTCTGCTCGAAATCGATCCCCCGCCGCGCCTTGAACCACTGGCGGTCCTCGTCGACCAGGCTCACCAGCGCGATCGGCATGCGGCAGATCGCGGCGGCGATGCGGATCAGATCGTCGAAGCCGTCCTCGGGCGCGGTGTCGAGGATCCGCGCCCGGCGCAGGGCGTCGAGCCGGCGCGCCTCGTTGGCGGGACGCTCGGGTTTTACCATCGGGTCGTGTCTCCGTCTGGAACGCAGCGATGATGCGCGGGTCGGATTGAACGCGCTGTGACATCGGCCGCCGTGCACCGAATCACCCATGTATATCCGCTACCCGTGCACGCCGATGGAGATTGCCGGTTCCGTGACCACCCGCGACACCGACGGATTCGAAGTGCTGCTCGCCCGCCACCGCGGCATCGTGCTGAAGGTGGCGGCCAGTTACGCGCTGCACCGCGAGGACCGCGCCGAGCTCGCCCAGGAGATCCAGCTGCAGCTGTGGCGCGCCTGGCCCGGCTATGACCCGGCGCGCAGCTTCCCGACGTGGATGTATCGCATCGCCCTCAACGTGGCGATCGACCATGTGCGCCGCCAAGGCGGACAGCACGGACGCGCGGAAGCGTTCGACGAATGCCTGCATGACGGCGCCGCACCCGGTCCGGACTCCGCGCTCCACGACCAGCTGCGGTTGCTGCAGGACTTCATCCGCAGCCGCGCGCCGTTCGAACGCGCGTTGCTGCTGCTCTACCTCGAAGAACGCAGCACCCGCGAGATCGCGGAAGTCCTCGGCATCGGCGAAAGCAACGTCACCACCCGGATCTCGCGACTGAAGCAGCGCCTGCGCGAACACGTGCGCAGCAACCACCCGGAGGCACACGATGGAACTCGATGAACTCAGGCACGCCTGGCAGGTGCTCGGCCGCCAGCTGGAACAGCAGGGCGCGGTGCAGCGCGAGCTGCTGCGCGAACGCAGGCTGGAGCGGATGCGCCGCGGCCTGCGGCCGCTGTTCTGGGCGCAGCTGGCGCAGGGTACGCTGGGCGTGGGGCTGATCCTGCTCGGCGTGTCCTGCTGGACGGCGCATCTGCAGGTGCCCGCGATGCTGGCCACCGGCCTGCTGGTGCATGCCTTCGGCGTGGTCACCCTGCTGATGGCATTGCTGACTGCGGCGCTGGTGCTGCGCATCGACTACGCGGCGCCGGTGGCGCGCATCCAGCAACAGCTGGCGCAGCTGCGCTGCGTCTACCGGATCAACTCCAACGTCTGCGGGCTGCCCTGGTGGATCTTCTGGGTGTTCGTGGTGCTGGCGTTCGCCGACGTGGAGCCCGGCCCGGCGACGCCGACCTGGGTGCTGATCAATCTGGCGATCGGCGGCATCGGCCTGCTGGCCACCGCGATCTTCATCGTCTGGCGGCGCCGGAGCGGGCGCGGGCCGGGCGCGCTGTCGGACGAAAGCGCGGGGATCCACCGCGGCGAACGCGTGCTCGAGGAACTGGCCGACGGCGGGCAGGAATGAAGAACCCCGGCGCAGGCGCCGGGGGCCGGTGACACCACGCCGCCGGCGCACGAAGCGCCGGGGCGGTTTACTGGTCGTTGGCGCGCACGCTGTAGCCCGAGACGCGCCAGGTGCGGTCCTCGTCAAGCCGGAACGACACGAGCTCGCGCACCGGCTCGGGGGTGTTCGCGAACCGGGTCGGGAACACCACGTTGAGGTACAGGCCCTCGGGGACCTCGCCGCCGGCCTGGAACTGCGAACGCGTCACCACGGCCTGGCCGCGCTGGGCGGCGGCGCCCACGCGAGCGCGGTCGTTGGCGACTTCCTGCACGAAGGTCTCGCGCGGAATCATGCTCTTCACCCGCACGGTGGCCATGTCCCACACCTCGCCGGTGCGGTTGCCATCGATCATCTGCACGACCTGCTGCGCGGCCTGGGTGATCTCGGCGTCCTGGCGGGCGAGCTGGGCCTGCTGCTCGGGCGTGAGCTGCGCCTGTGGCGCCGCCTGCGCCGGCTGCTGCGGGCGGGGCTGTGCCTGCGGCTGCTGCGCGAACGCACTGCCGGCGACGAGGAGGGCGACCGCTGCCGCCAGGGTGACGCGGGTGGACTTCGTCTGCTGCCTCATGCTGCCTGCTTCCGTTGGGAAAGGCGCTATCTATTGCACTCCCGGCGCCGCGCCGCAAGCACGACCTGCCGCGACCGCTCCCGCGGCCGGACACGCAACGGGCGGACCCGTGGGCCCGCCCGTGCAGGAAACAGCTTCGTGCGGCGCGCCGGCCGCCGCCGATCAGAACGGAATGTCGTCGTCTGAGAAGTCGTCCATCGCCGGCTGCGGCTGCGGCTGCTGGGCCGGGGCCTGGCGACGCGGCGCGCCGGATTCCTGCCGCTGCGGGCGCTGTCCGCCGCCGCTGCTGCGCTCGTAGTTGCCACCGCCACCGCCCCCGCCGCCCTCGCCGCGGCCGCCGAGCATCTGCATCTCGTCGGCAACGATGTCGGTGAAGTACTTCTCGACGCCGTCGCTGCCGGTGAACTTGTCGTAACGGATGGACCCTTCGACATACACCTGCGAACCCTTGCGCAGGTATTCGCCGGCGATCTCGCCGAGCTTGCCGAAGAACTTCACCCGGTGCCACTCGGTGCGTTCCTGCTGGTTGCCGTCCTTGTCCTTGCGCACGCTCGACGTGGCCAGGCTGATCGTGGTCACGGCCATGCCGCCCTGGGTGTACTTCACGTCGGGATCGTTGCCGAGGTTGCCGACCAGGATCACCTTGTTGATTCCGCGTGCCATGTGTGGGGACCTTCTTCGATCGCCACCGGCGGCGCCGGCGGCTTGCGTGTGTGTGGGGCGGAAGTATAAGCGAGCCTCCGGGCTCCGGCCCCCGGCGACGCCGCCCGGGGCCGTCGGGAAACACCGCGCCATCGTGTCGGCGTCCGGCGCAGGCCCTTTATACTCGGGCGTTTCCCGCACGTCCCCACGCATGTCCGCCACCGCCCCGCCCCCCGCCGCCGTCACCACCGACCTGCCGACGATCCAGGCACTCGCCGCGCCCGACATGCAGGCGGTGGATGCGCTGATCCGGCGCCGGCTGGCGTCGGACGTGCTGCTGATCAACCAGGTCGCCGAGCACATCGTCTCCGCCGGCGGCAAGCGCCTGCGGCCGATGCTGGTGGTGCTGGCCGGCCGCGCCTGCGGGGCCGGCGGGCCGGACCACCACCAGCTCGCGGCGATCATCGAGTTCATCCATACCTCCACGCTGCTGCATGACGACGTGGTGGACGAGTCCGACCTGCGTCGCGGCCGCAGCACCGCCAACGCGATCTGGGGCAACGCCGCCAGCGTGCTGGTCGGCGATTTCCTCTACTCGCGCAGCTTCCAGCTGATGGTGGAGCTGGACTCGATGGAGGTGATGCGGATCCTCGCCGACACCACCAACCGCATCGCCGAGGGCGAGGTGCTGCAGCTGCTGCACGTACACAACCCGGATACCGACGAGGCCGCCTATCTCGGCGTGATCGAGCGCAAGACCGCGGTGCTGTTCGCCGCCGGCACGCGCCTGGGTGCGCTGGCCGCCGGTGCCGATGCCGCCACCTGCCAGAAGCTGCACGACTTCGGCATGCAGCTGGGCTACGCCTTCCAGATCGCCGACGACGTGCTCGACTACGCCGCCGATGCGGCCGACCTGGGCAAGAACCTCGGCGACGACCTCGCCGAGGGCAAGGCCACGCTGCCGCTGATCCACGCGATCCGCGAGTCCGATGCCGCCACCCGCGAGCGCCTGCGCGGCATCGTGCAGCGCGGCGATGCCGATGCGATGCCGGAGGTGCTGGCGGCGATCCATGCCACCGGCGGCCTCGAATACAGCCGCGACCGTGCCCGCGTGCATGCCGAGGCCGCGCAACGCGCGCTCGACGGGCTGCCGGACAACGACGCCGTTGCAGCGCTGCGCGGGCTGGCGAAGTACGCAGTGGATCGCGCGTACTGAGGGTCGGCGTGCGGCCTTTGACCGTATGCGCTTACGGACTGCGCTGCCCGAAACGCTCCTCGAAGAAGTCGTCCATCATCCGCCAGGCGCGCTTGGCCGAGCGCTCGTGGTAGACGCAGTTCGGTGGGCTGTCGGCATCCGATTCCGCGAAGCAGTGCACTGCCCCGGCGAAGTTGACGAACTGCCAGTCGGCGTCGACGGCATCCATCTCCTGCTGGAAACCCGCGATCTCCTCCGCGCTGACGCCGCGGTCGTCGGCACCGTTGAGCACCAGGATCGCCGGCGCGACCGCTGACGCCGCCGGCGCCGATGTCGACAAGCCGCCATGCAGGCTGACCACCCCGGCGAGGGACGCGCCGTCGCGGGCGAGCTCGAGCACGGTGGTACCGCCGAAGCAGAAACCGACAGCGCCGACCTGCTCCGCATCCACCTGCGGCTGCACCTGCAGCACCTCCAGCGCCTTGCGGGCACGCGCCCGCAGGGTGGCGCGGCCGTCCTCGCCACGCAGGGCGCCGGCGACCTTGCCGGCCTCACCATCGTTGGCGGGACGCACGTCGCGGCCGTACACATCGGCCACCAGCACCACGTAGTCGTCGCCGGCAAGTTGCCGGGCCTTCTCGACCGCCGAGGCATTCACGCCGCGCCAGTTCGGCACCATCAGCAGGCCGGGCTTGCGATCGCCACCGCTGTCTTCATGGACCAGCACGCCCTCGAAGGTGGTGCCGTCGAGGGTCCATTGCACGGGGTCGGCCTTCGGAGCCGCCTGGGCGGCGGCGGCGAAGGCAGCACAGCAGGCGGCAAACAGGATGCGGCGCATGGGTCGTGCTCGGGGTCTGGGGCCCCGAGCGTAGCGCGGCGCTGCCGCGCGCGTGCACGCATCAGGCGATGCCGAGGCCCGCGATCGCGGTGATCGCATCGGGGTCGAATCCGCCCAGCCGGGCGAAATGGCGGCCGCGTTCGGTGTAGTCGCGGTAGGCGCCGAAGCTGGGCGCACCGGGCGACAACAGCAGCACCCCGCCGTCGATGCCGGGCACGCCCTTCGCGGCGGCGACCGCCGATTCGAGGTCCGTGGCCTCGCGCAACACGAAGCCGGCCTCGCTCGCGGCCGTACGCAGCGCCGCATGGATACGCGGCCCGTTCCCGCCCATCGTCACCACCGCGCGTGGTGGCTGCGTGCGCACATGGGCGACGAACGCGGTCCAGTCGAGGCCGCGGTCGTGGCCGCCGACCAGGATCGCCACCGGGCGATCGCGGTACAGCTCGAGCGCGGCGATGCTGGCGTGCGGCGTGGTGCTGATCGAATCGTTGACCCAGTCGATGCCATCCCGCGTGCCGAGCGACTGCAGGCGGTGCGGCAGCGGCTGGAAGCCACGCGCATGCGCGGCCAGCGCCATGGCGTCGTGGCCGCAGGTCTCGAGCGCTGTCAGCACCGCGCACAGGTTGCCGCGGTTGTGGCGCCCGGGCAGCGGCAGGTCGCGGGTGTCGAGCACGGCGGTGTCGCCGCGGAACACGGTGTCCTCGCGCAGGTGCCAGCCGTCCGCGCGGCCATACCAGCGCACGTCGCTGTCGGGCAGTTGCAGCGCAGCCAGCCGCGGGTCGGCGGCGTTGAGCACGGCGACATGCGGCCTGGCCCTGGTCAGCAGCGCCAGTTTGTCCTCGACATAGCGCGCTTCGCCGCCATGCCAGTCGAGGTGCTCGGGAAAGATGTTGGTGACGATCGCAAGCGGGGGGCGCACGCCGGACGCGGCGACATCGCGGGTCTGGTAGCTCGACAGCTCGACCGCCCAGGCGTCAGCCTGCGCATCCAGCAGCTCCAGCAACGGCAGGCCGATATTGCCGGCCAGCGCGGTGCGCACGCCGCCGGCACGCAGCAGGTGGGCGAGCAGCGCGGTGGTGGTGCTCTTGCCCTTGGTGCCGGTCACGCACAGCGTGCGCGCATCGCCACGTTCCGCAAACCACAGCGTGGTCCCACCGATGAAGCGGGTGCCACGTGCGGCCGCAGCCTGCGCGGCCTCGCCATAGGGGCTGATCCCTGGCGACTTGACCACGATGTCGCAGGCGGCAAGCGTGTCGGCATCGACGGCCGTGCGCACCTGCAACAGCGGATCGCCGAGGCCTGCTGCATCGTCGGCCTCGCCGGGCTGGCAGAACAGCGTCAGCGGCAGTGTCGGCAGTCGGCTGCGGATGGCCCGCCACGCCGCACGGCCCTCGCGCCCCCAGCCCCACAGGCCGACGCGCCGGCCATCCAGCGATGCGATGTCAGGCGGCGAAGCGTGCACGCAGCCGCTCCCAAAGCACCGCGGGGATGCGGTGTTCCCCTTCGAGTTCTAGCAGCCGCGTGACATCGGCATCGGCGCCGTCGAGCTGCGGCGCGATCTCGCGGGCGAAGCGCTCGACGATCGCGTCCTCGCGCCATTCCGGTCGTGCCGCCAGTGCGGCCAGCGCTGCGCGGGATTCGCGCGCCTCGCCGACGCATTCGAACGGCTTGTGGTCGCGGTATTCGATCAGCGCGTCGTAACCCGGCACCTGCGAGGCGTCGTCGAGCAGGTTGCGGCCGAAGATCGCCACCAGCCGCGGCTTCGGCATGAACGGCGCCAGCGCCAGGAACACGAAATGGCACTTCGGGCACACCCCGCACCAGCGGTTGACCGGGCGCTCGCCCAGCAGGTGGAAGTTGCGGTTGCAGCTGGAGAAGTGCGCGTCGTAACGGTCGATGCGCGCGAACTGCCGCGCCACCGCCAGCTCCGACAGCGGCCGCAGCAGCGAGTAGTACGTGAGGTCCGCGGCGACGAAGCGCTGCAGGTGTTCGCCGAAGGCCTGTTCGAACGCCCAGCCCTTCGACCACTGGTGGTTCACCTCGCCCGAGCCCTCGATCAGGCTGCCGTAACTGGCGGAGCGCTCGTTGGAGAACACCACCTGGTCAGCGTCGAGCACCAGCGCGGCGAGTGCGAGGATCGCGGAATTGATCGCGGTGACCGGGATATGGCCGTTGTACGCACCGTGCCGGTTGTAGTCGAACAGCTCCGGCGCGAGCTGGCGCTGGATGTTGAGCGTCGGCAGGCCGGTGCGCTCGGCGCAGGCGCGGATCAGCTGCGACCCGCCGATCCAGCTGACGGTCTGCGCGACGCCGGCATCGCGCAGCGCCTCGATGGACACCAGCGAATCCTTGCCACCGCCGATCGCCGCCAGCGCGTGTTCGCGCAGGCCCAGCGCGGGTGCGCCGGTGCTGCCCTCATCCGCACCGTGGGCGCCTTCGCCCGCAGGCGGGAGAACGGAAGCATCCGTGGAGGAAAACCGGATCCTTCCGCGCAGGTCGAGCCCGTTGCGGTAGGCGAATTCGCCGAGGCCATGCAGGTAGACGTCGTCCAGCAATGCCGCGGTGTCGGCATCGATGGCATAGCCGTCGATGCGGATGGTGCCGGGCACCGCCGCCTTGTAGTAGCTGACGCCGGCGATCAGGTGCAGCAGCCGCGTGGCGCGCTGCACTGCCGCCGCACGCGCCGCATCCAGTGCGAACGGAGCGCCGGGCACGGTGACCGTTTCCACCAGCTCCGGGCCGTCGTCGAAGGCGTAGACCAGCCGGGCGACGCCGCTGCCGGCATCGAAGCCGCAGTCGACGAAACGGAAGCTCTGGATCGCGTCGCGGTCGAAAGCCTGGCTCACGGGGTTCCTCCCTGCACGGGTAGCACGGCCTGGCCGGGCAGTTCGCGCATGTTGTAGGTGTTGGCCATCGCATGGCCGTAGGCGCCGGCATCGGCCACCAGCAGCACGTCGCCGGGCTGGGTGGCCGCGGGCAGCAGGCGGCGGCGGCCGAGCACGTCGCTGGACTCGCAGATCGGGCCGACCACGTCGAACTCCGCGGTGTCCGTATCGTCGAGCCGCGACAGGTTGTGCACGTCATGCCAGGCGTCGTAGAGCGCGGGCCGCATCAGTGCGTTCATGCCGGCGTCGGCGCCGACGCGGCGAATGCCACTCTTTTCCACCACCTGGGTGGCGGTCAGCAGCAGCGCACCCGCTTCGGCAACCAGGTAGCGGCCCGGCTCGATCGCCAGCAGGTAGCCCGGATAGGCCGCCTTGACCTCGGCCAGCCCTGCGCTCCAGGCCTCGAGGTCGAACGGCTCGTCCTCGTCGCGGTACGGGATCGGCAGGCCACCACCGATGTCGATCGTGAGGATGCTGCCGATGCGCTCGGCGATCCCTCCAAGCTCGTCGCAGACCGAACGCCAGTGCTCGGGCGTATCGACGCCGCTGCCGAGGTGCGCGTGCAGGCCGCTGATGCGCACGCCAAGCGGGCGCGCGGTGGCGAGGAACGCGCCGATGCGGTCGACCGGCAGGCCGAACTTCGACGCCAGCCCTCCGGTCATCACCTTCTCGTGGTGGCCTTCGCCACGGCCGAGGTCCACTCGCAGCCACAACGTGCGGCCGCGGAATACGTCCGGCCAGCGCATCAGCGCCTCGACATTGTCGAGCGTCACCGTGACGCCACGCGCGAACGCGGCGGCGTATTCCTCGATCGGCGCGAAGCTCGGCGTGAACAGCACCCGCTCCGGCGCGAGGTCCGGGATGGTCGCGAACACATGCGCCATCTCGCCCTGTGACACGCACTCGAGGCCGAAGCCTTCATCCACCAGCAGCCGCAGGATCGCGGGATGCGGATTGGCCTTGATCGCGTAGTAGCGGCGATCGACCGGGGTGACCGCGGCCAGCGCACGCGCACGCGCACGCACGGTGGCGAGGTCGTAGACATAGCGGGGGGTCGCCCCGTCGGCGAGCACCAGCAGCTCCTCGCGGCGCGCCTGCCACCACGGCTGCGGACGACGGCGCAGCTGGCCGTCGATCTCGCGCCAGCGCGGGCCGAACACGCGGGTCTCGCGCACCGGCATCGCCTCGCTGTCGATCAGCCCGGCATGCAGTTCGGGCAGCAGGCCATCGGCATCGGCCTCGTCGATGACGAAGGTGAGGTTCAGGTCGTTGGAGGACTGCGAAATCAGGTGCACGCGCTCGCGGCCCATCGTGGCCCACACGTCGGAGAGCTTGTGCAGCAGCGAGCGCATGCCGCGCCCGACCAGGGTGATTGCCGCGCACGGCGCGATCACCTTGACCCGGCAGAACTGCGCGAGGTCTTCCGACAGCCGCGCCAGCACGTCGGTGCTGACCAGGTTGTCGCTGGGATCGAGCGAGACGGTGACGTTGGTTTCCGACGAACCGATGAGGTCCACCGACAGCCCATGCGCGCGGAAGCGCTCGAACACGTCGGCGAGGAAGCCGACCTGCTGCCACATGCCCACCGTCTCCATCGATACCAGCACGATGCCGTTGCGGCGGCTGATCGCCTTGACCCCGGGCACCGGGTCGACGCTGGCCTCGATCAGCGTGCCCGGCAGCTCCGGGCGGCCGGTGTCGAGGATCGCCAGCGGCACGCCCGCCGTGCGGCAGGGCCCGAGTGCGCGCGGATGCAGCACCTTGGCCCCGGTGGTGGCGATTTCCTGCGCCTCGGCGTAATCGAGCCGGGTCAGCAGACGCGCATCCGGCACCTCGCGCGGGTTGGCGCTGAACATGCCGGGCACGTCGGTCCAGATCTCCACCCGCTGCGCGCGCAGCAGTGCGCCGAACAGCGCCGCGGAGGTGTCGGAGCCGCCGCGGCCCAGAATCGCGGTGCCGCCATCGCCATGGCGCGCGATGAAGCCCTGCGTCAGCAGCATCGGTGCATCACTGTGGGCGCCGAAGCGGGCACGCCAGACGTCGTCGGCCTCGCGCTGGCAACTCACCGCCAGCCGGCGCGCCCAGTCGCTCTGGTGCGGCAGTTCCAGCGCATCGATCCAGTCGCGCGCGTCGGTCCAGCCGAAGTCGAGGCCCTGGCTGCGCAGGTAGGCGGCGCCCAGGGTCGAGGACAGCAACTCGCCCTGCGCCAGCACCTCGGCCTGCCAGTCGTACGGGCGCGCCTGCGCACGTGCATCGGCGGCCAGCGCACGCAGTGCCGCCAGCCGCTCGCCCAGCACCCCATCGGCATCCAGCCCGAGGGTTTTCGCGAACACGCGATGACGCTCGACCAGCGCCTGCATGCGGCCGCCCGGGTCGTCCGCGCCTTCGGCGATCGCCTGCAGCGCGTTGGTCACACCGGACAAGGCCGAGACCACCACCAGCACGCGTGCTCCGCCGCGCTCATGGCGCTCGCGCGCGAGCCGGCCGACGGTGTCCCAGCGCGTGCGCTCGGAGACGCTGGTGCCGCCGAACTTGAGCACGATCCAGCGCGGGGAGGAGGAAGTGGAAGCCATCGGGGTCCTGGACGAGGCGGGCGCGCAAGCGGCGCGCGAAGCGCGACATTCTATGGAATCGCACGCACCCGCGGCGGGCGATGGCCGCAACACGCACCGTCGAAGATGACCGGCTGCCATCGAGGACGCGCACCGCAGGAGGCCTTTGCGGGCGCCGGTTGCTAAGCTGCGCGGCCCTCACGCCGCCCCCTGCCATGACCGCCCGCCGCTTCGTCCAGCTCGATGTCTTCGCCGACCGCCCCGGCGCAGGCAATCCCCTCGCCGTGGTGTTCGATGCCGGGGGTCTCGATGACGCGACCATGCAGGCGATCGCGCGCTGGACGCGGCTGCCGGAAACCACCTTCGTGTTCGCGCCGGACGCCGGCAGCGACTACCGCATCCGCATGTTCAGCCCGCGCCGCGAAGTGCCGTTCGCCGGCCACCCCAGCGTCGGCACCGCGCAGGCGCTGCTCGCCGCGGGACGCATCGCGCCGGACGCCGACGGACTTGTCTGGCAGGACGGCATCGCCGGCCGGCTGCCATTGCGGGTGACCGGCACTGGCAACGAACGCACCGTCGCCGTACGCACACCGAAGGCGCGCGTGGTCGAAACCGCGGAGCGTGATGATCCGCGCCTGCGCAGTGCACTCGACGGCCTGCCGCCCGGTGCGCTGCCGCCGGCGCTGGTGGATGGCGGCCGTCGCTGGTGGCTGGCCGAGCTTGCCGACGAACGCAGCCTGCGCGAGGCGCAGCCGGACTGGAACGCGATCGGCAGGCTGGCCGAATCCACCGCGACGATGGGGCTGTGCGCCTATGCGCGCGCCGATGCCGGCAACCCCTGGGATCTGGTGGTGCGCGCCTGGGTCGGCGCGCCGGCGCAGTTCGAGGACGCGGCCTCGGGCGCCGCCAATGCGACGCTCGCCGCGTGGCTGGCATCGCGCGATGCGCTGCCGGGCGGCAAGCGCCACTACGTCGTCAGCCAGGGCCGCGAGGTCGGGTATGACGCGCGGCTGCAGCTGCAGATCGACGACGAAGGCGAGGTCTGGTCGGGTGGCCGGGTCGCCTTCGTCATCGAGGGCACGCTGGACTGGGCGGGCTGAGACGCCCGCCCACCCGGGCGTGCGGTGGCAACGCGCAGGTCAGTCGCGCGGCGCCTGCCCCGCCTCGTACACCGGCGTGCCGTCGACCCAGGTCGAGCGCAGCCGCAGCGCGTGCAGGCGCCCGACCGGCATCGCCAGCGGATCGTCCTCGACGATCAGGAAATCCGCGCGCATGCCGGTGCGCAGCTGGCCCACGTGGGCCTCGTCGAAACTGGCATAGGCCGCGTCAGCGGTGAAACCGCGCAGTGCTTCGACGGCGGTGAGCTTCTGGTCGGCAAGCCAACCGCCCGGCGGCTGTCCGTCCAGGTCCTGGCGGGTGGCGGCGGCATACAGGCCCAGCCGCGGATCGACCTGTTCGACCGGGAAGTCGGAACCCAGCGCGAGGCGTGCGCCGCTGTCGAGCAGCTTCCGCCATGCATACGCACCGGCCAGGCGTTCATCGCCCAGGCGTGCGCCGGCCCAGGGCATGTCCGACGTGGCGTGGGTGGGCTGCATCGATGCGATCACGTCCATCCGCGAGAACCGCGGGATGTCCTCGACGGCCACGATCTGCGCGTGCTCCACGCGCCAGCGCGGGCCATCGGCGGCCTGCGGCAGCGCCGCCTCGTAGGTATCGAGCACCAGCCGGTTGCCACGATCGCCGATCGCATGCGAGGCCACCTGTACGCCGCAACCCGCGGCCTTGGCCACGGTGGCGCGGAAGGCGTCGGGGTCGGTCACCAGCAGGCCGGTGTTGCCATGGTCGTCGCTGTAGTCCGCAAGCAGGGCCGCGCCACGGCTGCCCAGCGCGCCATCGATGTAGAGCTTGACCCCGCGCATCTGCAGGCGGCCGCCATCGTGGGCGTACAGGCCGTTGCTGCAGAGGTCATCGAGTGCCGCACCCTCGCCGTCGGCGTAGGCCGACACGCGCAGCGGCAGGCGACCGGCATCGGCGAACTGCCGGTACAGCGCCAGGCCTTCGCGCGAAACGCCCATGTCGTGCACGCCGGTCAGGCCGTTGCGTACGGCAGCATCCAGCGCGAGCTCCAGCGCGCGCGCATGGTCCTCGGCCGACAGTGCGGGAATCGCGGCCTCGACCAGGCCCATCGCCTCGTCGATGAAAACCCCGGTGGGTGCACCGGCCTCGCGCACGATGCGCCCGCCCTGCGGGTCGGCGGCATCGGCAAGGCGGGCGCCTGCGGCGTCGGCTGCGCGCATCGCCGCGCTGTTGGCCCAGCCGGCATGGCCATCGATCCGCCGCAGCCACACCGGGCGGTCCGGGAACGCGGCGTCGAGGTCGGCGGTGGTGGGGAACGCGGTGTCGGGCCACAGGTTCTGGTCCCAGCCGTTGCCCAGCAGCCATGCGCCGTCGGGCAGCTCGCGGGCGAATGCGGTCAGCCGCGCGACCACCTCATCCCTGCTGCTCGCGCCGACCAGGTCGGCACGCAGCAGGGCGAGCCCCAGGCCCATCAGGTGCGCATGCGCATCGATGAGGCCCGGCACCACCACCGCGCCATCCGCGTCGATGACCTCGGCCTGCGGATGGCGGCTTCGCAGCGTCGCGGCGCTGCCGATATCGACCAGCACGCCGTCGGCGTTCCACACCATTGCCTCGGCCTGCGGCTGCTGCGGATCCATCGTGTGGATGCGCGCACCGACCAGCATGGTGTGCTCCGCGGCAAACGCCGACGGTGTCGCCAACAGGCAGGCGAGCACGCCGGCCAGCATGCCCGTCGCCGGGCCCTTCATGGTTCCACGCATTCCCCAACCCCTCGATCGTCGCGAGCGCAGACTATGGACGCGCGCGGCGTCCCGCGGCAATCACGACGATCGGCACATCGCACGACGCGGCAGGACGCGGATCAGCCCGCTCCTGCGCCGCGTCGTGCGCCGTGCAGCGTGCGATCCACGCTGCGCGCGCCTGTGGTCAGTCGAGCAGCTCGGCCTCGAGGGTGATCGGCACCGCGGAAAGCGCCTTGGAAACCGGGCAGTTCTGCTTGGCATCATCGGCCAGTGCGCGGAACTTCACCGGATCGATGCCCGGCACCCGCGCGCGGGTGGTGAGGGTGATCGCGCTCATGGTCGGGCCGCCTTCCATCGACAGGTCGACCCTGGCCTCGGTGTCGATGGAGTCCGGTGCATGCCCGGCGTCGCTCAACTTGGCGGCCAGTGCCATCGTGAAGCAGCCCGCATGCGCGGCGGCGATCAGCTCCTCGGGGTTGGTGCCCTTCTCCTCGCCGAACCGGCTGTTGAAGCCGTAACGGGTGCCGGTCATCAGGCCGCTCTGCGGCGTGTCCAGCGTGCCGCCGCCGGATTTCAGGTCGCCTTCCCAGCGGGCGCGGGCCTTGCGCGAAATACCCATCGTGGTCGTCCTCGGTGTGGATGTGCCGCCCAGCCTAGGCGCCGGGTTGTTAGCGAGGTGCGCACGTGCTGCGTCGCAACGGGTTTTCGGCGGGGTCGCGGGCTATCGTCGACGGGCCATGACCGCCCGCCTGCAGGCCGTCTGCAGCGGCCCGCACCGCCGGCCGACCCGCGCCGCGGTGACACACGCGGACAGCCATGACGCCTCCTGCGCGGCCCGGGCCGCGTCCCGGCCCCCGGGCCGACAGCCACGGAGTCGCGTCCATGTCCCACAGCACCGAAGCCATCCGCAACCTCGCCCTCGCGGGCCACCCCGGCACCGGCAAAACCATGCTGTCCGAAGCCCTGCTGCACGCCGGTGGCGCGATTGCGACGGCAGGCACCATCGAACGCGGCAACACCGTGTCCGACCATGATCCGATCGAGCGCGAACGTGGCCATTCGATCGATGCCGCGCTGGCCTCGTTCGACCATGCCGGCGTCCACGTCAACCTCATCGACACCCCCGGGTATCCCGACTTCCGCGGCCCTGCGCTGGCGGCGCTGGCGGCCGTCGACACCACGGCGATCGTCGTCGACGCGGTGCGTGGCGTGGAACACGGCACACGCCGGTTGATGGCGCGCGCCGCCGGGCGCGGCCTGTGCCGGATGCTGGTCGTCAACCGCATCGATGCCGAAGGCGCCGACCCTGCGCGCGTGCTCGACGCCCTGCGCGAGGCCTTCGGCCCCGAGGTGCTGCCGCTCAACCTGCCGGCCGACGGCGGCCAGCGCGTGGTCGACTGTTTCCGCCTGCGCGAAGGCAACAGCGACCTCGGACCGGTCGGTGACTGGCACCAGCGGGTGCTCGACCAGGTCGTCGAGATCGAAGAGACCGTGATGGACCGCTACCTCGAGCGCGGCGAGGACGGCCTGTCGACGACGGCACTGCACGACGCCTTCGAGCGGTGCATGCGCGAAGGCCACCTGGTGCCGGTGTGCTTCGTGTCGGCACGTACCGGCGTTGGCGTGGACGCGTTGCTGGCGACCATCCGCGAGCTGCTGCCGCACCCCGGCGAAGCCAATCCGCCGCCGTTCGTGGCCGGCACCGGCGCGGACGCCCGACCGCTGCAGCTCACGCCCGATCCAGCGGCGCATGTCGTTGCCGACGTGTTCCGCATCGTCCACGACCCGTTCGTCGGCAAGCTCGGCATCTTCCGGGTGTACCAGGGCACCGTGCGTCGCGACAGCCAGCTGCTGGTCGATGATGGCCGCAAGCCGTTCCGCGTCGCCCATCTGTTCCGCATCCATGGCAGGGACCACATCGAGATCGACGCCGCCGTGCCCGGCGACATCGCCGCGGTGGCCAGGGTCGAGGAGCTGCACTTCGATGCCGTGCTGCACGACAGCCACGACGAGGACCACATCCACCTCGCGCCGCCCGGCTTTCCACAGCCGATGTTCGGGCTTGCGGTCACGCCCGCACGCAAGGGCCAGGAGCAGAAGCTCGCGATCGCGCTGCAGCGGCTGGCGGAGGAGGACCCGTGCTTCCGGGTCGAGCAGGACGAGGAGACGCACGAAACGGTGATCCGCGGGCTGTCCGACCTGCACCTGCGGGTGCAGCTGCAGCGCCTGGGCGAACGCCACGGCCTGGAGGTGGAGACGCGCGCGCCGCGCATCGCCTATCGCGAGACGATTTCCGCGCCTGCCGAAGGCCACCATCGCCACAAGAAGCAGACCGGTGGCGCCGGCCAGTTCGGCGAGGTGTTCCTGCGCGTGGAGCCATTGCCGCGTGGGGCCGGCTTCGAGTTCGTCGACGAGGTCAAGGGCGGCGTGATCCCCGGGCAGTTCCTGCCCGCGGTCGAGAAAGGCGTGCGCCAGGTGCTGAAGGAAGGCGCGCTCGCCGGCTACCCGCTGCAGGACGTGCGGGTGGTGGTCCACGACGGCAAGCACCATGCCGTCGACAGCAAGGAGGTGGCGTTCGTCGCCGCGGGCCGCAAGGCCTTCCTGGATGCCGTCTCGCGTGCGCATCCGCAACTGCTGGAGCCGATCGTGGAGATGGAGGTGCACGCACCCGACGCCCACACCGGCGACATCAGCGGCGGGCTGGCCTCACGCCGCGCGCGCATCCACGGCACCGACGGCGGCGATGCCGGGGAGATCGTGGTCCGCGCGCAGGTGCCGCTCTCCGAGCTGGACGGCTATGCCGCCGAGCTCAAGTCGGTCACCGCCGGGCGCGGCCGCTATGCGGTGGATTTCAGCCATTACGAACCGGCACCGCCGCAGGTGCAGAAGCGGCTGGCCGAAGCCTGGAATCCGCGTCGCGATGAGGACTGACCTCCACCGCCGCGGTCACAGGCGCCGGCGCCACGCTGCAATCGTCGGCGCCGACGGCCTCGAGGCGCCGCGCCGCGGCCCCGGCCATCAGCCACCACCAGTGGCGCTGCGACATCAGCTGCAGGTCGCCTACGCGCAGCACTTCGCGGCCCGTGGCCGGCGTGCCGCCGTGGACCGGCATGGTGGACACCGCGGCAAGCAGCGGCACGATCAGCAGACTCGGAAGACGGGGCATGGCGGCGGTCACTCGGCGGGTCACTCCTTCATGGATGCACCGGCGGGGCCGATGGTTGCAGCGTTCCGTCGCATCGGTGCCAGAACGTGCAGCTGATCTCCCCGGCGCTGGCGGCGCATCTCGCCGATGCCGTGCTGGCCCTGCATGCCGGCATCGCGCTGTTCGCGGTGGCGGTGCTGGGTGCCGTGCTTATCGGCGGCCCGCTCGGGTGGCGCTGGGTGCGTCACGCGTGGCTGCGCCGCCTGCACCTCGCGCTGCTCGCCGTCGTCGCGCTGCAGGCGTGGCTCGGGCGGCTGTGTCCGCTGACGGTCTGGGAACAGGCGCTGCGCACGCATGCCGGGCAGTCGACGCATGCGGGGTCGTTCGTCGAATACTGGCTGTCGCGCCTGCTGTTCTTCGAGGCGCCGTGGTGGACATTCATCGCCGCCTACAGCCTGGCCGTCGGGCTGACGGTGCTCGCCTGGTGGCGCTGGCCACCGCTTCGACGGTCTTGAATGCGCGAAAACCCCGGGTTTCTTTGCGGTTTCCTATTGGCGGCGGCCTTGACATGGCCTACATTCCGACTGGCCGGCGGGTATGGCCGACATCCAACCATCCATCACGGAACAGGACACATGGCGAAGAAAGCAACCAAGGTGGCGAAGAAGGCCGCTGCTCCGAAGAAGGCCGCTGCAGCGAAGCCGGCCGCACCGAAGGCGATCAAGGAACCGCTGAGCAAGTCGGGCCTGGTGGCACACCTCGCCGAGACCACCGGCGTGGTCGCGAAGGACGTCCGTTCGATCCTCGCCGCGCTCGAAGGCGCGATCCACGGTTCCATCGGCAAGAAGGGCCACGGCTCGTTCACCCTGCCGGGCGTGCTGAAGATCACCTCGGTCAAGGTGCCGGCAAAGCCGAAGCGCAAGGGCATCAACCCCTTCACCAAGGAAGAGCAGGTGTTCGCGGCGAAGCCGGCGACCGTCAAGGTCAAGGTGCGTCCGCTGAAGAAGCTCAAGGACGCTGCCGTCTAAGGCATTCGTCCGCACTGCCCGCATTACGGGGCTGAAGGCCGGTCTGCTCATCGAGCGGCCGGCCTTTTTGTTTCGTGGCAGATCAGCGGAGAGTCCGGACAGCCCGCCACGAACGCCGGGGGATGCCCAGCCGGATATCTCCGCGTCCTGCTCCCACATCCGGCCGCCGGCCATCCATGGCCGGCTCTGGACATCCCCCGGCGTCCGCGGCGGGCTCCAGAGGCTGGCGCGTGGTCGGGACGAAGATCAAAAGCGAAGACGGCCGGGTGGTGCTGGATGACGAGGCCGACTGCAACCGCTGTTGATCTCCGTGCCGAGCCGACGAACGCAGGAGCCCGTCGCGTGCACAGGGGGGTGTGCGCACAGCCGGCCATGGATGGCCGGCGGCCGGCCGTGGTAGCTGGACGCGGACTTCGGCCGGGGGAGCACACCCCCCTGGGCGCGCGACGGGCGGCACGAAACCCAACGAAGCGACTCCACGGACACACAGACATTTCCGCTGCACGTCATCGTCCAGTGTCTGGAAAACGACCTGCCCTTCGCGGCCAGTCGACCCATCCGCCATGACGAGCGGCCTCCGGGCAGTCCGGAGGGGGACGGTTGCGCCACGATGACGCAGTGCGCATTGATTCCCGATTAAGCCGTCACCCCGTTATCTCGCCTGCTCGCCCGATTCCTCCCAGGACCGACCGATGAAACTGCAAGGCTTCCTCGACCAGCTGCTCCGCTCCGCCACAGACCCCGCCGCTCCCGCGACGCGTGAGCCGTCCGCCGCCGGCGGTCCGCTCGGCAACCTCGGTGGGATGCTCAACCAGGACTTCGGTCGTGGCGCGCTGACGGGCGGCGCACTCGGCCTGCTGCTCGGCCGCAACCGCACCACACGCAAGCTCGCCACCTATGGCGGGCTGGCCGCCATCGGGTTGATGGCCTACCGCGCCTATGGCGACTACCAGCGCCAGCAGACCGGCCAGACGATCGAACCGCAGACGGTCGACCGCCTGCCGCCGCCGCAGGCGGAACTGCACAGCGAAGCGATCCTGCGCGCACTGGTGGCGGCGGCGAAGGCCGATGGCCATGTCGACGCCCGCGAGCGCGAACTGATCGAAGGCGAGTTCCGGCGCGTGGATGCCGACCGCGAACTGCAGCAGTGGCTGCACGCGGAACTGGAGAAGCCGCTCGACCCCGCCGAAGTCGCTGGCGCCGCGGCTGCGCCGGAGATCGCCGCCGAGATGTACCTGGCCAGCCTGCTGGTGGTGGACGAGCAGAACTTCATGGAGCGCGCCTACCTCGACGAGCTCGCACGCAGGCTCGGCATCGACGACGCGCTCAAGACCCGGCTGGAAGCGCAGGTGCGCGTGCCGGCCTGAGCACATACGGGCGCGGGGACATCGGCTTCACCCGCGCCGGCTAGGCTGTAGCCGTGTCGACGCCACCGCCTTCCCCTCCCCGCCGCGACTACCGCCGGCCCGCGATCCGCGCCACGGGCTGGATCGTGTTCCTGCTGCTGGCCTGGTTCGCGGCGTCGTGGGCGTGGCGGCAACCGTTCATGGCCCCGGTGCGCATGGGCTACGAACTGGCGCGCATGCCCGCGCCCGATGCCCTGCCGATGCCGGTGCGTGGCGTCGCCGCCTCCCGGGTGGCCGATACCTATGGCGCGCCGCGCGGCAGTGACCGCCAGCACGAAGGCGTGGACATCTTCGCGTCGCGCGGCACCGACGTGCTCAGCACCACGCCGGGCATCGTCACCTCGGTCCGCGAAGGCGGCCTCGGCGGCCGGCAGGTCTGGGTGCTGGGCCCGGCACGCGAGCGCCACTACTACGCACACCTCGATGATTGGGCGCCGGATCTCGCCGAGGGCCAGGTCGTGGTGCCCGGCGATGTGCTCGGCAGCGTCGGCGACACCGGCAATGCCCGCGGCACGCCGCCGCACCTGCACTACGGCATCTACGGCTCCGACGGCACCTATGACCCGCTGCCGCTGCTGCGTGCGGGCGCACGTCGCGACACCGGATCATCCCCGCAGAGCCAACAGAGCCCATGACCACGCCGACTGCATCGACCGATCACCGCGGCACGGTTAGCATCCAGCCTCCCGCCCGCCGTGGACACGACACCCGGATGGACAAGCGTTTCCTCGTTTGTGGCCTGATGATGAGCCTGGCGGCGATGCTGCTGGGCGTGCTCGTCCACGGCGGCCTGTTGCGCGCCGACTACCTTGCCCATGCCGCGCTCTACCGCGACCCGGCGGAGGCGAACGCGCGGCTGGTCTGGATCGTGGTCGCCTATGCCTTGATCGGCTTCAGCATGACCTGGCTGTTCCGCCGCATGTATCCCGAGCGCCGGGTACGGGCACGCGATGGCCTGCAGTTCGGGCTCGCGATCGCGCTGGTGTCGTTCCTGCCGTGGCATCTGCTGGCCTATGTGGGCCAGCCGTTGCCGTCCGGCCTGCTGGCCCGCCAGGTGCTGTTCGACCTGCTGTCGATGCTGCTGCTCGGCCGCCTGCTGGTCTGGCTGCGGCCCAATCGCGCACCGCTGAGCCTTCCGGAATGAGCGGCCCGCAGCACCCGCGGTGTGCCCGGCTGCGGCCCGCCCGCATGGTGTCCGGCCTGCTGCTGGCCGCGCTGCTCGCGGGCTGCGGTGGCAACGACGATGCCCAGCAACAGCGACGCGGCGCGCCGGCTTCGGCCAGCGATGTCGCCACCCTGCCCGCCCCGGCACCGGGCGGCGGCAGCGTGACCGGCGCACCACCGCCGCCCGCACCGGGCGAGGTTTCGCTGGGCGACGAACCGGTACAGGACGCATGGATCGAGACCGCTGGTGTCGACGGGCTGCCGCCGCTCGAGGACAACCCGGAGGCCGGGCTGGCCGAACTGGTTCCGATCGTGCCCGCGCCCGCCGGGGCCGCGGACAATGCCCCTGCCGTGTCCGCTACCGCGGGGATGCCATCGACGACGGCTCCGGCCGACGCGAGCCCGCAGGCCGCGGCGGTCGTCCAGACCTATTACGCCGCCATCGGCTCGCGCGATTACCGCCGCGCGTATGCGCTGTGGTCGGATGGCGGCCGCGCCAGCGGGCAGTCGCCCGAACAGTTCGCGGCCGGCTTCGCCGACACCCGTTCGGTCGAGGTGCAGGTCGGCGCTTCCGGTGCACCGGACGGTGCGGCGGGCTCGCAGTACGTACGGGTGCCGGTGTCGGTGGTTGCCACGCAGGCCGACGGCAGCACCCGCCGCTTCGCCGGGCAATACACGCTGCGGCGCGCGATGGCCGATGGCGCGGGGTCCCAGGCATGGCGGATCGCGTCCGCCGAACTGCGCGAAGAGCGGCTCTGAGCGCTCAGAGCCCGAAGCGGTAGCTGAGCTTGACCAGCAGCTGTTCGTCGTCGCGCAGGCTGAAGCTGTCCTGCAGCTGGCGGGCAACGCCGTCGGGGTCGAACAGCTGCTCGTAGCCGCCGCGTGCGTACACCACGTACAGGTGCGATAGCGGCGCGAGCTCGTAGCGGTAGCGCACCTGGAAACCGAGGTTGCGTACGCCGAAATCGTCCACCGTATCTAAGGTGGCGATGGCGTGGCCACCGGGATCGAAGCGCCAGGCCTGGCGCAGGCGCGCGTCGATGCCGATCGCCTGCAGCTTGATGCGCAGTTGCTGGCGCGGGTCGATGCTCCAGTCGAGCCCCGCGAGCAGATGGGCCTCGCGGCCGAGGAAGCCGCCGACGAGATTGCCGCCCTGCCAGATCAGCCAGTCCGGCCGATGGATGTACGTGGCACCTGCATTGATGCTGAGCGCGTCGCTCAGGAACCAGGTCGCGCCGTACCAGAACGCCGCGCCGGGCCGGTCGTTGCCTGCGAGGCCGCCGCTGGACACCTCGAGCTCCACGTCATGCGCCCACCGTCCCTTGCGCGGGCGTTCGTATTCGTACATCGCCGAAAAGCTCGCCGGCAGCCGCACCAGGCCGTTGCCGCGCAGCAGCTGGTCGCTCACGCCGGCGCTGTTGAGGTTGAGCTGCACGTACTCGTAACTGCCGTCGCGCAACCTGCCCTCGCGGCTCACGCGGAACTGGTCACTGAGCTTGTCACCGCGGTCGTTGTGGCTGGTCGTCGCACGCCAGCGCCAGTCCTTGGACGCGTAGCGCGAATCCTCCGGCTGGTCGGCAAAACGCCTGCGCAGTTCCCAGTGCATGTAGTTGACGCTGTTGCGCGCGAGATACCCGAAATCGTTGATCTGCAGCCCGTCGCCGAAATGCATGGCGATCCACTGCTGGCGCCAGCCGCCGTCCATCTCGTAATCGGCCCACACCGTGGCGCCGAAATCCTCGCTGCGCGCGCCGGCCTGGTCGATGCGGCTGCCGAGCAGGCGCGTGCGCACGTTCCAGCGCTGCGTCGGCCGCCAGTTGTGGTCGACACCGAGCACGCTGGCTTGGCGGTCGAGCCACGGGCGGTCGACGCGGGTCAGCATCGCGCCGAGGTTCTGGTTGGCGAGATCGCGCACCACGCGTAGCGCGTGGAATGAACGTCCGGCCTCGCCGCGCTCGTCGGCCGAGAACACGCCGTATTTCATTCCGCCGAAGTTGCCGTTGAGCTTGAGCGCCGCGGTGATGTCGCTGGCGCCACTGCCATCATCGGCCGGGCCACCGACCCGCCGGGTGTACAGCTGCTGGCTGAAGTCGGATGGCGTGGTCAATTCGAACAGGCCCTGGTTCTCGGTGAAGAAGGGGCGCTTGTCGCTGACGAAGGTCTCGGTGGCGCTGAAGTTCACCACCAGGTCGTCGCTTTCCACCTGTCCGAAGTCCGGGTTCACCGTCGCCGACAGCTGGAAGCGCCCGCTCGGCTTCCAGAACAGGTCGGCACCCCCGTCGAGCCCGCTGTCGCCGCCGGTGGCGTCGTACAACCCGGAAACGTAGGGCGTGATCGCCAGCAGCGACTGGCTGTACGCCGGCACCTCCAGCGGATGGAAGTCGGAGACGAAGCGCGCCCGTTCGTAGCTTGCGAATGGCATCGCCGCACGTTCGCCGGTGGCACCGATCACCCGGTCGAGATAGATGCGCAGACGGCGCATGCCGTCGCGGCCATCGGCCATCGGCGCGGTATGCCAGGGAATCAGCATCTCCACCGACCAGCCACTGTCGTCCTCGGACACGGCATGCATCCACAGGCCGTCCCAGTCGTCGTTGAACTGGTTCTCGTTGCTGATCACCGCGTCGTAGATGCCGCCGGTGGAGGCGACAGTGAAGTTGTAGGCGGTGCGGCCATCGCCATCGAAGTCGACCATCAGGTTGACCCGATCGACCTGGGCATCGAAATCGCGTTGCACCCACTGCCGCGTGCGCGGCACGTCCGCCGGTTGCTCGTTGCGGAACGCAACCGCCAGTCCTTCCGGCGTGGCCATCACCCAGGCGCGCGTCGCAAGCGATGCCGGCGCGCCGCTGAGCGGCTGCGTCTGCCGGAAGTCGGTGAACTCGTGCGCATCCGCCCACTCGGCCGGGTCGATGTGGCCATCGACTCCGATGGCCATCAGGGCGGGCGACGCCAGCAGCAGCGCAAGCGCGGCGGCGGGTGCAAGGACGCGTATCGCGGGACGCATCGGTCGGTGCATCGTCATGGTTCCATCCGGGCCGGGCCGCCCGCTGGCGCGCACGGTACGCGCGCAGCCGCCGTGCGACGCCTGTCGTTGGTCATTGCGACCGTTACCGGCCGTCGCGCATCTCCGGCGCGACGCAGGTCTTCAGCGCTTGGGCTGGAGCAGGGTTCCGGTGCAGCCGGGCTGGCCGCAGCGGCAACCCCACAGCTTCTTCAGCCGCGGCGTGTGGCGTTCGGCCAGGCGGATGCCGTAGTTGTAGGTGAGTTCCTCGCCGCGGCTGATGTCGCGCAGCGCCTCGATGTAGATGCGGTCCTTTTCGGGCCGCCCCTTCGCGTCCTCTTCCACCAGCGCCTCGCAGTTGGGCGCGCAGCTGTGGTTGATCCAGCGCCCGATGTTGCCGCGCCTGTTGCCGTCGATCACGTAGTGGTCGTTGAGGGTGAACAGGAAGGTGTGGCCGTTCTCCTCGAGATCCGCGTAATCCGCGTCGACTTCCTCGTGCGTGCGCAGCGCACCGGTGTAACGGATGATCCTTTCGCCCTTTTTGATCTTGCGCGTGGCGAACACGCCATTGCCGTGGATCGGGGACTTGCGGGCTTCGATCTTCAGGGGCTTGGTGGACATCGGGTCGCGCGTTCGTGGAGAGGCGGCATTGTGCCACGCGTCGCGCTGCGCTCCGGAAGCCGGCGGGTCGACTCCCGCTTGCACGGCTGCTGAACCCCGCGTACCCGCGGGTTTGGCCGACGCGGATCGAAAGAGTACAATTTCGGTCCTCTTTCATGGATCCGCCATGCTCCGCGTCACCCGCCTCACCGATTACGCAACCGTCGTGCTGACCGCGCTTGCCGCGCGCTCGGAGGCGGTATTGAGCGCGTCGGAGCTGGCCGAACTGGCCGGCCTGGAGACGCCGACGGTGAGCAAGGTGCTCAAGCCGCTGGCACAGGCGGGGCTCGTCGAGGGCTTCCGCGGCGTCAACGGCGGCTACCGGCTGGCGCGCCCGGCCACGGCGATCACCCTGATCGAGATCGTCGAGGCGATGGAAGGCCCGCTGGCCATCACCGAGTGCAGCCTCGACGACAACCAGTGCGGCATCTCCCACCAGTGCGGGCTGCGTGCCAACTGGCGCCGCATCAACGACGTGGTCGCCGATGCGCTGCGCGGGTTCACCCTCGCCAGCCTGCATGGCGACGTCTCCAGCCCGTCTCCTTCCCCCCTGCCGTCCCTGCGCCGCATCCAGGCGCGGCTGGCGGACACCTGACAGTAGGCAGCCCATGGCCACCGACATCATCGAACCCGTCATCGACGAACCCATCGCCAACCGTGAGATCCACGAGCAGCTGGGGCGCAAGTACGAAGCGGGTTTCATCACCGACATCGAATCCGACTCGCTGCCCCCGGGCCTCGACGAGGACACCATCCGCGCGCTGTCCGCGAAGAAGGACGAGCCGGAGTGGATGACCGAGTGGCGCCTGGCCGCCTACCGCCACTGGCTGACGATGCCGGTGCCGCAGTGGGCGAAGCTTGCGATCGCGCCGATCGACTTCCAGGCGCTGTCGTACTACTCCGCGCCAAAGGGCCCGAAGTACAAGTCGCTCGATGAAGTGCCGCAGGAACTCCTCGATACCTACGACAAGCTCGGCGTCCCGCTGCACGAGCGCGCGCGCCTGGCCGGCGTGGCGGTGGACGCGGTGTTCGATTCGGTCTCGGTCGGCACCACCTTCCGCAAGGAACTCGCCGAGAAGGGCGTGATCTTCTGCTCGATGTCGGAAGCGATCCAGGACCACCCGGAACTGGTGAGGAAGTACCTCGGCACCGTGGTGCCGGTGGGCGACAACTACTTCGCCGCGCTGAACTCGGCGGTGTTCTCCGACGGCAGCTTCGTGTACATCCCGAAGGGGGTGCGCTGCCCGATGGAGCTGTCCACCTACTTCCGCATCAATGCCGGCCATACCGGGCAGTTCGAGCGCACGCTGATCATCTGCGAGGACCAGGGCTACGTGTCCTACCTCGAAGGCTGCACCGCGCCGATGCGCGACGAGAACCAGCTGCACGCGGCCGTCGTCGAGCTGGTGGCGCTCGACGATGCAGAGATCAAGTACTCGACGGTGCAGAACTGGTATCCCGGTGACGAAAACGGCGTCGGCGGCATCTACAACTTCGTGACCAAGCGCGCCGAGTGCCGTGGCGCGCGCAGCAAGGTCGTCTGGGCGCAGGTGGAGACCGGCTCGGCGATCACGTGGAAGTACCCGAGCTGCGTGCTGCTGGGCGATGACTCCACGGGCGAGTTCCACTCGGTGGCACTGACCCACCATCGCCAGCAGGCCGACACCGGCACCAAGATGATCCACATCGGCAAGCGCACCAAGTCGAAGATCGTCAGCAAGGGCATCAGCGCCGGCCGCGGGCAGAACACCTACCGCGGCCTGGTGAAGGTGGACCGCAATGCCGATGGCGCGCGCAACCACACCCAGTGCGATTCCCTGCTGATCGGCAAGAAGTGCGGCGCGCACACCTTCCCCTATATCGAGGTGAAGAATCCGGGCGCCACCGTCGAGCACGAGGCCACCACCTCCAAGATCAGCGACGACCAGATGTTCTATTGCCGCAGCCGCGGCATCAGCGAGGAAGACGCGGTCAGCCTGATCGTCGACGGCTTCTGCAAGCAGGTGTTCCGCGAACTGCCGATGGAGTTCGCGGTGGAAGCCAAGAAGCTGCTGGAAGTGTCGCTGGAAGGCAGCGTCGGCTGAGAGATGCCGCAACTCCCCGCCGTGCGGGGACGCAGAAGACAACAACGGAACCCATCATGCTCAAGATCCAAGACCTCCACGCCTCCATCAACGGGCGCGACATCCTCAAAGGCCTTTCGCTGCACGTGAAGCCGGGCGAGGTGCACGCCATCATGGGGCCGAACGGCGCCGGCAAGTCCACGCTGGGCAACATCCTCGCCGGCCGCGACGGCTACGACATCAGCCAGGGCACCATCGAGTTCGAAGGCCGGCCGCTGCTGGAACTCGAGCCGGAAGAGCGCGCCGCCGCGGGCGTGTTTCTGGCCTTCCAGTACCCGGTCGAGATCCCCGGCGTGAACAACACCTACTTCCTGCGCAGCGCACTCAACGCGCAGCGGAAGTCGCGTGGCGAGCCGGAGCTGGATTCGATGCAGTTCCTCAAGCTGGTGCGCGAGAAGCTGTCGGTGCTGCACCTCGACGACAAGCTGCTGCATCGCGGCGTCAACGAGGGGTTTTCCGGCGGCGAGAAGAAGCGCAACGAGATCTTCCAGCTCGCGGTGCTGGAGCCGAAGCTCGCCATCCTCGACGAGACCGACTCCGGCCTCGACATCGACGCGCTCAGGACCGTGGCCGAAGGCGTCAACACGCTGCGTGCCCCCGACCGCGCGTTCGTGGTGATCACCCATTATCAGCGCCTGCTGGAGTACATCCGCCCGGACGTGGTGCACGTGCTGGCCGACGGCCGCATCGTCGAGAGCGGTGGGCCTGAACTGGCGCTCGAACTCGAGGAGCACGGCTACGGCTGGATCCGCGATCGCGTGGTGCCGGAGGCGGTCTGATGAGCGTGCTGCTCGATTCGCTGGCCGCGGGCTTCCAGGGCGATGCCGCGCGCCGTTCGATCCTCGACGAGGCCCTGCGCGATGGCCTGCCCGGCCCCCGCAGCGAAGCCTGGAAGTACACCCCGCTGCGCGCGCTGGAACGGCGCAGCTTCGACATCGCCCCTGCCCTGCCGCCGCGGATCGACCCGGCGCTGCTGGATGCGATTCCCGCGCCGCGGCTGGTGTTCGTCAATGGTCGCCACGCACCGGCATTGTCCTCGCTGGACGGCCTGCCCGCGGGCGTGTCGCTGCGGCCGTTGTCGGATGCGCTGGCCGACGGCGACGAGGTCCTGCGCTTCCTGCACCGCCGTTTCGACCGTACCGATGAGGTCTTTGCGCGGCTCAACGCGGCGCTCGCCGGCGAAGGCGTGCTGCTGCGTGTCGAGGCCGATACCGCCGTCGACGTGCCACTGCAGCTGGTGTTCGTCGGCGCGCCGTCGGACGCGGATGGCAGCGCCAGCCAGGACCTCGCCTGGCACCTGCGCCACCTGATCGAACTGCGCCGGGGCGCCTCGCTTGCGGTGGTCGAGCACCACCTGCATGTCGGCGAAGGCCGCCATCTCACCAATGCCCTCGCGCATGTGCACGTGGCCGATGGCGCGCGCCTGGAGCACGCCCGCGTGCAGGATGACGCCACCGGGGCGACGCTGTTCCTGCGCACCGACGTGGTGCTGGCGGAAGACGCCGAGTACCGCCGCGTCGACGTCGAACTGGGCGGCGCGCTGTCGCGGCACGAGCTCAACGTGCGCCTGGAAGGCGAACGCGCGCGGTTGACCGCCAATGGCGTGCTGCTCGGCACCGGGCGCCGCCACGTCGACACCCGCTTGGGCATCGACCATGTCGCACGTGACACCGCGGCCGAGCTGGTGTGGCGTGGTGCCGCGACCGCGCGTGGCCGCGTCGTGTTCCACGGCGGCATCCTGATCCGCGAAGGCGCCGACGGCACCGATGCACAGCTGTCGAACAAGAACCTGCTGCTGTCGGCCGATGCGGAGATCGACACCCAGCCGGTGCTGGTGATCCACGCCGACGAGGTGCAGGCCGCGCACGGTGCGACCGTGGGGCAACTCGACGACAACGCGCTGTTCTACCTGCGCGCGCGCGGCATCCCCGAGCGCCAGGCACGCGCGTTGCTGACCGCGGCCTTCGTGCGCGAACCGCTCGCGGCCATGGACGGGCCGCTGCGCCAGACCCTCGAGAACGCGCTGTCGCGCATGCTCGACGGCATCGTCTCCGGATGAGCGCGACTGCCCCCGAGACGGCGGCATCGCCGATCGACTGGGCGCGGGTGCGCGCGGATTTCCCGCTACTCGAACGCCAGGTGCACGGCAAGCCGCTGGTCTACTTCGACAATGCAAACACCGGGCAGAAGCCGGCTGTGGTGATCGAAGCGGTCGATGGCTACTACCGTCACTTCAATGCCAATGTCAGCCGTGCCGTGCACCAGCTCGGCAGCGAGGCGACCGAGGCCTACGAGGGTGCACGCAAGCGGCTGGCACGCTTCCTCAACGTGCGCGCGGACGAGCTGGTGCTGTGCAGCGGCACCACCTTCGCGATCAACCTGGTCGCCTACTCCTGGGCGCTGCCGCGTCTGAAGGCGGGCGACACCATCCTGGTGTCGCGCATGGAGCACCACGCCAACATCGTGCCGTGGCAGCTGGTGGCCGAACGCACCGGGGCGACCGTGCGCGTGGCGGAGATTCTCGAGGACGGCACCCTCGACCGCGAGGCGCTGGTGCGTGCGATGACACCCGACGTCAGGCTGTTCGCGATCGCCCATGTCTCCAACCTGCTGGGCACGGTGAACCCGGTGCGCGAACTGTGCCGCGAGGCACGCCGGCGCGGCATCGTCACCGTCGTCGACGGTTCGCAGGCGGTGCCGCACCGGCCGGTCGACGTGCAGGCGATCGGTTGCGACTTCTATGCCTTCACCGGTCACAAGATGTGCGGCCCGACCGGCACCGGTGCGCTTTGGGCGCGCCGCGAGCATCTCGAGGCGATGCCGCCGTTCCTGGGCGGCGGCGAGATGATCCGCGAAGTGAGCTTCGATGGCACCGTGTTCAACGATCCGCCGCACCGCTTCGAGGCCGGCACCCCGAACATCGCCGGTTTCGTCGGCCTGGCCGCGGCCGTCGACTACCTTGATGCGATCGGCATGGCCAACATCGAGGCCCGCGAGGCCGACCTGCTGGCCTACCTGACCACCGCGCTGGACGCCGAGCCCGGCGTGCGCATTCTCGGCCGTGCATCCGACAAGGCCGCGGTAGTCTCGTTCCTGGTCGACGGCGCACACGCGCACGACCTCGCCACCCTGCTCGACCTCGAGGGCGTGGCGGTGCGTTCGGGGCAGCACTGCGCGCATCCGCTGCTGCAGTTCTACGGCGTCGCCGCGACCTGTCGCGCGTCGCCGGCCTTCTACAACACCCACGCCGAGATCGACGCCTTCATCACCGCCCTGCGCAAGGTGCGACGGCTGCTCGGCTGAGCCGGTGCGCTCAGGCGCGGGCCGCAGCGCTCGCGCGTCGGCAGGAATGCAGGATGTCCCGCCCGGGCCGGTAATCGCGGGTCTGCACGTCGAAGAAGCCCAGCACCGTATCGAACAGGTTGTCCTGGCTGTAGGCATCGCCGGCGATCCGGTCGAGGCAATCGCGGTCGATACCGGCGCTGGCGGTGACCGCGGGCGACAGCCACAGCGTCATCGGCACCTGGAGCTGCTGGCGCGGCGCGATCGCCAGTGGCGCGCCATGCAGGAACAGTCCGTACTCGCCCAGTGACTCGCCGTGGTCGGACACGTAGAGCATCGCCGCGTCGTGGCCATGCTGCGCGCCCAGCAGGTCGATCAGTTGTCCCAGCACCGCGTCGGTGTAGCCGATGGCGTTGTCGTATGCGTTGACGATCTGCTCCCGGCTGCAACGCCCGAGGTCGCCGTGGCGGCAGGTGGGCCGGTAAAGCTCGAACGCGGCGGGATAGCGCTCGAAATAGTTCGGTCCGTGATTGCCGAGCGGATGCAGCACGATCAGCACGTCGTCCTCGGCGGCCTCGATGCGCTCGCGCAGTCCGGCGAGCAGGATCGCGTCGAGGCAGCGGTTGCCGGTGCACAGCGCGGGCGCCTGCGTCGGCTGCATCGTCTGCATTCCGATGGCATCGCAGACGCCCTTGCAGCCGGACTGGTTGTCGCGCCAGGCCACCGCCACGCCGGTCCTCGCCAGCACGTCGAGCAGGTTCTCCTGGTGGTGGATCGCGACGCGGTCGTAACGCTCGCGCCCAAGGATCGAGAACATGCACGGAAGCGAGACTTCGGTGCTGGTCCCGCAGGCGGTGACGTCGGGGAAGTTCACCACGTCGCGGCGCGCCAGTTCCGGCGTGGTCTGGCGCGCATACCCGTTGAGGCCCCAGTGGTCGGCGCGAACGGTCTCGCCGACCACCAGCACCAGTACCCTGGGCCGGCGCGGACCGGCGGCGCCGACGATGCGCCGGGCATCGGCGGCCACCACCTCGCGCGGGCCGGCCGGGCCGCGTTCCTCCTGCGACAGCGCACGCACCGTGGAGACCAGCACGTTGCCGGGGGTAATGCGATGGCGCAACGCGTGGTCGTTGCGCATCAGCGAGAACACCCCTTGCGAACCGACCGCCAGCGCGACCAGGGCCAGCGCCAGCATCGCGATCGCGAACAGCGCCCGACGCCGCAGGTCCTGGCGCAGGGGCGGAATGCGCACGCGCGTCCACAACACCAGCGCGGCCGGCAGCCCGCCTGCGACGGCGACATGGACCAGCAGCCCCGGTGACAGCAGCTCGCGGCTCTCCGCCATGTCGGTGTGCAGGATGTTGCGGAGCATGTCGACGTCGAACAGCACCGCGTAACGCGATGCGTACCAGCTGGCGCAAGCGGTCACTACCAGCAGCGCCGCCAGCACGGGCCGGGTTGCGGCGCGCCACGCGAAGGGCGCCAGCACGCAGGCGTGCAACGCGAACACCGCGACGGCGAGGACGAGCCGCACCCGCGGCGATGTGCCGGCCTGCGCCACCGCCTGCCAGAAGGTGCCGTTGCAGGCGAGCACGAAGTACGCGCACACCAGCGCCAGCAGCGCCTCGCCGGACATGCTCGGGCGCCAGCCGCGGATGGCGAGGTCGCGCACCTGCAGTCGGCGCAGGCTGTCGCGGACGGTGCTCATGGACGCCGCCTTGCCCTAATGGCGAAGCTGCCGATGTCCGCTTCCGGCGCACGGGCCGGCGACTCCCGCCACAGCCATACACGCGCGAGCGTCGCGGACCAGACCCAGCACAGCGCCAGGGCCCAGACGTCGTGGGACAGGAAGTGCGCACCGCGCAGCTGCTGGGTGATGCCGAAGATCGTGCCGGCCAGCAGCCCCGCGCACAGCCCCCGGTGGCGCCAGCGCGGCGCGACCCGCTGCAGAGCGAAGTAGCTCGCGACCCAGGCATACCCGGCGGCGGCATGGCCCGCCGGGAAACAGGCACCGTCGCCGGCGAACCACGGCACCGGCGCGTGGCTACCGCCATATGCCACGAGCGCCCACGGACAATCGACGCCACTGACCTGCTTGAGTGCTCCCGCCAGCAGGGCGCTGCCCGCCACGGCCACCACGAGGTAGGCCAGCGCCCGTTGCCGTTCGCGCGGCATGCGCCCGCGGATTCCCGCGGCGAGCAACGCGCATGCGCCTACCCACGCCAGGATGCTGGCGTGCCTCGCCCACACGTGCAGCAGGGTCGAGGTCCACCATGCATCGCGCAGCGCCCAGTGCCCGCCCTCGAGTCGATAGAGGGCGTTGGCGATCCACTGGTCACCGCCAAGCCCATGCAGCGGCACGGTCAACAGCAGCGCGAACGCCGGCACGGCGGCGATCGCCTCCCAATGCGTGGCGGCCGGCTTCACCACGGCACGCAGGCCCACACCAGGGCATGCAGCAGGAGGGCGGCCGCGACCGCCGCGGAGCCCGCGTCCTTCGCCTTTCCGGACAATGGGTGGTGTTGCCGGCCGAAACGGTCGACCGTCGCCTCGATCGCGGTATTGAGCAGTTCCACCACCAGTACCAGCCCGAAGGTCAGCAACAGCAGGACGAGCCACAGCGGCGGAACCTCGAGCATGAACACTGCCGCGCCCACGGCCGCACCCAGCACGATCTCCTGGCGGAAAGCCGCCTCGGTGCGCCAGGTGTCGCGCACGCCACGCAACGAATGGCCTGCGGCCGCAAACAGACGCGCGGCTCCCGCAGTCTTGTATTCACTCATATCCCGTACGTCTCCCTGGCACCATGCCGGCACCGGGCAGCTTTCCGGCGTCCACGTCGGAACCGGGTCGGAAAAACATTCGCCGCCGATTAAGAGCCCGGATGCCGCGCGCCGCCGACGGCGTCGTCGCCGCCGGACGTACCTCACTGGCCGCAGCCTCGAACGGCGCGCATCCTATGACCTGCTCCCCGGACCGATCGCCATGCGCCTGCTCATCGTCGAGGACCACCCACCGCTTGTCGCCAGCCTGTTCGCCTACTTCGAGGCACGCGGCGCGCGCCTCGATGCCGCGCCCGACGGCGTGGTGGGGCTGCACCTTGCCGTCACCCAGAACTACGACGCCGTCGTGCTCGACTGGATGCTGCCGCGCATGGAAGGCCCCGTCGTACTGAAGACCATGCGCGAACGCGGGATCGACACGCCGGTGCTGATGCTGACCGCGCGCGACCAGTTGCCCGACAAGCTCACCGGCTTCCGCGCGGGCGCCGATGACTACCTGACCAAGCCGTTCGACCTTGCCGAGTTGGAAGTGCGCCTGGAAGCACTGCTTGTCCGTGCACGCGGGCGCACCGCCATCCGCCAGCTCGAGGTCGGCGACCTGCGGCTGGATCTCGCCACCCTGGAAGTGCGCCGGGGCGGCGAGTTGCTGCACCTGTTCCCCGCCTCGCGCAAGCTGCTGCAGGTGCTGATGATGGCAAGCCCCGCGGCGGTCAGCCGGCGGGAGCTCGAGTACGCGTTGTGGGGCGACGAGCCCCCCGATGGCGACATGCTGCGTTCGCATATCTACGAACTGCGCCGCAGCGTCGATGGCGACCGGCCGGTCAAGCTCATCCACACCCTCCCCCGTATCGGTTACCGGGTCGCCGTGGTGGACGATGCGTACGCGTCCTAGCCTCACCCGCCAGATCACACTCGGCCTGGTGGTCTACGGGGTCCTGCTCAGCGTCGCGCTGTTCGTGCACGGCCTGCTGGTCAACGAACAGGCCGAGCGGATGGTCTGGCAGGCGATGCTGGAAACGTCGATGGACGACCTGCTCGAGCGGCGCCGGCACGATCCCGGCTTCGGCTGGCGCAACAACGGCCGGCTCGACCTCCACATCCTGGATGCGGGAGACGCACGGGTACCGGACACCTTGCGTCCACTCGCCCCGGGCCTGCACGACAACGTGTTCTTCGGCGACAACGAATGGGTGGTGCTGGTTCGCGAGGAGGCCGGCATCCGCTACGCGCTGGCGCTCGACATCGACGGCTTCGAGGACCTGGAGTGGGAGCTCGTGAAGCCGGTGATCGCCTCGTCGGTGCTGTTCATGCTGCTGCTCGGCATCGCGGTCTATTTCGGCGCGCGCCTGCTGGCGCGCCCGCTGCGCGACCTTGCCGCAGACATCGGCACGCTGTCGCCCGACCGCCGCGGCCTGCGCATCGAGGTGCCGGCGCGTGCGAGTTCGGAGCTGACGGTGATCGCCGGTGCGCTCAACGATTACCTCGCCCGCAACGACCAGTTCGTCGACCGCGAGCGCGCCTTCATCGATACCGCCAGCCACGAGCTGCGCACGCCGATGGCGGTGATCCGCAGCGCCGCGCAGATCGCGCTCACCGGGCCGGGCGATGATGCGCCGCGCCAGCTCCAGCGCATCGCCCGCGCCACCCGCGAGGTCGAGCAGCTCATTTCCATGCTGTTGCTGCTGGCCAAGGATCCCGAGCGCGTCACCGCCGCCGCGGAGCGCTTCCGCCTCGACGAAATGCTGCCTGCGGTGGTCGACGACCATCGCCACCTCGCCGCGGACAAGGACCTCACGTTCCTGGTCGGACCGCTGCAACCCTGCACGCTGGTGGCACCCGAGGCCGTGGTGCGCCTGGCCGTCGGCAACCTGCTGCGCAACGCGATCGAACACAGCGACCGCGGCGAGATCCGCCTCACCCTCGACGGTGCGGGGCGGGTGGAGATCCGGGACCCCGGCCACGGCATGACGCCCGAGGAGATCAGCGCGCTGTACGCGCGCCTGGCGCGTGGCAGCGACCGGGGTTCGGGCATCGGGCTGGCCCTGATCGCCCGCCTCAGCGAACACCTGGGCTGGCGGCTGTCGATCGAACCTGGTGGCGACCAGGGCACCGTGGCGCGTCTCGACTTCGGCGGTGCACAACAGGGCTGAGCCGCGCGCTTCGCCGTCGCGCCGTTCCGACAACTTTCCGACCACCGCGCACCAATCCTGACTGGACACGCCGGTGTTGCCGGTGCTTCCGTTCGGGTGTAGTGCGATGCCCCAGACGCTCCGGCACGGTCTTGCGCCGCTGCTGCCCTTCCTGTCGATCTTCGTGCTCGGCCTGCTGCTGCTGTCGCTGTCGCGGCTCGGGCTGTCGCTGTGGCAGGCGGACGCGGTGGGCGCCGCCGGCGGATGGACGCAGGTCCTCGTCCAGGGCGTCCGCGTCGACGTGGCCGCGATGTGCATGTGGCTGGGCATCGCGGCGGCCGCCTACCTGCTGCTGCCCGCGTCGCTTGCACGGCGCCCGCAGGTGGCGATCGTGTTCGCCGTGTGGCTGGCGCTTGCACTGGCGATCCCGATGGCGCTGGAAGCCGCCACGCCGGCGTTCATGGCCGAGTACGGGCTGCGGCCCAACCGGTTGTTCATCGAGTACCTCGCCTACCCGCGCGAAGTGTCGTCGATGCTGGCCAAGGGCCACCTGCTGACGGGGCTGGCCACCGTGCTGGTCACGCTGGCCGCCGCATGGTTCGCCTACCGGCTCGCCCGGCGGCTGCTCGCGCGGCATCCGCACCATCCCGGCACCGGGGCGGTGCGCGCGCTGGGTGCGGTCATGGTGCTGCTGGCCTGCACACTGGGCATCCGCTCCACGCTGGGGCACCGGCCCATGAACCCGGCCATGCTGGCTTTCTCCACCGATGCCACGGTGAACACCCTACCGCTCAACTCGTTCTATTCGCTGGCGTTCGCGATCCGCGACGAACTGCGGCACGACCCCGGTGCGCGCATCTACGACCCCACCACGCCGGACGAGGAGGTGGCCGACGCACTGCGCGGCATCAGCGCAGCGTGGCCCGGCGCCACGGTGGTCAAGGATGCATCGGTACCGCTGCTGCTCAGGCGCGACCCGGTCCATCACGGCCCGCCACGCAACCTGGTGATCGTGCTGGAGGAAAGCCTCGGCGCGCGTTTCGTCGGCAGTCTCGGCGGATTGCCGCTCACCCCGCGCTTCGATGCGCTCGCCACCCGCGGCTGGGCCTTCGACCAGCTCTATGCCACCGGCACGCGCTCGGTGCGCGGCATCGAGGCGGTCGTGAGCGGCTATCCGCCGACGCCGTCGGTGGCAGTGGTGAAGCGGCCGCGCGCGCAGCAGGACTTCTTCACCCTCGCCGCGCTCCTGCGTCGCCACGGCTACGACACCGCGTTCCACTACGGCGGTGAGAGCCATTTCGACAACATGCGCGGCTTCTTCCTCGGCAACGGGTTCGAGCGGATCATCGAGCGCAAGGATCATGCTGCGCCGGGTTTCGTCGGCTCCTGGGGCGTCTCCGACGAGGACCTGTTCGCCGAGGCGCATGCCGACTTCGAGCGTCTCCACGCAGCGGGCACGCCGTTCTTCGGTTTCATCTTCACGTCGAGCAACCATGATCCGTTCGAGTTCCCGGACGACCGCATCGAGCTGTACGACGCGCCGAAGGCGACCCGCAACAATGCTGCCAAGTACGCGGACCATGCGCTGGGGGGCTTCTTCGAACGTGCGATGTCCTCGACGTACTGGGCCGATACCGTGTTCCTGGTGGTGGCCGACCATGACTCCCGCGTGCTCGGCCAGTCGCTGGTGCCGGTGGACAATTTCCGCATTCCCGGCCTGATCCTGGGCGCCGGCGTCGAGCCACGCCGGGACACCCGCCTGGTGAGCCAGATCGACCTGGCGCCGACCCTGCTGTCGCTGCTCGGCATCGACGATGCGACACCGCTGCTGGGCCGCGACCTCAACCGCGACGACCCGACCGCGCACGGCCGGGCACCGATGCAGTACGACGCGAACTTCGGCTGGCTGGAAGACGACGGCACGCTCGTGGTCCTGCAGCCGGGTCAGGCGCCGCGCGCGTTCGTGCACCGGCCGGGACGTCCACTGGTCGCATCCGGGGCGCCCTCGGCGGAGGCGCAGAGGCTGGCGGCGCTGCATGCGCTGTGGGGCACCGTCGCCTACGAGCGCGGGTGGTACCGGCTTCCGGAGGGCCCGTAGACAGCCCGGCCACGACCGGGAGCCGCTTGCATTCCCTGGCGGTTTTCCGGACAACACCGCATCCCACCCGTGCGCGAACATCGAATGGCCGAAGTGCTCCCGCTGTATTTCCGTGCGGCGACGGCCGCCGACGTGCCGGCGCTGGTGGCCCTGGTGACCTCGGCCTATCGCGGCGATGCCAGCCGCGCCGGCTGGACCACGGAAGCCGACCTGCTCGATGGCCAGCGCATCGATGCCGCGGTGCTGCGTGACGACATCGCACGCCCGCGCAGCCGGGTGCTCATTGCCGATGACGCCGCGGGGCCGGTCGCCTGCGCGCACGTGGCCGATGTCGACGGCAGCGGTTACTTCGGCATGTTCGCGGTCGACCCGCGGCGCCAGGGCGGCGGTATCGGGCGCGCGGTGCTGCACGAATGCGAGCGCATCGCCCGCGAGGACTGGACCCTTGCGCGGATGCGGATGACGGTGATCGACGTCCGCACCGAGCTGATCGCCTGGTACGAGCGCCTCGGGTACCGCCGCACCGGCGAGCACCTGCCGTTCCCCTATGGCGACACCCGCTTCGGCATCCCCCGGCGCGATGACCTGCGCTTCGAGGTGCTCGAGAAGGCGCTGCCACCCGTGTCCGCGGGCGCGCGCGTGTCCTGACGCCATCGCGGTGCCGGCGGGCCGCGGCATCCGCGAAGCCCGCAGGCAGATGCGGCCATCCCGGCTGACCCCGCGGGCCAGCCTCCCTACAATGCCCGCATGAGCGACTGGACCTTTGTGTGCACCACCGCCGAGCTCCTGCCGGGCGAGACCCGCGTGGCCTGGGACGGCGATACGCCGATCCTGGTGTTCAACCTCGACGGCGCCTACTACGCGCTGGAAGACCGCTGCAGCCACGAGGATTTCGAGCTCTCCGCGGGCCATTTCGATACCGCCGAGGGCAGCATCGAGTGCGCGCTGCACGGTGCGCGCTTCGATATACGCGATGGACGCCCGCTGTGCGCGCCAGCCTATGGGCCGGTGGTGCGCTTCCCGGTCGAGGTGCGCGACGGCGGGGTCTGGACCCGCGACGACCGCTGAAACCCGCACCGCGGCTGCAAGAAAGATCCCGCAGGATCTTTTATCAAGAATCGTTCTCATTATAATTCGCATCCAAGGGCGTCATGCCCGCCTCCTGCGATGCCGTCCAGCCACCGCCAGACCCGGCTTCAGGATTCCCTACGCACCGACCCCACGGAGCCCCTGGATGCACGCAGTCACCCCGAACCGGCGTACCGCGCCCCGACGCCATCTGCTGGCCGTCGCCCTCACCGTTGGTCTGGCGGGACATGCGGTCGCCGACCCCGGCCTGCAGACCCGCGACTTCGACACCATCGTGGTCACCGCCACCGGTTTCGAGCAGAAGATCACCGACGCGCCGGCCAGCATCACCGTGGTCACCCGCGAGGAACTCGCCCGCCGGCCGTATGCCAACCTCGTCGATGCGCTGCGCGACATCGAAGGGCTCGACGTCGGCATGGAGAGCACCGACAAGAACGGCGAGGCCACCATCAGCATGCGCGGCCTCGGCTCCGACTACACGCTGGTGCTGATCGACGGCCGCCGGCAGAGCAATGTCGGCGACCTCTACCCCAACAATTTCGGCGGCGGACAGTTCGCCTTCGTGCCGCCGATGGAGGCGATCGAGCGCATCGAGGTCGTGCGCGGGCCGATGTCGACGCTGTACGGCTCCGACGCGATGGGCGGCGTGGTCAACATCATCACCCGCAAGGTCGGCACGGTCTGGCACGGCGCGGTGACCCAGACGCATACCTTCCAGCAGGAAGACGAGTTCGGTGACGCCCGCAAGACCGATCTGTATGTCGGCGGGCCGCTGGTGGCCAACCGGCTGGGCCTGGCGGTGCGCGGCAGCTGGTACGACCGCGACGAATCGATCCCCGACTGGGAGCCGCTGCCCCTGCCCGACGGCACGATGTGGGACCGCGCCCTCGGCTTCGGCGGCGGTGGCAAGCAGGTCGCCGCCACCAACTGGAATGCCGGCGTGCGCCTCGCATTCACCCCCAACGACGACCACGACATCATGCTCGACTACGACCGTTCACGGTTGAAGTACGACAACTCCAGCGGCCAGACCGGCACGCTCGACAGCATCGAGAGCCTGTGGCGCACCGGTAACGCGGTGATTCCCGCGCCCGGTGGCGGCACCGTGACCCGTCGCGTGGTGCAGCCGCGCGTCGGCTACACCGCCTACCAGCGCTACGAGCGTGACCAGCTCGCGCTGAGCCATGTCGGACGCTGGTCGTTCGGCACCAGTACCACCAGCATCACCCGGCACGAGAGCAGCAACCTCGGCCGTTCGCTACCGTTGACGGTGGCCGAGCGTGGCGACTTGCAGGACCTGTGGAACGATGTCTGTGCGCGCCGTGGCCAGGCCGCCTACTGCAACAACGGCACCGGCCTTGCGGGTATCGAATCCAGCGGGCTCACCGCGGAGGAAATGGCCCGCCTGCAGGCGTTCCTGCCGCGGCAGCTGCGCACGCTGGAACTCGAGGGCCTGGTGGTCGACACCATGCTGGAGCTGCCGCTGGGCGACCACGTGGTCACCGTCGGCGGCCAGTACGACGACACCGACATGGAGGATGGCGTGTTCGGCATGGACGGTGCGGGTTTCCGCGACGGCACGAGCCAGAAGCACCGCCAATGGGCGCTGTTCGCCGAGGACAACTGGGCGTTCACCGACGACCTCACCGCGACCTTCGGACTGCGCTACGACCACCACAACATCTTCGGCAGCCACGTCAGCCCGCGTGCCTACCTGGTCTGGGATGCCACGCAGGCGTGGACGGTCAAGGGCGGCATCAGCACCGGCTACAAGGCGCCCAAGCCCAACTACCTGTTCCCCGGCATCACCGGCTTCGGCGGCCAGGGCGTGTCGCCGATGGTCGGTACCCCGACACTGCAGCCGGAGACCAGCACCAACGTCGAGCTGGCCACCTATTACGACGGTGGCCGCTGGGGCTTCAACGCCACCGCGTTCTACAACCGCTTCAAGGACAAGATCGCCACCGGCGACAACTTTGCCAACTGCGAGGTCGCGCCGACCGGCGGCGGCTACTGCGTGGACATCGGCCCGGGCTGGGCGGCGCTCGGCTATACGACCTTCAGCCAGCGGGTGAATATCGACCGCGCCGAAACGCGCGGCGTCGAACTCGCCGCCCACACCGGGCTCACCGACACCCTGGCGCTGCGCGGCAACTACACCTGGACCCGCTCGGAACAGAAGAGCGGCGACGACGCGGGGCGCCCGGTGACCGGCAACCCCGCCGAGCACATCGCCAACGCGACGCTGGAATGGACGCCGACCGACGTACTGACGCTGTCGCTGATCGGCGAGGGCCGCTACGACCGCTACCGCGACTACGACGCCGTCGCCGGGCAGGAGCGCTGGTACAGCGACTACACCGTGTTCCACCTCGGCGCGTCCTGGCGCATCACCGATGCGTTCCGGCTCAACGCGCGCATCAACAACCTGTTCGACAAGGACTTCATCGAGCAGACCTGCACGCTGGCCGATACCCGCGACAGCTATGTCTGCGTCGACGACTACCTGGTCAAGGACCAGCGGCGCAACCTCTGGCTATCGGCCAGCTACCGCTTCTGAACCAGTGCTGCGGCCCGACGGATACGCACGCGGCGCATCCGTCGGCCGACGTCAGTCGGTTGGCCCGTCGGCAACGGCGCCGCGTGGGCGGATGCGGATGGCCAGCAGTTCCCCGCCGCCATCGAGCAGGAAACGCCGGCGCACCGGTTCATCGAGCACCGCGGTATCGCCCTGCGCCAGCGGCGGCAACAGTGCGCCTTCGAAGCGCGCCTGCCCGGCCAGCAGATGCAGTGCCCAGCGCGTGCCGGGATCGGCGAAGAACAGCATCGGCCCGACCAGTGGCCGGTGCCAGAGATCGACGTCCACCGCCTGTGGGCGCCAGATCAGGTTGAACACCTCGACCCGGCCGTCCGGCGCGGCCCGGGGCGGCGGGTCGCCGTCGAAGCGGAGGCGCCCGTAGGGCGGCTGCAGGTCCCCGCGTCGGCCATCGGCAAATTCCAGCTGCAGCCCCTCGCCCCGCAGCAGCACCTGTTCGCGCATGGCGCCGGGGAATGCCGAATACGGGCCGGCCTGTTCGATGTCGGCGATCGACAGCCGCCAGTCCCATCCGCCGTCGTGCGCGTCGGATGCGCAGATCTCGCGGGTCCATCCGCGCCCGTTGCGCCAGCGGCTGCGGAGGTAATCGTTGGCCGGGATCACCCGGCTTCCGGCGGAAGCGTCCATCGGCGCAGTGTAGCGGGCGGCCCGGCGCCGACACGCCTCTCACCAGCGGACGCCGCCCCCCGTGCGTCCTGCACGGGGGGACGGCGAACATCCCTGTCATTCCGGCCTCCGTGCCGGACTCCCGGAGCGGTCCTGCTCCCGACTGGCGGCCGCGCGTCCGTGCGCGGCCCCAGGTGCCTCTTCAGCGCTGCGGACGCGCGGTTGCGGTCGCGGTGGTGGCGGCGGCCGCGGGACGCTCGGCCGGACGGCGCGCAGGCGCGGCGCCGAGCTCGATGCGGTCGCGGTTGAGCTCCACGGTGCGCAGGCCGATGCCCTTGACGAGGGCGAGCTGCTCGACGCTGCGGAAGGCGCCGTTGGCCTTGCGGTGCTCGACGATGGCCTCGGCCTTGGCCGGGCCCACGTTGACCAGCACGCGGTCGAGCGTGGCGGCGTCGGCGGTGTTGATATTGACCTTCTCGCTGGCCCAGGCGGCGCCGGCCAGCAACAGCGAAAGCAGTGACGTGCACAGGGTCCTGGTGAACATGTTCATGGCGATTCCTTCCGTATGTGGGTGGCTTCCTGCCGGCGCGCCCGCGCCGGTATGCAGAGTGTCCGCAACCGCCGCGGCCGCGCCTATCGCCCGCCGCGCCGTGCGCCCACAGGGCAAAGCCGGCAGCCGGCGTCGGAAAATTCCGACCGCGACGCGCCGGCTAGAATGGGGCCTTCCCCCGCTTTCCAGGAGTCGCCATGGACGCCAGCAAGGTCGATCGTTTCGTCGCCCAGAAATGGGACGACGACATCGTGCCCCAGCTCGTCGAATACATCCGCATCCCGAACAAGTCGCCGATGTTCGATGCCGAGTGGAAGGCGCACGGGTACATGGACCAGGCCGTGGAACTGATGGCCGGCTGGGCGCGCCGGCAGGACATCCCCGGCATGCAGGTGGACGTGATCGAGCTGGAAGGCCGCACGCCGCTGATCTTCATCGAGATCCCCGCCGCGCACGGTGGCCGCGACGACGATTGCGTGCTGCTGTACGGCCACCTCGACAAGCAGCCGGAGATGACCGGCTGGGACGATGATCTCGGTCCGTGGAAGCCGGTGTTGCGCGGCGACAGGCTGTACGGCCGCGGTGGCGCCGACGACGGCTATGCGATCTACGGTTCGCTGGCCGCGATCATGGCCCTGCACGAGCAGCAGCTGCCGCACGCGCGCTGCGTGGTGCTGATCGAGGCCTGCGAGGAATCCGGCAGCTACGACCTCCCTGCCTATGTCGATCACCTCGCCGAGCGCATCGGCAAGCCGTCGCTGGTGGTCTGCCTGGATTCGGGCTGCGGCAACTACGAGCAGCTGTGGTGCACCACCTCGTTGCGCGGCCTGGCCGGCGGCAACCTTACGGTGAAGGTGCTCGACGAGGGCGTGCATTCGGGCGATGCCTCGGGCGTGGTGCCGTCGAGCTTCCGGCTGCTGCGCCAGCTGCTGTCGCGCATCGAGGACGAAACCACCGGCCGCATCCTCCTCGAGGGCCTGCACGCCGAAATCCCCGCCGAGCGGCAGGAGCAGGCACGGCGTGCGTCCGGCGTGCTCGGCGACGAGGTCTATTCGAAGTTCCCGCTGCTCCAGGGCATGCGGCCGATGAACGAAGACCTGGCCGAGCTGGTGCTCAACCGCACCTGGCGCCCGGCACTGTCGGTGACTGGCGTGGGTGGCATCCCGTCGCTGGATTCGGCCGGCAACGTGTTGCGCCCGCATACCGCGGTGAAGCTGTCACTGCGCCTGCCGCCCACCGTTGACGGCAAGCGTGCCGGCGCACTGCTGCAGCAGGCGCTGACGCAGGATCCGCCAAACGGCGCACAGGTCACGTTGGAACTCGAAAAGGCCGCGACCGGCTGGAACGCACCGGCGCTGTCGCCGTGGCTGGAAACCGCGATCAACGATGCCAGCGAGGCGTTCTTCGGGCGCCCGGCGATGTACATGGGCGAAGGCGGCTCGATCCCGTTCATGGGCATGCTCGGCGAGAAGTTCCCGGGCGCGCAGTTCATGATCACCGGCGTGCTCGGCCCGCATTCCAACGCGCACGGCCCCAACGAGTTCCTGCACATCCCGATGGGCAAGCGCGTGACCGCCTGCGTCGCGCGGGTGATCGCCGAACACCACCAGGCCGGCCTGAGGGGCGAGACCACCGGCTCCGCCGTTGCCGCCGACAGCGGCAGCCGCCACGGCGACCACGGCTGCTGCTGATGCCTGGGTCCGCGCGCTCTCCGCGCACGCCGCGGAGAGCGCGATGGCGGCAGCTGCGGCTATGCTTGCGCCCGGATCATCACAGGGGGCGACATGGCACCGTTCGGCAGCAGCAACTGGCTGTACATCATTCTCATCGGCCTGCTGGTCGGCATCCTCGCGCGCATCATCGCCCCGGGCCGTCGCCGGATGGGCGTGATCCTGACCTGCCTGCTCGGCATCGGCGGCGCCCTGCTGGGCACCTGGGGCGGGCAGCAGATGGGCTGGTACGCGGTCGGCCAGGCCGCGGGCTTTTTCGGTGCGCTGCTGGGCGCGGTGATCATCCTCGGCCTGCTGCAGCTGCTGCGACCGCGCTGATCCCGGTTTGATCTTCTGCCGCGGATTTCGCGGATAGCGCGGATGAAGGGCCGATGGGATCGAACGGACGACAGATGGTTGATCCGCATCCTCCGCGTGGATCCGCGGCTGGAACGTGGCTCAGTCGCCGCCGTCCAGCACATAGGCAATGACCCGATCCGCCAGCGCCTGCGCATCGTCACGCCGGGTGTCGAGCACCAGCTCCGGTGCTTCCGGCGGCTCGTAGGGTGAATCGATGCCGGTGAAGTTCGGCAGTTCGCCGCGGCGTGCCTTCGCGTACAGGCCCTTGACGTCGCGCCGCTCGGCATCGGCCAGCGGGGTGTCGACGAACACCTCGATGAAGTCGCCGGGCTCGAACAGCGCACGGGCGGCGGCACGCTCGGCGCGGAACGGCGAGATGAAGCTCACCAGCACGACCAGCCCGGCATCGGTCATCAGCCTGGCGACCTCACCGATGCGCCGCAGGTTCTCCACCCGGTCCTCGTCGGTGAAGCCGAGATCGCGGTTGAGCCCGTGGCGCACGTTGTCGCCGTCGAGCAGATAGGTGTGCAGTCCGCGCGCCAGCAGCCCTCGTTCGACGAGGTTGGCGATGGTCGACTTGCCGGCACCGGACAGCCCGGTGAACCAGATGCAGCGCGGCTGCTGCCCCTTCAATGCGGCGCGCGCGTTGCGGTCGACGTCGAGCACCTGCCAGTGGATGTTGTCGGCGCGCCGCAGGCCGTGGCGGACCATGCCGGCCCCAACCGTGGCCCGGCTGAGCGGATCGACGAGGATGAAGCCGCCGAGGGTGGCATTCTCCGCATACGGTGCGTAGGCGATGACGGCATCCAGCGAGATCACCACCTCGCCGATCTCGTTGAACTCCAGCCGCTTCGCGGCCAGTGGCTGCAGGCTTTCGGGATCGTGGCGGAACTTCAGCTCGCTGATCCGCGCCCCGACCGCACGCGCACCGTTCCTGAGCTGGTAGCGGCGCCCCGGCAGCAGCGGTGCCTCGTCGAACCAGAGCACTTCAGCAACGAACTGGTCGGTATGGGCGAGCGGTGCGTCGACGGGCGCCAGCACATGCCCGCGCCCGGCATCCACGTCGTCGGCGAGTTGCACCGCCACCGCCTGCCCCACCTGCGCGGCCTCGGCAGCAACGCCGGCAACCGTGAGTGCCGCGATCCGGCTTGCGACACCGCTGGGCTCGATGCGGACCTCGTCGCCGACACGCACGCGACCGGCAGCCAGCGTGCCGGTGAGCCAGCGCCCGCCCTCGGCGTCGCGCAGCACCAACTGCAGCGGAAGCCGCAACGGCAGTGCGGGGTCCGGCCCATCCACCTGCACGCCCTCGAGATGTTCGAGCACGCTGGGGCCGTGGTACCAGTCGATCGCGGTCGAGCGCGTGGTGACGTTGTCGCCCACGGCCGCGGCCACCGGGATCGCCATGACGTCCCCGATGCCGAGCCTGCCGGCATGTTCGCGGAAGCGTGAGGCGATCGCCTCGAACACCGGCTGCGCATAACCGACGCGGTCCATCTTGTTGACCGCCAGCAGCACGTGGCGCACGCCGAACAGCGACAGGATGGCGGCATGCCGGAACGTCTGCGGCAGCAGCCCCCTGCTGGCATCGACCAGCACGATCGCAAGGTCCGCGACCGACGCGCCGGTCGCCATGTTGCGGGTGTACTGCACGTGGCCGGGACAGTCGGCGATCAGGAAGCGCCGTCGCGCGGTCTGCAGGTGGCGCCAGGCCACGTCGATGGTGATGCCCTGCTCGCGCTCGGCGTCGAGGCCGTCGAGCAGCAGCGCGTAGTCGACCTCGCCGCCGCGCGTGCCGTGGCTGGCACTCGCGCGTGCGAGCGCCGCACGCTCGTCGTCCGGGACGCGCCCGGCCTCGTGCAGCAGGCGCCCGATCAGCGTGCTCTTGCCGTCGTCCACGCTGCCGCAGGCGACCAGGCGCAGGAAATCCATGGCCGCCATCAGAAGTACCCTTCCCGCTTCTTCTTTTCCATCGAGTCGCCGTCGGCGTGGTCGATCAACCGCCCGGCGCGCTCGGACAGTGCGCTGTTCTCCATCTCGCGGATCACCGCATCGAGGTCGGCGGCTTCCGACTCCACCGCGCCGGTGAGCGGGTAGCAGCCGAGGGTGCGGAAGCGGACCCGGCGCTGTTCGATGGACTCGCCGTCGCGGAGCACGAAACGCTTGTCGTCGACCATGATCCAGGTGCCGTCGCGACGTACCACCGGGCGCTCGGCGGCGAAGTACAGCGGCACCACCTCGATCGCCTCGCGGCGGATGTAGCGCCACACGTCGAGTTCGGTCCAGTTCGACAGCGGAAACACCCGCACGCTCTCGCCGGTACCCACACGGGCGTTGTAGAGGTTCCAGAGTTCCGGCCGCTGCCGGCGCGGGTCCCAGCGGTGGGCGGCGTCGCGGAACGAGAACACGCGTTCCTTCGCCCGCGACTTCTCCTCGTCGCGGCGGGCGCCGCCGATGGCGGCATCGTAGCCGCCGGCCTCGAGCGCCTGCTTGAGAGCGAGCGTCTTCATCACTTCGGTGTGCACGCTGGCACCGTGGCTGAAGGGGCCGATGCCATCGCGCAGGCCGTCGGGATTGATGTGCACGCGCAGGTCCACGCCGGTCTCCGCCGCGCGGCGATCGCGGAACGCGATCATCTCGCGGAACTTCCACGTGGTATCCACGTGCAGCAGCGGGATCGGCGGAGTGGCGGGCGCGAATGCCTTGAGCAGCAGGTGCAGCAGCACCGAGCTGTCCTTGCCGATCGAATACAGCATGACCGGGCGACGGCTTTCGGCGGCGACCTCGCGCAGGATGTGCAGGCTTTCCGCCTCGAGGCGGTCGAGATGATCGGTCACGGGCGTGGGGTTACGGCGGCTTTGCCGCGATGCATCCATTCTACCGGCGTGGCCGTGCGCAGGACTCGCATGCCGGCGTCAACGCGACGTTGATCCATACCCTTCGGTGAACACCACGCAATCGCCCTCAGGACCGCCCGTACACGTCCTCGTAGCGGATGATGTCGTCCTCGCCGAGGTAGTCGCCGGACTGCACCTCGATCAGCTCCAGCGGATCGGCGCCGGGATTCTCCAGCCGGTGCCGCGCCCCCAGCGGGATATAGGTGGACTGGTTGGCATGGAGGTCGAACACGTCGTTGTCGCGGGTGACCCGCGCCGTGCCGCGCACCACCACCCAGTGCTCGGCGCGATGCGCGTGCGACTGCAGCGACAGCCGCGCACCGGGCTTGACCTTGATTCGCTTGACCTGGAAACCGTTGCCGACGTCGAGCGAATCGTAGCTGCCCCAGGGCCGGTGCACCTCGCGGTGCAGCACCGCATGGCTGCGCTGGTCGGCCTTGAGGCGCGCCACCACGTCCTTGACCTGCTGCACGCGGTCCTTGCGCGCAACCAGCACGGCGTCGTCGGTTTCCACCACCACCAGGTCGTCGACGCCGACCAGCGCCACCAGCCGGCGCGAATAGGCATAGGTGTTGCGGCTGTCGACCGCGATCACGTCGCCGTGCCCGGCATTGCCGTGCTCGTCCTGGTCGCTGACATCCCACAGCGCCGACCACGAGCCGACATCGTTCCAGCCGATGTCGACCGGCAGCACGCGCGCATCGGAGGTCTTCTCCATCACCGCGTAGTCGATCGAATCCGACGGGCTGGCGGCAAAGGCCTCGCGCTCGAGGCGGACGAAGTCGCCATCGCGGCTCGCGGCATCGAACGCGCGGCGCACCGCATCGAGGATGTCGGGGCGGAAACGCGCCAGCTCGTCGAGATAGCGCGAGGCGCGGAACAGGAACATGCCGCTGTTCCAGACATGGTCGCCGCTGGCGAGGTAGGCGCGCGCGGTATCCGGATCCGGCTTCTCGACGAAGCGCAGCACCGGGCGCACGCCCTCGCCGGGACCGGCCTGGATATAGCCGAAGCCGGTCTCCGGTGCCCAAGCACGGATGCCGAAGGTCACCAGCGCGCCGTCCTCGGCCGCCGGCAGGGCTTCGCGCACGGCGGCATGGAACGCCGGCACATCACGCACCACGTGGTCGGAGGGCAGCACCAGCAGCACCGGGTCCTCGCCTGCGGCACGCGCCTGCAATGCCGCCGCGGCGATTGCCGGCGCGGTGTTGCGCCCCACCGGCTCGAGCACGATGTCCGGCACCGGGGCGCCGATCTGCCGCAACTGCTCGGCGACGAGGAAACGGTGTTCCTCGTTGGCGACGACGATCGGCTTCAACGTGGTCAACGCGGCGACGCGCGACCAGGTGTCCTGCACCATCGTCGCCTCGCCTGCCAGCGGCAGGAACTGCTTGGGATAGGCCTCGCGCGACAGCGGCCACAACCGCGTGCCGGACCCGCCGGACAACAACACCACCTGCAACATGGCCATCCTCTTCGCTTGTTCGCGCCGACTGGACGCGCAGTTTACCCTTGGCCGCCCCGACCACCGGCATTGCCGGCCGTGCACCGGAGTATCCGATGAAAGCGCTGATCTTCGCCGCCGGCCTGGGCGAGCGCATGCGTCCGCTGACCGAAACCACGCCCAAACCGCTTCTGGCGGCCGGCGGCAAGCCGCTGATCGTCTGGCATCTCGAGAAGCTCGCCGCGCTCGGCGTCGACGAGGTCGTGGTCAACACCTCCTGGCTGGCGCGGCGTTTCCCTGCGGAACTGGGCGATGGCGGGCGCTGGGGCCTGCGCATCCACTACAGCTACGAGGGCGAGGTGCCGCTGGAAACCGGCGGCGGCATGTGGAAGGCGCTGTCGCGGCTGGGCAACGCGCCGTTCATCGCCGTCAACGGCGATGTCTGGACCGATTTCGACTTCGCGCAGCTGCCGACGCACCCGCCGGGCGACGCGCACCTGGTGCTGGTCGACAATCCCGATCACAACCCCGATGGCGACTTCGCGCTGCACCCGTCGGGCGACGTGCGCACCGACGGTGCGCCGCGGCTCACCTATGCGGGGATCGGCATCTACCGTGCTTCGCTGTTCGACCACCGGGCGCAGGTGATCGGCGAGGCACCGGGCGCAGGCGCCATCCCGCCGCGTTTCCGGCTGGCACCGTTGCTGCGTGCGGCGATGCGCGAAGGCCAGGTCACCGGCACCCACCATCGCGGGCGCTGGACCGATGTCGGCACCCTGCTGCGGCTGCAGCAGCTGGACGCGGAGCTGGCCACGGGCTGAGTCCCGCGGCGCGGGCGATCAGCCGCTGCCGCCCGTCCCGTCGGAGCCGGGCTCCGACGCCAGCACCTGGCGCAGGAACGGGACCGTCACCCGGCGCTGGGCAGCCAGCGATGCACGGTCGAGCTGGTCCAGCAGCCGGGTGAGCCCGCCGGGATCGCGGCCGACCCGGCGCAGCAGCCAGTCGATGGCGGCGGGTTCGATCACCAGCCCACGCCGCAGCGCGCGGCACTGCAGCAGCTCGCGCCGCCCGTCGTCATCCAGCGGCGCCAGCGCGATGCCGGTACAGGCGGACAGGCGCGAACGCAGGTCCGGCAGGCCGATCGTCAGCCCGGTCGCGGGGGTCCCGGCGGTGTACAGCAGCCGTCGCCCGCCATCCATTGCGCGGTTGTGGAAATGGAACAGCGCGACCTCGTCCTCGCGGGTGCCGAGCACCGCATCGAGGCCATCCAGTGCGATGAAGTCGCAGGTATCGAGTGCTTCCAGCGCACCGCCAAGACGGCCGGCGGCGCTTGCCAGCGGCAGGAACGCGCTGCGCAGCCCGGCGGTTTCCGCATGCGCACAGGCCGCCAGCGCGAGGTGGGTCTTGCCGACTCCCGGCGGCCCCTGCAACAGCACGCCGCTGTCTTCCTGGCCGGTGGCCAGCGCCTGCAGCTGCGCGAGGGCACCACCGGGCGCGCCGACGAAGGTGTCGAAGCGCTGGTCGGGCGGATAACGCAACGCAAGCGGCAGCTGCGCGGCGCCGGGCACCGGGGTATTCAACGTGGGTGCCCCGTCAGTCCTTGTCGGCCCGCGGCCCGCTGTCGGTCACCACGAGGGTGCGGTCGTCGACCACCAGCGCGCTCGGCGTGCCGGTGTACAGGCGGCTGGCCTGGTAGCGCTCGTGGGCATAGCGCAGCAGCACGTTGGCCACCGCGGCCACCGGCAGCGCGATCAGCATGCCGACGAAGCCGAACAGCTGGCCGCCGGCCATCACCGCGAAGATCACCGCCACCGGGTGCAGGCCGATGCGATCGCCGACCAGGCGCGGCGTCAGCACATAGCTCTCGAACAGCTGGCCGGCGGTGAACACGACGGCGCCCAGGATCAACAGCTGCCAGTCGAATCCCTGGGCCTGCACCACGGCCGCCAGCAGCATCATGATCAGGCCGACGGTGGCGCCGAGGTATGGCACGAAACTGATCAGCCCCGCGATCAGCCCGACCAGGATGCCCAGGCGCAGGCCGATGAGCTGCAGGCCGATCGCGTAGAACGCACCCTGCGCCAGCATCACCAGGAACTGCCCGCGCAGGAATGCGGCCAGCGACTCGTCGGATTCACGCGCCAGCCGCGTCACGGTCGCGTAGTGATCGCGGGGCACCAGCTGCGCCACCCGCGCCACCAGCACGTCCCAGTCGCGGAGGAAATAGAACGTGAGGATCGGCACCAGCACCAGGTTCACGACCAGCGCGACCAGCGCGAAGCCCGAGCGCGACACATACGACATGAAGGTGGCCGCCACCCCGCCCGCCTGTTGCCAGTGGCCGCGCACCCACTCGATCAGGCGCTGCGGGTCCATCCACCCGGAGATCTCGATGCCGAAACGCCGCTCCATCCAGGGAATCGCGGTGCCCATCAGCCACTCGCGGTGGGCGGGCAGGCTGTCGATCAGCGTCACCACCTGGCGCTCGATCAGCGGCACCAGGATCACCAGCACCAGCACCAGCAGCAGCACCATCAGCACGAAGACCAGCGACACCGCGATACCGCGTGAGCGGCCGGTGCGCTCGATCCGGTCGACCAGCGGATCGCCCAGCCAGCCCAGCAGCGCCGCCAGCACGAACGGGGTGAGGATCGGCCCGAGCGCGCCGATCAGCCACAGCACCGCGAAGGCCACCAGGCCCCACTGCAGGCGCTTCAGGAAGGTCGCGATCGCCTCGTCGGCAAGCTCAGCCATGGCCGGTCATCGCACGATGCGGAACGTGGGCGTGCCGCTGACGTCCTCGACCTCCGCCAGCACGTCGCGGTTGGCCATGCGGCGGAAGCCCGGCAGGCCGGTCACCAGCTCGAGTTCGTATTCCACCCCGTCGGCCGTCGCGCGCATCGGCACCGCGCGGCGCACCACCGGCATCGCCTGCAGCGTCGACGCCAGGCGGATGAAGTCGTCGCTGCTGGCCAGGCCGGTGAACACCACCCGGTAGTTGCCCGGCTCGCCCACCGGGGCGACCCGCGCATAGCGCTTGACGAGTGCATCGGCCGCGCCGTCGGCGCCTGCGCTCATCGCCCGGCGGGCATCGGCGTGTTCGCTGCTCCATTCCGACAGCACGCGGCCGTCGTCGACGAAGGTCCAGTCCGCGCGCCATCCGCTGCCGGCGCGCTGCAGCTTGCCGATCAGCTGCATCGGCGGCTGGTAGCGGGCCGACAGCCGGGCGATCGCCGCGGCGTCGCCCCGCCAGATCGCGCCCACGCCCGCCTGCTCGGCGGCGCTGCCGCGCGGCAGGCCGAGCTGGTAGCCACGCTGGCGGGCACGGTCGAGCACCGGCCGCACGACGTTGTTCTGCTGCAGGCTCACCAGGCGCGGCCCCGAGCCATCGTCGATGGCCAGCCACAGCACCGGTTTCGGCCGCGGTTCCGGCCAGATCGGCAGGCCCAGCGCCGCGGCCAGGCCGTCCACGGCATCGCGGTCGAAGCGCACCACCAGCGTGGTCTGGAAGCTCGGCGCACCGGTGGCCGACACGCCCTCGTCCTGGCGGTAGTCGTAATGCTCGGCGTACTGCGCGGCGCGCCGCAGCTCCTGGCCCACACCGGGCCGCGACGCGGCCGAGGCATCGCCGGATATCTTGCCCAGCACCTGCGCCAGCGCGCGGCTCAGCGCGGGGCCGCGGGCGGCGTCGCTCTGGCTGCCCACCGGCACCTCCGCCTCGTACAACCCCTGCGCCCGCGCACTGTCGCCCTCGACGCGCTGCGCCTGCACGGGCGCGACCACCGCGACCGCCAGCAGCAGCCCCGTGATCCACCCCGCCATCCGGCCAACCAACGACATGCCTGATCCTTCGCGCTGCGACAAACGCGCGAATGGTGCCACAAGTGGGCCATCGCCCATGCGCGGCGTTGCGCCGGCTGCCGCGCGGTGCGCGGTCGACGGCTGCCCGCGCCTGCTAAAATCGCCGGTCCGCCCGCTTCGGCCGCATCCGTGACCCAGCCCACCCCCCTCACCTATCGAGATGCCGGTGTCGACATCGACGCGGGCAATGCCCTGGTCGAACGCATCAAGCCGCTGGTCCGGCGCACCCTGCGCCCGGAAGTGATGGGCGGGCTCGGCGGCTTCGGCGCGCTGTTCGATCTCTCCGGGCGCTACCGTGAACCGGTGCTGGTCTCGGGCACCGACGGTGTCGGCACCAAGCTCAAGCTGGCCCAGCAGCTCGGCCGCCACGACACCATCGGCATCGACCTGGTCGGCATGTGCGTCAACGACGTGCTGGTGCAGGGCGCGGAACCGCTGTTCTTCCTCGACTACTTCGCCACCGGCAAGCTCGATGTCGACACCGCGGCCGCCGTCGTCGGCGGCATCGCGCGCGGCTGCGAACTCGCCGGCTGCGCACTCATCGGTGGCGAGACCGCCGAAATGCCCGACATGTACGCACCGGGCGAATACGACCTGGCCGGCTTCACGGTCGGCGCGGTGGAGAAGTCGCGGCTGCTCGACGGCTCGGCCGTCCGTGCGGGAGACGTGCTGCTGGGCATCGCGTCGTCCGGCCCGCACTCCAACGGGTATTCGCTGGTGCGGCGCATCTACGACCGCGCCGGGCAGCCTGCCGACCTCGATCTCGGCGGCGTGCGGCTGATCGACGCGCTGATGGCGCCGACCACGCTCTACGTGAAGCCGGTGCTGGCGCTGCTCGACGACGCCTCCGGCTGCACGGTGCATGCGATGGCGCATATCACCGGTGGCGGGCTGACCGAGAACATCGTCCGCGTGGTGCCCGGGGGTCTCGGCGTCGCCATCGACGCAGGCGCATGGCCGCTGCCGCCGGTGTTCGAGTGGCTGCAGCGCGAGGGCGCGGTCGCACGCGGGGAGATGTGGCGCACCTTCAACTGCGGCATCGGCTTCGTGCTGGTGCTGCCGGAGGACGCGGTCGCCGCGGCCTCGGCCCACCTCGACCGGCAGGGCCTCGCCCACTGGCGGATCGGCGAAGTGGTCACCGCTGGCGCCGGCGACCGCGTCCGCATCGGCTGATCGCTGGTGGCAACCGGTCCGGCGCCGGCAGCGGCCAGCTGCCGGATCGCGGTGCTCGCATCCGGCCGCGGCAGCAACCTGCAGTCGCTGCTGGACGCCATCGCCGCCGGCGTACTCGATGCGCAGGTGGTCGGCGTGTTCTCCGACCGTGCGCAGGCGCCCGCGCTGGCGCGCGCGCGCGATGCCGGCATCCCCGCGCATGCACTCTCGCCGCGCGACCACGCCAGCCGCGATGCCTTCGATGCGGCCCTGTTCGCGGCGGTGGATGCCAGCGCCCCCGACTTGATCGTCTGCGCCGGTTACATGCGCCTGCTCGGTGACGCGGTGGTGGCGCCGCGCAGCGTGCGGATGATCAACATCCACCCCTCGCTGCTGCCGGATTTCAAGGGGCTCCACACCCACCGGCAGGCGCTGGCCGCCGGTGCATCCCGGCATGGCGCCAGCGTGCACTTCGTGACCGCCGATCTCGACGGTGGTCCGGTGATCGCGCAGGCACCGGTCCCGGTGCTTGCTGGCGACGATGAAGCCAGCCTGTCCGCGCGCGTGCTGGAGCGCGAACATCCGCTGCTGGTCGAAACCGTGCGCCTGCTGGGCGAGCGGCGCATCACGCTCGGCGAAGAGGGTGTGCTGTACGACGGGGCCCCGCTGCCGGCGCCGCTTCAGCTGGCAGCCAACAACCGCTTCGCATGATGCCGCGACATGAAAACCCTCCTCCCCATCCTCCTTGCGCTGTCGGCCCTCCTGCCCGGCAGCGTGCGCGCAGCCGGACTTGCGCCGTTCATGGCCAGCTACGAGGCGTGGTACCAGGGCCGGCATGCCGGTGACGCCACCATGCGCGTGGAACAGGCCGGCGACGGGCGCTGGGAGGTCGGGCTCGGCATCCGTGGCCGCCACGGCTTCGCCGGCCTGGCGCGGGTGAACATGGAACAGAGCACGCACTTCGACATCGCCGGCGGCCACTATCGCCCGCTGCGCCAGGAGACCATGCGCAAGGCGCTGGTGTTCACCCGCCGCGCCACCGGCAACTACGACTGGAATGCACGCCAGGCGCAGTGGACCGGCGACGTCAGCAAGCGGCGCCGCGCACCGGTGCCGCTGCGCGATGGCGACATGAGCGCGCTGCTGATCAACCTCGCGATCATGCGCGACGCCAGCCCCGGAGCCACCCTGCACTACCGCTTCGTGGACGGCGGCCGCGCGCGCGAGCATGTCTACCAGGTGGCGCCGGAGCCGGAGATCGTCGAGGTCGGCGAGCTCAGCTACAACGCACTGCGCGTTTCACGGGTCGACGAAGGCCGCGATGAGATGATCGTGTGGATTGCCGATGGCGTACCGACCCCGGTGCGCATCCTGCAGCTGGACGACGATGGCGAAGACGACGTCGACCTGCGACTGATCGAATACCAGGGAGTCCAATGACGATGATGACCCGTACCACCCCGATTGCCGCGCCGCGCGCGTGGAAGCGTCTTGCCGCCGGTGCGTTGCTGCTGGCCGCATGCGGTGCAGCCAGCGCGATGGAGCCCTTCACCGCCCGCTACAACGCGAAGTTCATGGGCATGGAGGCCACCGGCACGATGAAGTTGGAAGCCGCCGGCGACAACCGCTTCAACTACAGCCTCGACGTCGCCGGCATGGGCGCGCGGCTGGCGCAGAAGACCACCTTCGAGCGCCACGGCGATGGCTGGCGGCCACTGTCGAGTTCCGACTTCCAGGGTGGTGAATCCGGCCTTGCGGCGATGCTGGTGAAGCGCAAGACGATCGAGGCCACCTACGACTGGAACCGCAACCAGGCACGCTGGACCGGTGACGTGGACGCCGACGAGGCCGGTCCCGTGACGCTGCGCCAGGGCGACGTCGACGGCCTGCTGCTCAACCTCGTGCTGGTGCAGGACGTGCAGGCCGGCCGCCCGCTCACCTACCGGCTGGTCGACGAAGGCCGCGCGCGCGAGCACACCTACGAGGTGCAGGGCAAGGAGACCGTGACCGTCGGCGGGCAGTCGCGCGAGGCCACGAAGGTGGTACGCGACGACGGGCGTCGCCAGATCACCGCGTGGGTCGTCGATGGCATGCCGGTGCCGGCGCGCATCCTGCAGCGCCGCAATGGCCGCGACCATATTGACCTGCAGTTGCAGTCGCTGGACTGATCCGGGCGAACCCCGCAACGAATGAAGCCGCCCGATGGGCGGCTTCTTCGTTATGACCGGGGTGGGCGCGCGTGGCTGCCGCCGCGCGCCTTAATCCACCCGCTGGATGCGTGCACCCAGCGCGGAGAGCTTGCGCTCGATCTGCTCGTAGCCACGGTCGAGGTGGTAGATGCGGTTGATCACCGTCTCGCCCTCGGCCACCAGCCCCGCCAGGATCAGCGACGCCGATGCGCGCAGGTCGGTGGCCATCACCGGCGCCCCGGTCAGTCGCTCCACGCCGTTGACGCGCGCACGGTTGCCCTCGACGTGGATGTCGGCACCCAGGCGCATCAGCTCGCTGACGTGCATGAAACGGTTCTCGAAGATGTGCTCGTCGATCACCCCGCTGCCCTCGGCCACGCAGTTGAGCGCCATGAACTGCGCCTGCATGTCGGTGGGGAACCCCGGGTACGGTTCGGTCACGATGTCCACGGCGCGCGGGCGGCGGCCCTGCATGTCGAGGGTGATCGCATCGCCGTCCACGTCGACCCGTGCACCGGCCTGCTCGAGTTTTTCGAGCACGGCCTGCTGGGTGTCGGCGCGCGCGGCCCTTGCGGTCACGCGGCCGCCGGTCATCGCCGCCGCGACCAGGAAGGTGCCGGTCTCGATACGGTCGGGCACCACCGCATGGCGGCCACCGTGCAGCCGCTCCACGCCGCGCACCACGATGCGCGACCCGCCGGCGCCTTCGATGTCGGCGCCCATCGCCAGCAGGCAGTCGACGAGGTCGACGATCTCCGGCTCGCGCGCGGCGTTGTCGATGACGGTGGTGCCCGCCGCCAGCGACGCCGCCATCAGCGCGTTCTCGGTGGCGCCGACGCTGGGCATCGGGAACTCGATATGGCCGCCGCGCAGGCGCTGCGCGCGCGCCTTGATATAGCCGTGCTCGACCTCGACCTCGGCGCCGAGCGCCTGCATCGCCTGGATGTGCAGGTCCACCGGACGCGACCCGATCGCACAGCCGCCCGGCAACGACACCTCGGCGGCGCCATGGCGCGCCAGCAGCGGCCCCAGCACCAGCACCGAGGCGCGCATCGTGCGCACCAGGTCATACGGCGCGACGTGGCCGCGCGCATCGCGTGCATCGATCAGGAAGCGGCTCGCCTGGACATCGTGGCGGATGTCCGCGCCCAGCTCGCGCAGCAGCCGCGCGGTGGTGGCGACGTCGTGCAGGTTGGGAACGTTGGTGATCTCCACCGGCCCGTCGGCCAGCAGTGCCGCGCACAGGATCGGCAGCACCGCGTTCTTGGCACCGGAAACGACCACGTCGCCGTGCAGCGGCACGCCGCCCTGGATGATGATTTTCTGCATGATTCGATCTGGCCGGCCCGGTGGTCGCCCCACGCCGGCCATGGACCGGTCAGGACACGCCTCAGGAGCGGGCGTGTTCCTCCGGGGTCAGGGTGCGCAGGGCGAGCGCGTGGATGGCACCGCCCATCAGGTCGCCGAGGGTGGCGTAGACCAGCCGATGGCGCGCCAGCGGCAGCTTGCCGCGGAACGCCTCGCTGACCACCAGCGCCTCGAAATGCACGCCGTCATCGCCCTGCACCTCCACCAGTGCGCCGGGCAGGCCGTCGCGGATGAGGTTCTGGATGGTGAGTGCGTCCAACGTGCTCGACTCCTGCTCGATTAAGCCCGCCTGAGCCGGGATGCCGGCAGCGGGCCGCCCCGGGCGCCATGGCCCGGGAACGCATTAAGATAGGCCGCTTAGCCTAACGGAAAGGGTGCCGCCGAGAAATGGCCGTCGACGCAACACAGCACGCCCCCGGCAGCGACTTCGCAGCCAGTGGCCGCCGCGTGTTCGAACTGGAACAACAGGCACTTTCAGCCGTCGGCGCACGCATCGACGGCGCATTCTCGGCCGCGTGCAGCCTGATCCTCGACTGCCGTGGCCGCGTGGTCTGCACCGGCATGGGCAAGTCCGGCCATGTCGCGCGCAAGATCGCCGCCACCCTGGCCTCCACCGGGACCCCGGCGTTCTTCGTCCATCCCGGCGAGGCCGGGCATGGCGACCTCGGCATGATCACCGACGCCGACGTGGTGCTGGCACTGTCGTACTCGGGTGAATCCGACGAGATCCTCACCCTGCTGCCGGTGCTCAAGCGCCAGGGCAACCCGCTGATCGCGATGACCGGCCGCGAACGTTCCACGCTCGCCCGCGAGGCCGAGGTGCACCTCGACGTCAGCGTGCCCGCCGAAGCCTGTCCGCTGGACCTCGCCCCCACCTCCAGCACCACCGCATCCCTGGCGATGGGTGATGCGCTGGCGGTGGCGCTGCTGGACGCGCGCGGCTTCACCGCCGACGACTTCGCGCGTTCGCATCCGGCCGGCGCGCTCGGCCGCCGGCTGCTGCTGCATATCGCCGACGTCATGCATGTCGGCGACGACGTCCCGCGGGTTGCCGCCGATGCCACCTTCGGCGCGGTGCTGCTGGAGATGAGCCGCAGACGACTGGGCATGACCGCGGTCGTCGACGACGCAGGCCACCTGCTCGGCCTGCTCACCGACGGCGACGTGCGCCGCACGCTGGCCGACGAGGGCACCGACATCCGCACCACCCGCGTGGTCGACGTCATGACGCGTTCGCCGGTGACCATCGGCGCCGACGCGCTGGCGGTGGAGGCCGCGCGCCTGATGGAGACCCACAAGATCAACGGCCTGCTGGTGACCGATGCGCAGGGCCGCGTGGTCGGTGCGTTGAACATCCACGATCTGCTGCGCGCACGCGTGGTATAGCTCGAACCCCGACTTCCGGACCGCCGAATGCCTGCCGATGCCTATCCGCACGACCTGCTCGCCCGCGCCTCGCGGATCCGGCTGGCGTGCTTCGACGTCGACGGCACGCTGACCGACGGGCGCCTCACCTACGACAGCGCCGGCAACGAGAGCAAGACCTTCCACGTCCATGACGGCCAGGGCCTGGTGCTGCTGCGGCGCGCCGGGATCGAGGTCGCGATGATCACCGCGCGCACCAGCCCGATGGTCGAGCGCCGTGGCGCCGAGTTGGGGGTTCGCGTGCACTGCGGCGTGGGCGACAAGCTCACCCGCCTGACCGCGCTGTGCGAGGAGCTGGGGCTGGACCTCGACAGCGTCGCCTTCATGGGTGACGACCTGCCCGACCTCGCACCGATGCGGGTGGCCGGCTTCGCGGTCGCGCCCGCCAACGCGCACCCCTGGACCGCGCGCCACGCGCACTGGCAGACCGCTGCCGCCGGTGGCGAAGGCGCGGCGCGCGAACTCTGCGACCTGCTGCTGGTTGCGCACGGCCATGCGGACAATCCGCTGCCGGGAGGTGCGCAATGAGCTGGCGTGGCTGGCTGGCGATCGTGCTCGTCATCGCCGCGGTCGTGTCCGCCTGGTCGGCGTGGCGCCAGCGTGCCGATGCACCGGGCGTCGCCGCCGGGCCGCTGCGCTCGGACTACGTGCTGCGCGACTTCGAGCTGATCGCGCTCAACAACGAAGGCCGCGAATCCTTCACCCTGCGCGCGCCACGGCTCGAACAGAACCCCGCGGACCGCACCATCGCCATCCAGACGCCGCTGTTCCTGGTGCCCGAGCGCGAGGGCGGCCGCTGGCAGGCACGTTCGGACACCGGCTGGGTCTCGGCCAGCCACGACGAGTTGCGGCTGGAAGGCGACGTGCGCATGACCAGCCCCGACGAGGGCGGGCGCGACCTGCTGCTGACGACGACGCGCATGACCCTGCTGCCGGAAACCAGTATCGCCCGCAGCGAGGAGTTGGTGACCATCCAGCAGCCCGGCTCTAGAATCCAGGGGCTTGGCATGCAGGTGGACCTGACGACCAAGCGCTACGAATTCTTCTCCCAGGTGAAACAACGCTATGAACCCAGGCGCCGTTAGCGCAGTGGTCCTGGCCGTGCTGCTGTTGCCGTTGACGGCGCAGGCGAAGCAGGCCGACCGCAACCAGCCGATGGACATCGACGCGGGCCGGACCGAGGGCACCCTCGATGACCGCTCGCCGACCGTGCTGTCGAATGGCGTGATCATCACCCAGGGCACCCTGCACATCACATCCGATCGTGCGGAGATCCACCTCAGGGACGGCGAAATCGACCGTGCGGTGCTGACGGGAGGGCCGGTGCAGATGCGCCAGGAGATGGACGACGGCTCGCCGATGAACGCACGCGCGCAGCGGGTCGATTACAACCTCGCCTCCGACATCATCACCCTCACCGGTGACGCCCGCATCGAGCAGCCGCGCGGCACCATGGCCGGGCAGCGCATCGTCTACAACATGGCCACCGGCCAGGTGGAGAGCGGCGGCGGGGACAACGGCCGCGTGCGGATGCGCATCAACCCGCGCAGCGCGCAGGGCGGCGGCTGATGCTGGTCGCCGAAGGCCTGCGCAAGCGCTACCGGCAGCGCGAGGTCGTCCGCGAATTCGGCCTCACCCTCGATGCCGGCGAGGTGGTCGGGCTGCTCGGCCCCAACGGCGCCGGCAAGACCACCTGCTTCTACATGATCGTCGGCCTGGTGCCGGCCGATGCCGGTCGCATCGTGCTCGACGGCACCGACATCACCGCCGAGCCGATGTACCGCCGCGCGCGCCTTGGCGTCGGCTACCTGCCGCAGGAACCGTCGGTATTCCGCAAGCTTAGCGTGGCCGACAACATCCGGCTGGTGCTGGAGCTGCGCGAGGACCTCGACCGCAAGGGCCGCGAACAGGAGCTCACTCAGTTGCTCGAGGAACTGCAGGTCACCCACGTCGCCGACCAGGTCGGCGCCAGCCTCTCCGGCGGCGAGCGGCGGCGTGTCGAGATCGCCCGTGCACTCGCCGCCAAGCCGCGCCTGATGCTGCTCGACGAGCCCTTCGCGGGCGTCGATCCGATCTCCGTCGGCGAGATCCAGCGCATCATCCGGCACCTCAAGAACCGCGGCATCGGCGTGCTGATCACCGATCACAACGTGCGCGAAACCTTGGGCATTTGCGACCGGGCGTATATCCTCGCCGAGGGGAGCGTGCTGGCGCAGGGAGCGCCGGACGCGCTGTTGATGGATCCTGACGTGCGTCGGGTCTACCTGGGGGATGCTTTCCGCCTGTAGGCCGGTCGCCGCACCTGGCTCGTAGGGGAAGATGAAGCCGCGTCTGCAGACATCGCTCGGACAGCATCTGGTCCTGACGCCGCAATTGCGCCAGGCCCTGCACCTGCTGCAGCTGTCGGCGCTGGAGCTGGAGGCGGAGATCGCCGCCGCGGTCGAGAGCAATCCGTTGCTGGACTGGCAGGGCGAGGACGACGTCGCGGTGCGCGCCAGCGATGGCGACGGCACGGCCGCCGACGAAACCGCGCGCATCCGCGATGCCGATACCGCCCCCGATGCCTGGGACGGCGGCCTCGACGACAGTTGGTATTCCACCGGCAGCGGACACGGCAGCGACGAGGACGGCGGAGACCCCGCCGACCGCATCGTCCATACCGAAAGCCTGCGCGAGCATCTCGCCTGGCAGCTCAACCTCAGCCACCTGTCGCCGCGCGACCGCCTGATCGGCGAAGCGCTGATCGACGCCATCGACGACGATGGCTACCTGCGTGCCTCCTTCGACGACATCGCCGCCGCATTGCGTGACGAGGGGCCATGGGAGCACGACGAGATCCTCGCCGTCCTGCGCCGGATCCAGCTGCTCGACCCGGTGGGCGTGGGTGCACGCGACCTGCGCGAATGCCTCGAGGTGCAGCTGCATGCCCTGCCCGAGGACCTGCCCGGCCGCACGCTGGCGCGGCGCATCGTCGACGAGTTCATCGAGGCGCTGCCACGGCTCGGCGCCCAGGGCCTGGCCGGCGCGCTCGGCTGCGACGCCTGCGAGGCGGCCACCGCGCTGCAGCTGCTGCGCTCGCTCGATCCGCGCCCGGGCGCGCAGATCGGTGGCGTCGACAGCGATACCTACGTCGCCCCCGACTGCGCGATCGAGCGCCGCAACGGGGTGTGGAAGGTGCGCCTGGTCGGCGGACCGCATTCGCGGCTGACCATCCATCGCGGCTACGAGCGGATGATCCGCCACGCCAGCGAGGCCGACGCCGGCTACCTCAAGGGCCGCCTGCAGGAGGCGCGCTGGCTGCTGCGCAACGTGCAGGCGCGCGGCGAGACGCTGCTGAAGGTGGCGCGCTGCCTGGCCCGCCAGCAGTCCGGTTTCCTCGAATTCGGCCCGCAGGCGCTGCGGCCGTTGACGCTGCGCGAGGTCGCGGCCGAGATCGGCATGCACGAATCCACCGTGTCTCGGGCGATCGCCCGCAAGTACGTGCACACCCCGCGCGGCACCCTGCCGCTGCGCAGCTTCTTCGCTTCCGGAGTGGACACCGATACCGGCGGCCAGGCCTCGAGCACCGCGATCCAGCAGATGATCCGCCGCCTGGTGGAGGCCGAGGACCCGCGCAAGCCGCTGTCGGATGCGCGGCTGGCCGATGAGCTCAAGGCCGCCGGCGTCCCGGTGGCGCGCCGCACCGTGGCCAAGTACCGCGAAGCGATGAACATCGCCTCCTCCCACGAGCGCGTACGGCTGGCCTGATCCGCCGTTCGTCGACCCGGTGAACCTCCGGCCGTAAGCGCGGTCCCATCCAGTGCCGGTCGTGGCCGCTGGTTAACCTCTTGGCAACATCAGCGGCGGCGTTCCGGGTAATGCTGTTCCCGTCCGTCATACAGGAGGCACACCGCGATGCGTACCGACATCCACGGCCATCAGATCGAAGTCACCCCCGCCCTGCGCGACTATGTCGACAGCAAGATGGAACGACTCGCCAGGCATTTCGACCGGCCGTGCGACCTGCGTATCCAGCTTGGCATCGACAAGCCGCACCACAAGGCCGAAGGCACCGTGTCGATCTCGGGCCGCACCCTGCACGCCGACGCCACCGGCATCGACATGTACGCCGCGATCGACCTGCTCGCCGACAAGCTCGACCGTCTGCTGGTCAAGCAGAAGAGCAAGCTGGTTGACCATCACCGCGGCGAGAACCCGGCCCGGGCCGCCAGCTTCGGCTGAGCCCGGCTCACGGCCCGGTCGCGTCCAGCGACCGGGCTCCCTGCAGCGCCATTCCACGGCGCGCCGGATCCTCCGACGCGCCGTTTGCGTCTCCGCAATCGCAGCGTCAGCGCGTCCGGGATTACAGCCGGCATCATCTGCGGTTACTCTCGCCCGGCCATATCGCCGGCGCCTGCTTGCAGGCATCCGCGCACATGCGGCGGATACGCCGCCCTCCCATCGCCCGCATGGCACCCGGGCCCGCGAGACAGGGGCTTGCAGGCATGACCGCCAGCATTACCGCGCAGGAACTGTTCGACCAGCAGCAGGAGCGCCTGCAGCTGCGCTGGGTCGCCGGCCAGAGTGGGCAGCAGCGCGTGCTGCAGTCGGTGGAGACGGTGGCGCGGCGGCCGTCGCTGGCGGGCTATCTCAACATCATCTATCCCAACAAGGTGCAGATCCTCGGCACCGAGGAACTGGCCTGGCTGGACGCGCTCGACGCCCGCCTGCGCTGGGAGACGATCGCCAAGATCATGGAGTTCCGGCCACTGGCGCTGGTGGTGAGCAAGAGCCAGTCCTGCCCCGAGGACCTGCTCGAGGCCGCGGAGGAGTCCGCAACGCCACTATGGCTGTCACCGCGCCGTGGCCACGAGCTGCTCAACCATCTGCAGTACCACCTGGCACGGATGCTGGCGCCGCGGGTCACCCTGCATGGCGTGTTCATGGAGATCTATTCGATCGGCGTGCTGATCACCGGCGAGTCCGGTTCCGGCAAGAGTGAACTCGCGCTGGAGCTGATCACCCGCGGACACCGGCTGGTCGCCGACGACGCACCGGAGTTCACCCAGATCGCGCCGGACGTGCTCGATGGCACCTGCCCGGAACTGCTGCAGGACCTGCTGGAACTGCGCGGGCTGGGGGTGCTCAACATCCGCGAGATGTTCGGCGACACCGCGGTCAAGCGGAACAAGTACCTGCGCCTCATCGTGCACCTGGCGCGCCCGGACCACTACGAGGCCGACGCCCGGCACGACGGCATGGCGCGCCTGACCGGCGACCTCGGTACCCGCGAGGTGCTGGAACTGAACGTCCCGACGATCACCCTGCCGGTGATGCCCGGTCGCAACCTCGCGGTGCTGGCCGAGGCCGCCGCACGCACGCATATCCTGCGCGCCAAGGGGGTGGATCCTGCCGCCGCCTTTCTGGCGCGCCATTCGCATTTCCTGGAGAGGGGAACCCCATGAGCGAACGGCCTTCGATGGTGGTGGTGTCGGGCCTGTCCGGCAGTGGCAAGTCGGTCGCACTGAAGACGCTGGAGGACCTCGACTACTACTGCACCGACAACCTGCCCGCAGACCTGCTGCCCGCGTTCGTGCGCAGCGTGGGCCGTCAGGACGAAGCACCGCAGCGGCTTGCGGTGAGCATCGACGTGCGCAACCGTCACCAGGACCTGGCGCAGATCCCGCAATGGCTGTCGGCGGTGGGCGAACTCGGTTTCGATCCACGGCTGGTGTTCTTCGATGCCGACGACGCGGTGCTGATCAAGCGCTATGCCGACACCCGCCGGCGGCATCCGCTCAGCCACTTCGGCCTGGCGCTCGCCGATGCGATCGCGCTGGAACGCCAGGTGCTCAAGCCGTTGCGATCGCTGGCCGACGTGCACATCGACACCACCAGCCTCAACGTCCACCAGCTGCGCCGGATGGTGATCACCGAACTCGGCCTGGCCGATTCGTCGCTGTCACTGCTGTTCGAATCCTTCGCCTACCGGCGCGGGGTACCGGCCGACGCGGATTTCGTGTTCGACGCGCGCGGCCTGCCCAACCCGCACTGGGAGCCGCGCCTGCGGCCGCTGTCGGGACGTGATCCGGACGTGGCCGAGTACCTCGATGCCAGCACCGATTTCGCGGAATACCTCGGCCAGGTCTCGGGCTTTCTCGACAACTGGCTCCCGCGCATGCGTTCGGGCACGCGCAGCTACGTGACGGTTGCGATCGGCTGCAGTGGCGGACGCCACCGTTCGGTCTATCTGGCAGAGAAGCTCGCCGCACACGCGCGCGACAACGGTTGGGACGACGTGGCGACCTACCACCGCGAACTGGACTGAGCCGCCTCCGGCAGGCGCCGTCGCCGACGGCAGCGAGCACTCAGGCGGTGCGGTCGAGCTCCAGCTGGTCGGCGATGCTGAGTTCGCCCAGCACCTGCTTCAGGCGCCGGCCGCGCTCGACGCCCAGCGCATGCATGCGTGCGTGCATCCAGGATTCGGCGGCCTCGCGCCCCTCATCGCGGGCACGACGCCCGAACTCGGGAGCCGCGGCCTGCAGTTCGTCCTGGATCGCCTGCTGCATGCCGTCGTACTCGCGGAACAGCAGCTCGCGGTCGGCCTCGGTGATGGCGTCGATCTGGCGGAGCCCGATGACGGACTCCGCCCAGCGCTGGCGCTTATGCCAGGCGTCCTCGTTCACCGGATCAACCCGCCCAGCCGCTCTGCACGCCATCCATGAAGGTGTTGGCGAGGCCGGTGGCGAAGTTGCCGAGATCACCGAAGTCCTGCTGGGTGGCGACACCCAGGGTGTCGTTGAGGGCGGGCAGCAGCGCATCGCGGGCGAGCGATTCGACGGCGTCGAAGCCGGCATCGACGATAGGGCCGGCCAGTGCCTGCACCAGCACCCCGGAACCAGGCAGCGCGGTGTTGGCGGCGACCGACAGCAGGTTGGTCACGAGCCCAGGGGCCATGTCCAGGATGTTGTCGAGGAGATTGCCGGCGAAGTTCCCGGCCATGCTGGACAGGCTGCTGGTGATGGAATCGAACATGCGCTGGGTTCCTTGGCTCGGGCCTACAACGGCGTGTGCGGCCATATTCCGTAGCCACCCTCAGCCGCACCAGATGGGGCGCGCCCTAGGTCGTCGCGCGCACGCGCGCGCATGTGTCTTCTGCGCTCCACGGCCGTCTGCTAGTTTGTGGCCATGACTGTCGGCATCCTCCTCGTCACCCATGAAGGCATCGGCACCGCACTGGTGGCGGTGGCCGGCCGCCTGCTGCGCCCGCTGCCGTTGAAGGTGGAGGCGTTCGAGGTGCCGTTCGATGCCGACGCCGACGCGCTGCTGCCCGCAGCCAGTGCGGCGTTGCGGCGGGTGGACGGCGGCGATGGCGTGCTGGTCCTCACCGACCTCTACGGCGCCAGCCCGAGCAACCTCGCCGCCCGCGTGGTCCGCCTCGGCACGCCGGCGCGGCGGGTGTCGGGCCTCAACCTGCCGATGCTGCTGCGCGTGCTGAACTACCCGGAACTTCCATTGCAGGAGCTGCCGGCGGTGGCGGCGGCCGGCGCGCGGATCGGGGTGATCCATGACGATGCCTGACCCGGGCCGGACGCGCAGCGGAGGAGTGCCGACATGATCCAGCGCGACCTGATGATCACCAACCGGCTCGGCCTGCACGCGCGCGCCACGGCGCGCCTCGTGCAGCTGCTGTCGGGTTACCGCTGCAACGCGACGCTGGTGGCCAAGGGCCGCGAGGTCAACGCCAAGAGCATCATGGGCGTGATGCTGCTTGCCGCCGGGCCGGGAACACCGGTGGTGCTGCGCGTGGACGGCGAGGACGAGGCGGCCGCGGCCGACGCCGTCGCGGCGCTGTTCGAGCGGCGCTTCGACGAGGACAGTTGATGCGGCGTGCCTTCACCGGGCACGGCGCGTCACGCGGCAGCGCACTGGGCCATGCACGGGTCCGGCTGCCGTTTCTGTTCGAGGTCAGCGAACAGCACATCGCCGAAGCCGACGTCGCAACGGAACTCGCACGCCTGCATGCGGCCATCCAGGACGTGCGCGCGGAACTGCATGCCGCACGCGAGCGGCTGCATGGGGCGCTCGCCCACGAGGTCGGCGAATTCCTCGACCTGCATGCGCTGCTGCTCGACGATCCCGAACTGCTGCAGGGGCTGGACGCGCTGATCCGCGACAGCCGCTACAGCGCCGACTATGCGCTGCGCCTGCAGCGTGACCGCCTGGCCGCGGTGTTCGCGGCGATGGACGACGACTACTTCCGCAGCCGCAGCGAGGACGTCGACCAGGTCATCGGCCGCCTGCACGCCGCCCTGCACCGTGGCGAGCCGCATGCAGGTGGGGTGGCGGGCGAGATCCTGGTCACCGATACCGTGGCCCCGGCCGAGCTTGTGCAGCTGCAGTCGCAGGGCGTGCTTGCGATCGTCACCACCGGCGGCAGCATGCTGTCGCATGCCGCGATCCTGGCGCGCAGCCTGCACATACCGCTGGTGGTCGGCGCAGGCGAGGTGCTGCAGCACGTCAACGACGGCGACGTGCTGGTCGTCGACGGCGCACGCGGCCGGGTGGTGGTGTCACCCGATGCCTCCGACCTGCGCGGGTACCGCACCCGCCGCCGTGACGAGCAGCACGAGCGCCGGCAGCTGCACCGCCTGCGGCGCGAGCCGACGCGCACGCTGGACGGGGTCGACATCCGCCTGTACGCCAATGCCGAGTCACGCGACGATGTCGCCGAGGCGCATGCGCTGGGGGCGGCGGGCCTCGGCCTGTACCGCACCGAGTACCTGTTCCTGCAGGGCAGCGCCGCGCCCGACGAGGACACCCAGTTCCGCGCCTACCGCGATGCCGTGCTGGGGATGACCGGTCGCACGGTGACGATCCGCACCCTCGACCTGGGCGCCGACAAGGCCGACCGTGCCGGCCTCACCCTCCCGCGCGAGCCCAACCCGGCGCTCGGTTGCCGCGGCGTGCGCCTGTCGCTGGCGCGCGGCGACATCTTCGCCATCCAGATGCGGGCGCTGCTGCGCGCGTCCGGTTACGGCCCTCTGCGCATCCTGGTGCCGATGGTGGCCACCCGCGACGAGATGCTGCAGGTCGCCGCACTGCTGCGCAGCACACGTGAGGCACTGCGTGCCGAGGGCCACCATGTCGCCGACGAGGTGCCGCTGGGCGCGATGATCGAGGTGCCGGCGGCGGCGCTGGCCCTGCCCGCACTGGCCGATACCGTCGACTTCGTGTCCATCGGCACCAATGACCTCGTGCAGTACATGCTCGCCGCCGACCGCAACAACGACGCGCTCGAGGACCTGCACTCGCCACTGCATCCGGCCGTGCTGCGGGTGCTGCGCGATGTCATCCGTACCGGCCGCGCGCGCGGGTTGCCGGTGGCGGTGTGCGGGGAAATGGCCGGCGACCCGGCCTTCGTACCGCTGCTGCTGGCATTGGGCCTCGAGGAGTTCAGCCTGCACCCCGCGACGCTGCTGGAAGTACGCCAGGCGATCCGCGCATGCGACCTCGGCGCACTGCGCCGGCGCGCCGGTGCACTGATGCGCGCACGCGACCGTGCCGGGATCGACCGCTGGATGCGCCAGGCCAGTACCGCGGCCTGAGCGCTACGCCGCATCGCGATGGCGGTCGGAAGGGTGGGCACTGCAACGGGCAACGCGCGATAATGCCGCGCATGAACACCTGACCTGTCGCGCCCCTGGGCCGCGATGTCACTTCCAGGCCGTCATCCATGGCGCGAAGGTTCCGGCACGTCGCCCGCAGGCGGCTGCGGAGCACGCGGACAGCGGATGCCGGCGCGAGACGCGACCCTATGGCCGAGAACGCCCGCCACGACAAGACCGCACGCCAGCTGCGTCTGCTTTCCGACGCCCTGGACAGCGGGCGGCTGGGCCCGGTGCGCCGGCTGGTCAACACGCTGGCGCCAGCCGAGATCGGCAACCTGCTCGAATCGCTGCCGCACGACAAGCGCATGGTGGTGTGGGGGTTGGTGGATGCCGAGGACGATGGCGAGGTGCTGGTGCACGTCGGCGACGAGGTGCGCGAGAGCCTGATCGCCGACATGGATCCCGACGAGCTGGTGGCCGCGGTCGAGGATCTCGACATCGACGACCTTGCCGACCTCGTCGACGACCTGCCCGAGGCGGTGAGCGAGCAGCTGCTGCGTTCGATGGACCGCGAGAACCGCGAGCGGCTCGAGCAGGCGCTGTCGTACGAGGAGGACAGCGCCGGGCGCCTGATGAACCCCGACGTGGTCACCGTGCGCGCCGATACCACCGTGGAGGTCGTGCTGCGCTTCCTGCGCCTGCGCGGCGAACTGCCCGAGCACACCGACCACCTGTACGTGGTCAACCGCCGGCACCAGCTGATCGGCTGGGTCGCGCTGCAGGACCTGGTGACCTGCGAGCCGGGCACTCCGCTCAACCAGCTCATCGACGATTCGCTGACCTCGATCCATGTCGGTGAATCCGCGCAGGAAGTCGCGCGGCAGTTCTCCGACCACGACTGGGTCTCGGCGCCGGTGGTCGACGACGGCAACGTGCTGCTGGGCCGCATCACCATCGACGACGTGGTCGACATCATCCGCGAGCAGGCCGAACACCAGGTGCTGGGTGCGGCCGGCCTCGACGAGGACGAGGACCTGTTCTCGCCGGTGCGGCGCGCGGTGCGCGGCCGCGTGGTCTGGCTGTGCATCAACCTGCTGACCGCGTTCCTGGCGGCATCGGTGATCGGCCAGTTCGAGGCCACCATCGAGCGCATCGTCGCCCTGGCCGTACTGATGCCGATCGTCGCCGGCATCGGCGGCAATGCCTCGGTGCAGGTGCTTACGCTGATGGTGCGCGGCATTGCGCTGGGCCAGGTGGGCAGCAGCAACGCCGGCATCCTGCTGTGGAAGGAACTGCGGGTGGCGCTGATCAACGGCCTGCTGATCGGCAGCCTGGTGGGGTTGATCGCGCTCATCTGGTTCCGCGACTGGGACCTGTCGCTGGTGATCGGCGCGGCGCTGGTGATCAACTTCTGCTCGGCTGCGCTCGCCGGGGTGCTCGTGCCGCTGTTGATGAAGCGCATGCGCATCGACCCGGCGGTTGCCGGCACCGTGGTGGTCACCGCGGTCACCGACGTCATGGGCTTCCTGAGCTTCCTCGGCCTGGCCACGCTGGTGCTGCTGCGCTGACATGACAGGCGCACCGGTCCTCGGGAAGGTCATCGAGTGGGACGATGGCCGCGGCTTCGGCTTCATCCAGCCCCATGATGATGACCGGCGGCTGTTCTTCCACATCCGCGATTACCGCAGGTCCGGACGGCGGCCGGAGATCGGCGAGCTCGTGCGCTTCCGGCTGTCGCGCCAGGCCGATGGGCGCTGGTGTGCGCAGGACGTGGACCGGGTGGCGCAGCGTCGGCGCGGCGCAGTACGGCGCGCGTTGTCGACGGATGCGCCGCGGATCGGTTGGGCGCCGGCGATGGCGCTCCTCGCAGGTTACGCGGCGTTGCTGGCCTGGTCGCTGGCCGCAGGCCGCCTGCCGCTCGCGATCGCGGCCTGCGTGCCGGTGCTGTCGCTGATCACCTGGCTGCTGTATGCGGCCGACAAGCGCGCCGCGCAGGGCCGGCGCCGGCGCGTGCCCGAGATCCATCTGCACGCACTCGAGCTCGCCGGCGGCTGGCCGGGCGCCCTGCTCGCCCAGCGCATGCTCCACCACAAGAGTCGCAAGCGCTCCTACCAGGCGGTGTTCTGGATCGTGGTCGCGTTGAACGTGTCCGCCGTGGTCGCTTGGCCGGAGCTTGCCGGCTGAGGCCTTGCCCGCGCCGGCGGACGACCCGTCGCGCCCTGCAGTGCCTGCAACGCGCCGTGGACGTCAGGCGCGTCCGCGATGCCGGCGCGCAAGTGCGCTGACAATGGCGATGGCCGCGGTCAGCGCCGCCATCGACAGGAACTGCGTGCGCGTGTCGGGCGAAGCGACCAGCAGCGCGAAGATGACGCCGAGGATCGCCAGCGCGCACAGCGTCGGCAGCGGGAACCCGCGCATGCGGTACGCCAGCGCCACCCCCGCGCGATCGGCGCGCCGGCGCAGGATCAGCTGCGACACCAGCGCGATCGTCCACACCAGCAGGCAGGTGGCACCGACGATGTTGAGCAGCATCGGCAGCACGCGCTGCGGATACAGCAGTTCCAGCGCGGCGGCGGCGAACCCGAAAGCCACGCTGGCCAGCACCGCCGCTACCGGCACCATGCGGCGGTCGCTGCGGCCCAGCACTGCCGGAGCCTCGCCCCGGCGTGCCAGCGACCAGATCATCCGCGAAGCGCCGTAGAGGTTGGCATTGAGCGCCGACAGCAGCGCGATCACCGCGACCAGGGTGATGGCGGTGGCCGCACCCGGAATGCGCGCGGTCTCCAGCACGGCGGCAAACGGCGATGCCAGCGCCGGGCTGTTCCAGGGCACCACCGCCACGATCACCGCGATCGAGCCGAGATAGAACACGAGGATCCGCCAGGCCACGGTGCGGATCGCACGGGCGAGGCTGCGCGCGGGATCCGCGGTCTCGGCCGCGGCGATGGCGACGATCTCGGTGCCGCCGAACGCGAACACCACCACCAGCAGCGCGGCACCGATGCCCATCATCCCGTTGGGCGCGAAGCCGCCGTGGGCCGTGAAGTTGGCGAAGCCCGGCGACGCGACCGCCGGCAGCCAGCCCATCACCAGCGCGATGCCGATGGCGATGAAGGCGAGGATCGCGATGACCTTGAGGATCGCGAACCAGAACTCGAACTCGCCGAAATTGCGCACGCCGAGCAGGTTGATCGCGGTGAACACCGCCATGAACGTGAGTGTCAGCCCCGGCACCGACAGCCCCGGCCAGATCGTCGCCAGCAGGCCGGCCGCGCCCACCGCCTCGGCGGCCACCACGACGCCGACCTGCAGCCACCACAGCCAGCCAACGGTGGCACCCGCGGTCGCGCCCATCGCATCCTCGGCATACACCGAGAACGCCCCGCTTGCGGGTTTGGCCGCGGCCATCTCGCCAAGCGCGTGCATCACCACGATCACCAGCGCGCCGGCGATCAGGTACGACAGCAGCACCGCAGGTCCGGCAATCTGGATGCCGACCCCGGACCCCAGGAACAGGCCGGCGCCGATCGCGCTGCCGAGGCCCATCATCACCAGCTGGCGCGGCTTGAGCGCGTGGGCCGGGGAAGCGGCGGCGCGGGCGGGGATCGAGGTTTCGGAAACGGACATGCGGGGCGCACATGGGAGGGTTGCGCACGATACCGCGGCCGCCCGCCGCTGCGGCGCCCGTGGCCGCGCCGCATCATTCCGTGACCGGCACGAATCTCGGCTGCGGACGTGGCCGCGCCACCGCGCGAATCAGCCGAGCAGCGCCTCCAGCACCGCCGCGCGCACCGCCACGCCGTTGGCGACCTGACGCAGGATCAGCGACTGCGGGCCGTCGGCGACGTCGTCGTCGATCTCCACGCCGCGGTTCATCGGCCCCGGGTGCAGCACCACCGCGTCCGGGCGCGCGCGACGCAGGCGTGTCGCGGTCAGTCCGAACTCGCGGTGGTAACCCTCCAGCGAGAGCACCAGCCCTTCCTCCATCCGCTCGCGCTGCAGGCGCAGCATCATCACCGCGTCCACGCCGTCGAGTGCGGCATCGAGGTCATCGAACACCCGGCAGCCGTCGAGGATCGCATCGGTGGGCAGCAACGCCGCCGGTGCGCAGACGCGGATCTCGCCGGCGCCGAGCGTGCGCAATGCATGCAGGTCGGAACGCGCGACCCGCGAATGGCGGATGTCGCCGACGATGACCACCCTGAGTCCGGAGAAGTCGCGCCCCTTGGCCTGGCGCAGGGTCAGCATGTCGAGCAGCCCCTGGGTGGGATGCGCGCTGCGGCCATCACCGGCATTGACCAGCGCGGTGTCCGGCCCCGCCGCCGCGGCCAGCGACGCCACCGCACCGTCGGCGGCATGGCGCACCACGAAGCCGCGCACGCCCATCGCCTCGATATTGCGCAGGGTGTCGAGCGCGGTCTCGCCCTTGGTGGTCGACGAGGTCGACGCGTCGAAGGCGAGCACGTCGGCACCCAGCCGCTGCGCGGCGCGCTGGAAGCTCATCCGGGTGCGCGTCGAGGGCTCGAAGAACAACGTGCACACCGCCTGTCCGGCCAGTGGCGCGCCCGCGATGCCGCCATCGACGATCGCCTGCGCACGGTCGAGCAGCGCCTCCAGCGCAGTGCGGGGAAGGCCGTCCAGGGTCAGCAGGTGGCGCAGGCGGCCATCGGGGGCGAGCTGTTCGTTCATTGGTTCCGTCATTCGGCGGCAGATGCCGCGCACAGGGAGTCAGTCCGACGGCAGCGCGAACGCATCGCCGGGTGCGGCCAGCCAGCGTTCGAGGATGATGGCCGCGGCCATCGCGTCCAGCGCGGCGGCATCGCGGCGCCGGCGGCGCCCTTCGGCACGCTGTTCGGCAAAGCGCTGGGCGGCCTCGACCGAACTCGAGCGCTCGTCCATCAGCAGCACCGGCAGGCGGTAGCGCGCACGCAACTCGCGTGCGAAGCGGTGGGCACGTCGGCGGATGGGCTGGTCGCCGCCGTCGAGGGTCATCGGATCGCCGACGATGATGCCGTCGGGCTTCCACTCCTGCCGCAGGCGGTCGATCGCATGCCAGTCGGGCTGCCCGTCATGGACGTCGATGACCGCAAGCGCACGTGCACCGTGGCCGAAGCGGCTGCCGACCGCGATGCCGATCCGCCGTGCGCCGACATCGAAACCGAATACGGTGCCGTCGGCCCGGATGGTGGACATCAGGCGTGGCCCGAATAGTCCGCGACGCGCTGCAGGTCGACGCCGATGCGATCGGCCGCGGCGTTCCAGCGCGCTTCAAGCGGCACCGCGAACAGCAGTTCGGCGTCGGCCGGCACGGTCAGCCAGGTGTTCTCGGTCAGCTCGAACTCCAGCTGCCCTGCGCCCCAACCGGCGCAGCCCAACGCCACCAGCGCGCGCTCGGGCCCGTCGCCACGCGCCATCGCCTCGAGCACGTCGCGCGAGGTGGTCACGTGCAGGTCGTCGCCGATGCGCAGGGTCGAATCCCAGCTGCGCGTACCGTCGTGCACGACAAAGCCGCGTTCGGGATGCACGGGGCCGCCGGCCAGCACCGGCTGCGCGCACAGCAGCGCGTCCTTGCTGGTGATGTCCATCTGTTCGAACACGTCGCCCAGCGTGTACTCGGAGACACGGTTGACGATCACGCCCATGGCCCCGTCGTCGTCGTGCTGGCAGATCAGCGCGACCGCGCGCGCGAAGTTCGGATCGGACAGCGCCGGCAGCGCGATCAGCAACTGGCTGGCGAGCGGCGTGGGGTCGGTCTGCATGCGTACATTCTAGGCCGACGCGCCGCGCAGGTGGCGGCCCGCGCCTGCGCCGCTGGCGTGCCTGACCGGGCCGATGGGCCGGGAGGATCAACCAAGCCCGAACTGCAGCTCGTCCGGCGTTGCCAGCCGCACGTCGACCACTTCGACGTCGGCCACGAACGGGCGCCCGGCAAGCGGATGGTTGCCATCGACATGCACGCAATCGGCCTCCACCGCGGTCACCACGACGTCCAGCGGGCCGCGTGCGGTCTGCGCCTGCAGCTTCTGTCCGACCACCGGTTCCGAGCGCACGTCGAGGACATCGCGCGGCACGGTCTGCACCAGCGCCTCGTGGCGCGGGCCGAAACCCTGCTCCGGCAGCACGGTCACGGTGAAGCGGTCACCCGCGGCGCGCCCCTCCAGCGCCTGCTCCAGCCCTGCCGCGATGCTGTTGGTGCCATGCAGGTACACCAGCGGCTGGTGGCCACGGGTGCTGGTGATTTCCGCACCCTGCTCGTCGCGCAGGGTGAAGTGGACGGTGCCGACCCTGCGGTTCGCGATCTCCATGCGTGCTCCATCGAAAACGGGTGGCCGATCTTTGCGCGCGCAGCATGGCGGACGCAAGCGCGGGCAGCATCATTTCGAACCGGACATCGATGGGCGATCACTCCGGGGGCGTGCGGCCGGATGTCCTTGCGCGCCGGGCGGCACCTCGTTTGGATTCGCGCTGCCCGTCGCGCGCACCGGGGGGCGTGCTCCCCCGGCCGGAGTCCGCATCCGGCTACCACGGCCGGCCGCCGGCCATCCATGGCCGGCTGGGAGCACCCCCCCCGGTGCACACGCGACGGGCCCGGGCATCCGCCGGCTCCGGCACGGAAATCAACAGCGGTTGTGCCAGCGTCGCCTGCCGCTGACACGCTCGTGCGTCCGGCACTTCCGGACATCGAGGTCGGCAGGTGCGAAACCGCGGCAGCAGCGGCAGGTCGAGAGTCGCCGCCACCACGGTCTGACGGCCTGACGTTGTTCGCTATTGACCTCTTCCGGACGCAGCGACGGTTCTGGGCCCGCCGCGGACGTAGGGGGATGTCCAGAGCCGGCCATGGATGGCCGGCGGCCGGATGTGGTAGCAGGACGCGGAGATATCCGGCTGGGCATCCCCTGTGGCCGCGGCGGGCCGCCCGGACATCCAGCGAGCCCCACCGCAGAGGACAGCCATGTTCCTGTCGGATACCGGGCTCTCCCTCTGCCGCCCCCGGGCCACACGACCCGACGACTCGGCCGGAAACGACAACGCCGGGCAATGCCCGGCGTCGTGACGATCAGCGCTGCGCGAAAAATCAGCCGCGCGCGGCCTGGTAGCGGCGCTCGACCTCTTCCCAGTTGATGATGTTGAAGAACGCCGAGATGTAGTCCGGACGGCGGTTCTGGTACTTCAGGTAATAGGCGTGTTCCCACACGTCCAGGCCCAGGATCGGCGTGTTGCCGGATCCGATGCCCTTCATCAGCGGGTTGTCCTGGTTGGCGGAATCCTCGATGGCCAGCGTGCCGCTGCCGTCGACCGTCAGCCACGCCCAGCCGCTACCGAAGCGGCCCTTGGCAGCGGTGGCGAAGTCCTCCTTGAACTTGTCCATCCCTCCGAGATCGCTCTCGATGCGCTTGGCGACTTCGCCCGTCGGCTGGCCGCCCTGCGGCGACAGCACGGTCCAGAACAGCGAATGGTTGGCGTGGCCACCGCCGTTGTTGCGTACCGCCTTGCGCATCTTTTCCGGCAGCGCGTCGATGTCGGCGATCAGCTGTTCGATCGGCGTGTCGGCATGCTCACTGCCCTCGATCGCGGCATTGAGGTTGGTGACGTAGGTCTGGTGGTGCTTGGTGTGGTGGATCTCCATCGTCTGGCGGTCGAAATGCGGCTCGAGCGCGTCGTAGGCATACGGGAGATCGGGAAGGGTATGGGCCATGTCGGGATTCCAGCCTATGTCTGAACAGGGCAGCCATTGTGCCGCGGCGAGGGTAAAAAAGGAGTCAACCGCCTCCCCGGCCGTCCTGGTGCCGCCCCCGCAAGTGGAGTTCACGGGCGCTCGCCGACCGCACGGGGATCCTTGCAGCCACTCCTGCCGCCCGAAACCTTGACGCATGAGCACTGCCACCCAACCCGGAAAGGTCCGCATCGGTATTTCCGGCTGGCGCTACACGCCGTGGCGCGGTGTGTTCTACCCGCAGGGCCTGGCACAACGCCGCGAGCTCGAATTCGCCTCGCGCACCTTCCCGACCATCGAGATCAACGGCAGCTTCTACTCGCTGCAGCACCCGGACAGCTACCAGCGCTGGCACGACGAGACGCCGGACGACTTCGTGTTCGCGGTCAAGGGCCACCGCTTCATCACCCACCACCTGCGCCTGCGCGATCCGCGCATCCCGGTGGCCAACTTCCGGTTCATCGCGTATTACCGGGGAAGGCTGCGCGGATCTTCAGGAAGAAGTACTCCTGATCGCGGTAGCCGTAGGCCCGGCGCTTGATGACCTTGATGGTGTTGTTGATGCCTTCGACGATGCTCGTA